>JAAYAT010000353.1 GCA_012719225.1 Verrucomicrobiaceae bacterium
ACCTTGCGGTGGCGTTGAGAAAGCGAGCGGACTTGAGGTTCGAGAAGAGTTCGCCGCTGCGCGGCCCGGCATGGAGTGGCTTTGGAGTGTTCACATCCAGCCGGCTGGACCCGGCAATGGATGTCTGGTGGAATCTTCGTAAAGTGTTGAATGTTAATCAGCAATGCCTGAATTGGCAGCCGCTTAGGTTGACGCCTATGGGCAGGATGCCCGTGGCCCGTGCTGGCGCGTCCGAACCGGAGCCTGCCGCCCCTACGCTTCAGGAGGCCACCGACAACAACAGCCAGCAGCCTCGACCCCGCCTCGTGGACAGGTCGGTGACGCAACCCCTGAAAAGCCAAACAGCTAAAAAGCTAACAGCTAAAAAGCTAGCCCAGATCGAGCGCTTCCAGGATCAGCGCATGTTCATCGCAATTCCGCAGAAAGGCGGGAAACCGGCGGCTCCCCGGTCCGAGGGCGCAAAACTCGACGAGCTCTCCGGTGTGGTTGCCACTCGTCCAGCCGACCCCGGTGTATTTCTGGTAGATGTCCTCCATCGACGACTTCAGTCCCTGGGCCGCTTTGATCTCGTCCTCCGTGAGGGTGAGTCCGGTGTGTTTCGCGAGGGCCTCGCCGAGGGGCGGACCGCTCAGGCCGGATACGCCGTTTTGTTTCATCCATTCGAGAGAGCGTTTGAAACCGCGGAGCTGGTCGAAGCTGTGATTGCTCGCGTTGTAGATCCCCGGGCCGATCGGCTGGCCCTTTTTGCCGCTGACTCCGTTCATCTGGATCCCGCCGCAGCCGTGGTCGGTGGTGATAACGAGGAGGGTGTCGGGGTGTGATTCAATGAATGTCAGTGCGGTTCCGATCGCGTCGTCGAAGGCGATCTGATCGTGGATCGAGGCGGCGGCGTCGTTGGCGTGGCCGGCGTGATCGATCCGGGCGCCTTCGACGAGGAGAAAAAATCCGTCCGGCGAGGGAGCGAGACGCGCCAGAGCCTTTTCCGTCATTTCCGCGAGGGTCGGAATGGCGGCCTCGATCTCGGGGACGTTCTGGAGGTCGATGCTGTAGGGCAGATGACCGTCGTTGAAAATCCCCAGGAGCGGCTTGTCGCTCTCGCCGGAGAGGGCGGCGAAGGCCTTTTTGGACTCCGCCACATCGTAGTCGGCGGCGGCGTATTCTTTTTTCAGATCGGCGCTGAAAAATTTCCGTCCTCCCCCGAGGAGCACGTCCACCCCGCGCTCGAGATACTGGGCGGCGATGGTCGCCTCGTCTCCACGGCTCTCCATGTTCACCGCGAATCCCGCCGGGGTCGCGTGGGTGATCGTGGCGGTGGTGACGAGGCCGGTCTTGCGCCCGGTCTTTTTCAATTTCTGATGGAGGGTGACCGCCTTCGAACCGTCGGGGAGGAAATTGAGGGTTCCGTTGTTGACCCGCTGTCCGCCGCCCCAGGCGCTCGCGGCGGCGGCGGAGTCGGTCACGCAACTGTTCGCCGAAAAGGTCTCGACGAGACTCCGCACGACGGGCCGCTCGCGATAGAGTCGCATCCAGTGGGATTGCGCTTTCCCGTCCGATTCGAGGAATTGTCGTGCCAGCGAGAGCGCTCCGTGATTCATGCCGTCGCTGACCATGAAGATCACGTTTTTGGCTCGCCCTCCGTTCTCCCCGGCCTCGCGGGTTTTCGATTCGGCGAGGGCGTTCTCCGCGCCGAATACGGCGGAAGTGGCGAAGGCGGCTTTGAGGAAATGACGACGATCCGTGGCGAGATTCTTCTTTTGCATGGCGATATTTCTCTGATTGCACGAAAAGTAGGCGCAAAGTCACGGAAGCAAAGAGGCGCGATCAGTGATATGTGCGTCGCCCGCCGCGGCGGCGGGGCTTGACCGCGATCCCGAATATTGAGACCATCCTCCTCTCGACAAGATGAAAACAACCGGATCACTCCGCTGCCTCCAAAGAGAGGGCGTGGGCGGTGAAAAAGACGTCGGCGACGAGGCGGGCGTTTTCCACCGCGACCTGGTGTCACGATGCCGCGAAGCGGCAGGATGCGATAGCCCGGGGCATCGCCCCGGGTTTCTATGCCCGAAACGATCCAAGCCCTGAAAGGGCGGCATGACGGTCAATCCCAAACATAGCGTTCGTCATATTCGATTCCGTATTTCCCCAACAATTTCCGATATTCCTCCTGAAAGGTCGCAACACGATGATGCTCCGCTTGATTGGCGATGTATTTTTCCAGCGCTGGCCGATGCGACGGACTGATCGAGAAAACCCCATATCCGCCCTGCCAATGAAATCCCGCCAGATGCGGGGACTTGGTTTTCAACCATTTGGACGATCCGGTTTTGATCTCCCGCACCAACTCCGCCGGGGCGCAGGTGCGGGGATGGGCGATCAGCAAATGAATGTGGTCGGCCACCGACCCGGCTTTCAGGAGTGTTCCTTTGTGGTTCTCGACGATGCCGCCGATATAGGCATGGAGTTCGTCACGCCATTCATCGGAAAGCACGGGATCCCGATTTTTCGTGGAGAAAACCAGATGCACGAGAATCTGGGCGAGGGACT
>JAAYAT010000354.1 GCA_012719225.1 Verrucomicrobiaceae bacterium
CGCCGTGGTCAGGGGATCGGCTCCGCCTCCCATGACGATGTCGCCACCGTGGGAAGCAACGTCGGTGCCGACGAGCTGGATGTTGCCGCCGTTGCTCTCATCGCGGTCGGCGTTGAAAACGATGTCCCCGCCCTGCGTCGTGACCGAGGCCCCCGTGTTGCCGAGGATGCTGCGTCCGGCTTGGAGGGTGATGGTGCCCGCCTGCGAACCGCTCCCGGTGGCGAGGGCACCGTTCAGGACGATGTCCCCGTTGCCGATGGGGGTGCGGAGGATCACATTGTCCTTGAAGGTGTAGCTCCCCACGCTAATGGCCCCGCTGCCATCGTCGGCTCCGATGGTGATGGAGTTGAAGCCGTCCTGGATTCGATTGAGAAAGGCCGCATCCAATTGGACATCCCTGACACCCCCGGCGATCCCGATGCTTTTACTCGGGGTCCTGGGAGTGACGTAGAGATCACCGGTCGAGCGAATGGTGCCTGCCGTCCATTCGAGCCTGTCCGCCACGAGGGTGATGTCCCCGCTCGCAGCGGCTCCGCCCACAGACATGTCCGAAAAAATATCCGCGTTAGCCCCTGCGCCTTGGCCTGCCAGACGGATGGAGCCGCTACCGGAGTGGGTGATGCCGCCGCTTTGAAAATACAAACCGTGGCTATCCCCGCTATTGGCGAGACCTTCGATGTTGAGCGAGCCGGTGGATTGCAGGGCAAACTGAGTCGAGTAGATCCAAGCTCCCCGACGGTTTGCATCTGCCGCCCCCGAGCCACCATGTCCAAAAATCTCAATGTTTCCAGCTCCGGTCGAATTGAACCGGGCACCGTCCAAGAAAATTCCCGCATGATTCGTCACCCCATCGCCTGCGGTTCCGTGTATCGTCAGATTTCCGTCCGCCACATCGATTTGCGCTCGGGGACCACCCGAGACTCCGAAAAACATTCGCAAACCCGAACGTCCGCCTTGGCCGTTGAGTAGAATATTGCCATCGCCGTTTGATCGGAGATAGCTACCATGCGAAATGACGATTCCTTCCTGACTGCCGCCCGAGGCGGTTCCTGCCAAGTCGATATTCCCGGAGAGGGTGCTGAGGGTGGCTCCCCTCAGGCTGATGCCGATGACTCCTGCCACAGGAACGGTTCCCTGGTTGGCCCGCATCACAATGGCATCAAAGTTCGCCCCGCTGTAGGTATTGGTAATGATGGCTCCCTCCGTGTAAGCTGAACTTCCCACACGCCCGGGGCCAGTGTAGCCCGTCGCGGAACCAGTGTTGACCTCAAACACGATGTTGCTTCCGGCATCCAGGGTCAGGGTGGTCGGCTGCGCCCACTCAATATTGACATCGGCGTTTACGGTGATCGTTTCATTACCGGTCGAGGCGTTGCTGGTCGCGATGGTGACGCTACCCAAACCCAGCTGATTGGCGATCCAAGCGTCGTTGAAGATGTCGAAACCGGAGTTCGTACTCGGCCCGGCCTGAATGACCACCGATCCGGGATCGAGGAGGAGATGGCCGAAAGCGCCGTTGGCCGCGCTCAGGTCGGCGAAGCCGCTCATGGCCAGACTCTCTTTCCCTGACACTTCGGCAAAACCGCCGTCGCCGGACTCCGAACCGCCCCGCGCCGAGATCGTCCCGGCAAAACGGGTGGTGTCGTCCGACCAAAGGATCACCCGGCCTCCGTCACCCTCCGCCGCTGCGTCGGCGAGGATGAGCGAGCCCTCCTCCGCCGTCACCGCTTCGGCGTTGCGGATGGAGGCGTCCCGCCCCTGGTAGCCGCCGCCGATGAGCACTTCGCCGCCGTTTCCGACCGGCGAAACGGGATCCGCCGAGACGTCGATCTTCGATTCTGGAGCCAGGTCGATTCGGGCGGCCTCGACCTTGACTTGCCCGCCGTTCCCGTCGCTTTTCCGCGCCGTGATTGTTCCGCTGTGGCGAACGGTGCCCTTGCCTCCGGCGCTCAGAAAAATCCGTCCGCCCCGCTTCGTCACTCCCGTGGCCCGGGTCACGCCGGTGTGTTTGATTGCCAAGGCGTATTCGTTGCCTCCGGCGGCCTTGATCTCCGCCGCCGCCGCCCGGATCAGGCCCGCCTGGGTCGCCTTCGAAGTGCCCTCAGCGCTGCCCGCCTCGACGAAGATGCGCTCTTCGCCATCGGCTTTCACCAAAACTTCACTGCCCGCCGCCAATGCCGCGGTGCCGTTGGGTGCCTCTATCGTCCCGTGGTTCTCCACCGTCCGGGCGATGAGAATGACATCGGAGGACGAGGCGCTGATTTTTCCGAGGTTGACCACCGAGGCGTCGGAGGTCCCTTTGAAGCGCAAATCTCCACCGGAAAGGAAATTTTCGTCCGATATGTCCAGGGTCGAAGCGAGGAAACCACCCGTATCGACCACGCCGCTCGGTCCGACGAGTATCCCGTTGGGGTTGATCAGAAAAATTTGCCCATTGGAGCTGAGAGTGCCGTAAATCGCGCTGGGGTTGCCGCCGAGAACGCGATTGAGGGCGGCGCTGGTGGCGGAAGGTTGGACGAAGCGGGTCGTCTCACCCGCCGCGATGGAGAAATCCTGCCAGTGGAGGATGGCGCG
>JAAYAT010000355.1 GCA_012719225.1 Verrucomicrobiaceae bacterium
AAGTCGGGGGCGGCCCGAACCACGTCGGCGGGCATCGAGGCATTCAGGATCTGATGACGCCTGATGGAGAGCCGTTTCGCCAGTTCGAGTCCGAGTCGCGCCTCGAGTTCCCCTGGCTGCTGCTTGCCTTCCAGGACGGTGAGCACCGACGTGAGTTTCAGACCAAGTTCGGCAACCCTCCGGGGTGGCAGAAGCGACGCGAGGTGCGCTCCCCCGGTGGTGGATGCCTGGGCCTCTTCGAGAAAGGCGCTGTAGGGAAGGAAGATCTTGGCGCTGGTGTGAATGCTGCGGCTCCGCCCTCCGGCCGCCTGGCGCTTTCCGAAAAGCGAATGACATCGGCGGTGCAGTTCCGTGACGCAGGGGAGAGAGGTGTCGAGATTAGCCAGACCCGGCTTCGTCGTTTCCACAACGACAAATGGCACGCTGACCAGCCAGGGGTTTTCCGTGAGGAGCGGGGTGAGGGCCGCACGGGCTGTCTGCCAGTAGAAAGCGGGCACACCGCTACTCTTCTCTCCGTCGGGCGCGATGATCCGCGAGTTGGTGCTCAACGCCATCTCAAGCTGGTGTTTTTGGATGGGCTCCAAATGGCGGAACGCTCTCCGCAGACCCACCGCCGGGGTGGAGAGCAAAACACGACTGTCGATCAAGGAACGCGGGAAGGGAAAGCGCACCGAGTTTGTCGCGATACGTTCGACCATACCGTCGACCCAGACGCGCTCGGCCAGTTCGGCCGCGTTCTTGAGGCTCGTGTCTGAGGGATTCTCCCCCGTCGTGCTGGCCTCCATCCCCTTCTGAGTCAGGTAAGTCTCCAAGCTCTGTCGCATCGCGACGCCGAACTCGTGGGTGAGGAACCGCACTGGAACTTCCGGCCAGATCGGGTCGGGTTCGGGCGTCACTACCAAAAGTGAGAACGGCGGATCGACCGAGGCGAAGGTCGTTGAGGTCCGGATCATTCCTCCCATGGTGTGGGCAATGCCCGAGAGGATGGCGACGAGTGCAACCTCGATCTCAATGGCGAAACCCTCTGCCAGTCCGGTCGCCATCGACCACACGCGGGTCTGCCTGAAAGAGCCGAGATGACCGAAGTCCTCATCGAGCCGGAGATAGGCGGGAATGTCGGAGTAAGCAGCCATGGACAGAAGAAGTCTTCCTCAAGATCCTCGACACGCCACACAAAAAAGTAAGTCGAAGGTTAAGTCGGCCTGCCACAGTGTCAGTCGGTCAGCGTGTCAAACGGTCGATTGTCGTCGTGGACGCGGCGCTTCACAAACCGGGCGAGGAGGGGGAAGGTTCTTACGAAATTGGCTGCATCCGCCGCATATCGCCGCACTCCGCTGCGGGCCGCCGCGCTCCCACGGCATCGCATGGAAGGGGCTGGGTCGGCTCGTAGCGCCACAGAGTCCTTGGAACCCGGCCAGCGACATCCAGAATCGGGAGCTTGCCCTTCTACGCTACACGGGAAGGATAGGAAGTCAGCCACCGTCAGTGACAACGTCGGGACGTTCCTGACTGACCACCGTGGCGCCCAACTCCTCTCTAGCCGATTCCGCCAGACGCAAGTGACTACCGTCGAGACGCAGCACCTTCCCAGCCTCGACCAGGTGGTTCAGTATCGGTTCGTGGAGCTCGCGACGCTGCACCGCATACTTGCGCACCAACTCGCGAAAGGTGCAGGGCTCGACCTCGCTGAGCTTCCAGAGCATTTCTGTCGCCTTCCGCTCGATCCGAACGGCCTCGGCATCGTGGCGCAGTTCCCGAACCGTTCCGAGGTGGGCACGCATGGCTCGCTCCGAAAGTGACAGAGCAGCAGTGACCATGTCGCAGGAGGCTACGTCTGCCCGATCTAGCTTCGCCAGACTCCAAAGGATGCTGGAGGGCAAATGCGGGAACCCTGCGGCAAAAGGGCGCACCGCCGGGGCGACGGTCTCCAGTTGGCCGATGAACTCTCTCTGTCCCTCGTAGAACTGAAGCGCGGCTTTGCCCCTCACGCCGGTCCACCAGAGGTCAAGGGCGTCGATGCGGCGCAATCTCGCCAGGCCTTTCAATGTGTCGCGGTAACGGCGGTAGCCTTCGGTGATTTCGTCGGGGTCCATCTCTTGCTCTATCGTGTCGTCTCCCGAGGAACGGACGATCAGCATCGCGGCAACGAACTCCTCCGTTTCACGCTCCGATAGCAACTGGTGTCCCAGTTCCTCGGTGACGAGAGAAAAGAGGCGCGGAGAGCCGACCCTGTGTCGCTCCTTGCCCGAGATAGAGGAATCGGCGAAGGCTCGCTCCCTCAGAATGCGATGAAGGGTGGCACGGTCCGGCCCGGACCGAAGGGCGTCTTTCCAAAGCTGGCCGGACTCCTCAAGAATCAGAGGGGCGTCTCGATCCATTCCCACCCATGGTTTCCTCAGGACCTCGGCACCCGGATTGTCGAGCAGGATGACTGGCTCCAGCAGACACCGCCCCCCGTGGCGACCCACGGCAGATTGTGACAGCGTCGTATGTCCGGGTAAATGGCGGTGGATGCCGTCGACTGGAAGTAGTGTCCTACAACCGATCTCGTCCAAATAGCGGTCCACGTCCTCTCTCCGTCTCCACGGGCTGGACAGGGATATTGCCTCGGAACTGAGGTCAGCGAGGTGGTATACGTCCTTGCGCGCGGTCCCATCGACCATTTCCGACTCCGGGTCGACGTAGATGTGTTCGTCGCTGGGGCGTCCGTTGACATACGCCCGGGACATTGAGTCGAACTGCTTGGCCGGAGCCAACCGACTGTATGCGAGCAGATCCTCCTGGAGGTAGCGCAGCGGCTGGAACAACAGGTGAGAGAGGCGACGCTGACGAGCCGAGTCCCCTCCAAGGTGGAGCAGGTGAAAACCGACCGGCTGAAACTCGTCACCGAGCGTCATGAGCCCCGCATGGGGTCCACCGAGGGCGGTCAGGAGCGCGGCGACCTGAATCGTAACTTCTTCCCCGGGGACGCCGCTCAGGGCGGAGAGGGCCTGGATAGCTGAGGGGAGACGGGATGTTTCGTCCATGCCCTCAAGGTTCCAGTCCGCCCACAGACACGCCACCTGAAAATCGTCGTGTCGGACTTAAGTCGAGGCGGCTCGACTTGAGCAGGACACATGTAATCGTTCGAACTTCGTTCTTTGTGAAACGGATGCGTCGGTGTGCGAATCATGAGTTTCAGACCTTTGGCTTGATGGCGATCCGCACAGATCTACGACTGGTGTTAGTCAGATAGCCAACCAGACTGAAGACCCTCTTGCGATGTTCATGGTCGCGAGAGTGGACTACGCATCCATATCTGCCGTCCGGATAGATGATGAGGTGCTCTCCTTTGTTGTCGTGGCCTGTTTCGGCACAGGCCGGGCAGCGCGCTATGCGACTGCCATCCGGTCGGCGGTTGACGTTCGTGAGTTTGTCAAGATTAAGGGGCATGGCTGTAA
>JAAYAT010000038.1 GCA_012719225.1 Verrucomicrobiaceae bacterium
AGTCATGAAATACGTATTTCCGCTCTGGGCGATCCGTTCGGTTGATCAGTTGACCACGTTGAGCGACTCGTCGAGGCGCGGGTCACGGCAGGGGAACAGGCTCGTCGAGGAGAGCTGCTTGAGGAGGAAGAAACTGAAGATGCCCGCTACGCTGACAAAAGCAAGGATATCAAAAGCCCACGCCCCGGGGATCGTCATGGCGATTTTGTCCGCCCCGAGATGGGCGGTCAGCGAGGGGCCGCGCTCCGGAATGATGATCCAGTAGAGATCGAGCGCGTGCATGAGGAGGTTCCACACCGCCACCCCGGAGAGGATCAGCGGCAGCTTTTTCCACTCCTGCATGAGGAGAACCGTGAACGGAACAAAAAAGTGCCCGATGACGAGGAAGGTGATCGTGTAGACATTCCAGAATTCCGTGTTCCGCGTCAGGTAGAATTTCGTTTCCTCGGTGATGTTGGCGTACCAGATCAGGAAGAACTGCGAGAACGCGACGTAGGCCCAGAAAATCACGAAGGCGAGCATCAGCTTGCCCATGAGATGGTAGTGCTCCATCGTCACCACGTTTTTGAGATAACCGGCCTTGCGCAGCCCGGTGACGAGGAGGACGAGCACCCCCATCGAGTTCAGCGCCGCCCCGGCGAAGAGGTAGACCCCCCACATCGTGGAGAACCAACTGTAGTCGAGAGCCATGAGCCAGTCGAAGACGAGGAAGGTCCAGGCCGTCGCATAGAGGGGCAGGAACCCGCAACTGCCGCGACGCATCCAGCGAAACCACTTGGGATCGCCGTCGTGGTCGAGCCGCACCGACCACTTGCGCAACACCAGGGCGATGCCGGTGAGGGCGAGGAAGTAGAAAATCTGACGTCCCCAGAAGAAGCCCTCGTTGAGATAGCCGCGCTTGGCGAAGAGGAGGGCCTCGTCGTGTTGGAAATGCTTGTCCACGAGAGTGGCGTGGGCGCCCTCGGGAGAAAGATCCTCCTCGGCCAGCTTGGCCGCCTTGGCCTCCAGCGTTCGGATGTTCTTTTCAAGATGAGCTCGATGTCCGGGACTGGGTGCCGCCACGTCCGCGAGATCTTTTTTGGCCTGCTCGACCGCCGCCTCGGCGTCGGCGATGACCGCCTGGCGCTCGACCACGTAAGCGTCTTTTTCTTGTGCGGCCGCCTCATTGGCCGAAGCCAGCACCGCCTCCCGTTGCGGGAACCATTCCCACAGGGCATCGCGGAAACCGAATCCCGAAATCAGAAGCGGCAGCCCGAGGATCAGGGTCAGGGGAATCAGTGCCCCGAGGTGCTCCATGAGCCGCCGGATCACCGTCCCCCACCCCGAGTTGCTCGAATGGTGCAGCAGCGTCCAAAAGAGCCCGCCCACCGCGAGAGAAACGAAAAAGATGACCGCAAAGAGCCAACTGTAGCCCATCGCTCCTGCCTGATCAGGCATGACAAAACGGAGCAGGAAGAACAGCGCCATGCCGCCGAATCCCACCCACATGCTCACGAGCTTGAGCAAGGCCGGGGATTTGAAAAATTCCCCGTCCTTGAAATCGTCGCCGTCTTTTAATCCCGCCATAAGTCTTCCGATTAGTAAAAAATGATCTCAGTTACCGGACGCCGCCTGGAGTCCGCGCAGGTAGGCCGTGATGGCCCAGCGATCCCTCACCGAGGTGACGCCGTTGTAGGGTTCCATGAGTCCCTTGCCATGGGTGATGGTCCAGAAAATCTGACCTTCGGGCATGGCCTTCACCCGCGGGTCGAGCAGGTTGGCGGTGGGCGGGATCATCCAGTATTTGGAAACGACCCCGGCACCGTTGCCGGACTCCCCGTGACAGGGGGTGCAGGTGATCTGAAAACGCTGTTTGCCGCGGGCCAGGAAGGCCTCGTCCATTTCCAACTCCGCCGGGAAGCCTTTTCCGTAGAAGTCCCCGAAGAGCCCGGTGTTGAGATAGTCCGTCCCGCTGCTGTAATCGAGTTCGCTGCGCTCGCGTCCGCTCTCTTCCGCTCCCGCGATCGGGAAGCTGTGGCCCATCGGCTCGGTTCCTTCCACCGGCATCCGCGCGCCCTGACCGTTCGCGAAAAACCCGCTCGGTTTCTGCGGCTTCACCTTGTACTGATTGTCCATATCGGGGAACAACAGGAAAGGCGGGGAAGAGAACTTCTCCCCACGAGGACCGAGGGCGTAGACGACGGCCACGACCGAGATTGCTAATATGAGAAAAAACCAACGCATTCCAATTTCCGGTTCAGTAATTTACTTCTTCGATCGCACCGGCTCCCATTTCCTCGAGCAGTTCTTTTGTCTTCTCGCGTTTGAATTTGGGATCACGGGACTCTATCACCATCAGAAATCCGTCATTCGAGAATTTGGAAAAAAGCCCCGAGTTGAAGAGAGGATGATTCCAGCGCGGCAGCATCAGGATCCCGAGCAAACCGAAAACAGTCGCGAAAGCCGAGAGCAGGATGGTCAGCTCGAAGGTCACCGGGAAAAAGGCCGGTAAGGTGAAAAAGTTGGTCGGTTTGTCCTGCACCACGGTGGGGTAGAGGCTGACCTGGGTGAAAAATTGGAGTCCCAGAGCCACGCTCGATCCGGTGATCCCTCCCATCAGGACGATTGCCGAGAGCCAGCTTTTGCCGAGACCCATGGCCTGATCCATGCCGTGCACCGGATAGGGCGTGTGGACATCCCAGCGACGGAACCCGGCATCTCTGACCTTTTCGGCAGCGTGATAGAGTTCGGTGGCGGAGGAGAACTCGGCCACATAGCCGAAGATCTCACGGGGACTGGATGATGAATTGCTCACTGTTCTGAAGGTGAAAATTGTCCTCTTTTATCGTTTCGCACCGCGGCGTTTCTCACGAATCCTCTTCCAGTCGTGGTAATGCGGATCCGATTCCGGCAAGACCCCTTTCACTTCGCTCACGGCGATGACGGGAAGAAAACGAATGAAGAGCAGGAAGAGCATCAGGAACATCCCGAAGCTGCCGGCGAACATGAGTTTTTCCACCCACGAAGCCGAGTAGTAGCCCCACTGCCCGGGCAGGAAGTCCTGCGCCAACGAAGTGGGAATGATCACGAAACGCTCGAACCACATCCCGACGTTCACGATGTTCACGATAAGGAAGACCATCCAGAGATTGTGACGCGACCAGTGGAACCAGAACACCTGCGGGGCGATCACGTTGCAGAAGAACATGCAGTAGTAGGCCCATCTATAGGGACCCGAGAGAATCCGCATGTGGAAGGCGTCTCCCTCGAACTTGTTCGCCGCGTAGTAGCTGATGAACAGCTCCATGATGTAGGCGTAGCCGACGATCGTCCCCGTCAGGAGAATGATCTTGGCCATGTTGTCGATGTGCTTGGCGGTGATGAGATCCTCCAGCCCGTAGAGCTTGCGCACCGGGAGCATCAGGGTCAGCACCATGGCGAATCCGCCGAAAATCGCGCCGGCCACGAAGTAGGGCGGGAAGATCGTCGTGTGCCATCCCGGAATCACCGAGGTCGCGAAGTCGAACGACACGACCGAGTGCACCGAGAGCACCAGCGGAGTCGAGATCGCCGCGAGGATGAGGTAGGCCATCTCGTAGTGACGCCACTGACGGTTGCCGCCGCGCCATCCCAGGGCAAAAAATCCGTAGGCCTTTTTCGCGAGTCCCTTGCCGCGGTCGCGCAGCGTCGCCAGATCGGGAATCAGCCCGATGTACCAAAAGATCACCGACACCGTGAAGTAGGTCGAGACAGCGAAGACGTCCCAGAGCAGCGGGCTCTTGAAGTTCTGCCAGATCGCGTTCGAGTTCGGGATCGGAGCGAGGAACCACACCATCCAGAAACGTCCCACGTGGAATCCGGGGAAAAGCCCCGCGCACATCACCGCGATCAGCGTCATCGCCTCCGAGGCCCGGTTCACCGAGGTCCGCCATTTTTGACGGGTCAGGAAAAGAATCGCCGAAATCAGGGTTCCGGCGTGGCCGATCCCGATCCAGAACACGAAGTTCACGATGTCCCAGCCCCACGCGACCGGATGGTTCATTCCCCAGACCCCCACCCCCGTCGAGACGAGGTAGACGAGGCTGAAAACCAGGCAACCGAATAACACAACCGAAGGCACAAAAAGCACCCACCAGACAAAAGGTTGCCGATTCTCCACAATCCCGCAGATGCGGTCGGTGATCCATCCGAGCGAGCGGTTGTTGAGCACTAGCGGCTCGCGAACGACTCCCTCCGCTTCAGAGGGGTGAACTGCCGTGTTCGCTGTTTTCGTATTTGCCATGGTCAGTCAAAGACTCAAAATTAATGCATCCCGGAGGTCACCTTGCCCACCGCTGCCGCACCCGGCATCTTCGGATTGGGGTTCTTGATGCGGGCGAGATAGCTCGTCCTCGGGCGGGTGCCGATATACTTCAAAAGGTCGTAGTTGCGAGGATTTTTCTTCGCCGCGATGATTTGATCTCCCTCGGCCTTGAGGTTTCCGAAAGTGATCGATCCGGCACCGCAGGCATCCTGACAAGCCACCGTAAAAGAATTCGCTTTCACCTGAATGTCGTCCGAGTCGCGGGCCGCCACCTTGGCACCGATCTTCGCGGCGTTGATCCGCTGGACACAGTAGGTGCATTTCTCGATGACCCCGCGCATCCGCACGGTCACGTTCGGGTTCTTGAGGAGGCGCTGGGTCGTCGTAGCCGGACCGGCCGCCGGAGCGAGCGGCCCCAGTTCGAGCTGGTCGAGAGGACGCTTGTTGTAATCGTAGTAGTTGAAACGACGCGCCTTGTAGGGGCAGTTGTTCGCACAATAGCGGGTTCCGATACAGCGATTGTAGGTCATCGCGTTGAGACCGTCGCCGGTATGGACCGTCGCGTTGACCGGACAAACCGTTTCACAAGGAGCACTCTCGCACTGCTGGCAGGCGACCGGCTGGGAAATCATCTCGATCTGATCGTCGTCGACGGTGCGGCGACCGGGAATGTCCTGGGTGCTCTCCGCACCGGTCAGGTAATCGAGCGCCCCACCGCGCTGGGAGATGATCTCCGCGTCCTTGGGACTGGTGAAATAGCGGTCCATCCGGATCCAGTGCATCTCCCGACCGTTGATGACCTGCTCCTTGCCGACGATGGGGATGTTGTTCTCCGCCTGGCAGGCGATGACACAGGCGTTGCAGCCCGTGCAGGTGTTGAGGTCCACCGTCATCGCCCACTGGTGATGCGGATCCACGTGGAACTCATGTCCTGGAATCGGACTGATGAAAGTCTTCGACCTGTCCTCCGTCCCCATGTAATCGGGACCTTCGTAGAGAGGCATGTTCTCAGGGATGTGCGCGTCCATCCCCTGGCTTTGCGCGAAATCGGGCTTCTCCTTCAGCATGTCGACGGTGCCTTCGCGGGCGATGGCGCGGCCTTCCATGCTGTAGTGCTCCGCCGTGAGAGCGAGAGGGTGTTTCCGACCGAGCGGACTGACGAGCACACCGCTGACGACATAGGGTTGTGCGGTGGTGAGCAGGGGGTAGGCGTTGAAACCAACTCCCTTGCTGACGGTGTCGCTGGCGAGATCGCCGTAGTATCCCACCGCCAGGCTGACCGAAAAATCCGCCTGACCCGGCGACCGGAGCACCGGAGCGGTGACCCGGCGGTTCCCCACCGTGAACTCCACCAGATCCCCGTCTTCGAATCCGAGTTCCGCGGCGGTCGAGAAGCTGACGAGAGCGGCGTTGTCCCAGGTGAGCTTGGTGATCGGATCCGCCGCTTCCTGCAGCCACCCGTTGTTCACAAAGCGACCGTCGTAGACCGCGCTGCTGAGCGTGAGAGCCACTTCCAGTCCTTTCGCGTGGGGGAAATCGGGGATTCTCGCCTTGGAGAGAGCTTCTTGCTGGGCCGCGGGATCTCCCGAGAAGGCACCAGGCTTCAGCTTGATTTCCTTGGCGTAACCGTCGCGGAGGGTGAGATTCCAATCCTTCCCGCCGAGCGCCGTGAAGGTCTTCTTGACCCGCTCCAGCAAGGCCGCGCCGGAACTGTCGTCCTGGAGCAGAGAAAGGAGAAAACGCCCTTCCGATACACCGCCCCAGAGAGGATTGATCATCGGCTGCTGCACCGAATACACCCCCGAGAGGCTGAAGTGATCTCCCCACGATTCCAGGAAATGCGCGCCCGGCACGTGCCAGGTCGCCATTTTCGCGGTTTGGTTGAGGCGGTAGCCGAGATGCACCAAATTCTTCAACTTGGCGAACTTCGCGGGGATTTCCAAGTTCGACGGCGCGTCGAAGGCGACATCCCCTTCGTTCAGCACGAAAAGCGTTTCGATCTCTCCTTTCTCCACGGCATCGGCCAAGGCCGGGAGCCCCTCATAGGCCGCCAACTGATGATCGACCAAGGAAATAAGCGGACCGTAGGCTCCCAGGGCGCGGTTCATCGCCGCTACGAGGACGTGCGCCTCCTTGGGCTGACGCCCGCCCAGCAGGACGATCGAAGCTCCCTTTTGGGAGACCAGGTCCGCCGCACATTCGCGAATCCAATCCTGTCGGTAGACCACCGGAACGAGGCGCGAGACCACCGCATCGGCGAGAGACCCGAGAGCGGCGTCGCCGAGCGCGGCACCCACTTCCTTCGCCACCAGCGCGGTCACCGCGAGCACCTGCGAACCCGGCAGACGATAGCGATGGTCCGCCTGTCCGCCCGTCAGGGTGAAGGTCGATTCCACGGAATAGAGACGGGCCGGACCCCCCTCGCGCTCAGGCTGTCGCACCGAGGCATACTCCGCGTTGGCGTCTTCGCCGACCGGCTCATCGCCGAGAAAATCACAATCCAGGGAAAGAATGCGGGCCGCCTGGGAGAGATTCACCACCGGCAGCGCCGTCGCGCCGTAGAGATCCGCCGCCGCCTCGCGCGCACCGGTCGGATGGAGCGCCTCGTAGGAGAACAGACGCATCCCCGGATAGGCCTTGACCACTTCCTCCAACAGCGCCCTACGGGTCGGCGAGGTGGACTCCGACACCAGCAGAGCCGCCTTTTTCCCCGACTTCGCTTCGCGGAACGGGGTCAGGAAAGATTCCTCGAAATCCCCCCGGGTCGTCTCCGCGCCCGCGTTCCGGTAGCCCTTGGCGCGATCCTGGTCATAGAGTTCCAGAATCGCCGCCTGGGTGAACGCCGTCGAGCCACCGCTGACGGCCGGATGCAAGCGGTTCCCGTCCAGCTTGGTGGGACGGCCTTCGTGCGTCGTCACCACCAGCGGATCGCAACCCAGCCCGC
>JAAYAT010000356.1 GCA_012719225.1 Verrucomicrobiaceae bacterium
AGGTCGGCGAGGAGACCCTGTTTGACGCCGCCGCGGTCGTTGAGCCGCAGGGAGCGGGCCTGGTTGGCGGCGCAGGTGCGGGCGATCTCGTTGAGGGGCAGACCGGTGATCCGGACGACATTGCGGAGGGCTTCGTCGAAGGTGAGAACGGAACCGGCGAGGTTGCCGGCGGGGATGCGGGCGGCGCCGTCTTTGACGATGATTTCCCCGTCGTGGAGCGGGTAGCGTCCGTCGCCGAGGTGGGAGGCGGCGATGGAGTCGGTGATGAGCATGAGCCGGTCGCAACCGCGGTGTTGGAAGACGAGCTGGATCATGTCGGGGCAGAGGTGGATGGTGTCGCAGATCAGTTCGAGCAGGATGGATTCGTCGAGCAGACCGGCCCCGACGAGACCGACCTCGCGGTGATGGAGACCGGACATCTGGTTGCAGTAGTGGGTGAGGTGTCCGAGTCCGGCCTCTTTGGCGGCGCGGAATTCGGCGTAGGTGGCGGCGCTGTGGGCGGCTGAGGTCACGATGCCCATGGCTTTCATCTCGCGGAGAAAGGGGATCGCGCCCTCGAGCTCGACGGCGAGGGAGAGGAGCCCGATGGGGCAGATGGAGTGGAGGTGGCGGATCTCCTCGATGTCGGGTTTGCGCATGTGGCGGGGGTCCTGCGCTCCGGCCTGGGCGGGATTGAGGTAGGGGCCTTCGACGTGGAGAAAGGGGGCGCGGGCGAAGCGCTGGTCTTTGCGGTAGGCGGCGGCGGCCTCGGCCATGGCGGTCTTGTGCTCGGGGGAGGCGGTCCAGGTCGTCGGGAGGAAGGTCGTGACGCCCTCGGCGAGTTTGGCTTCGGCCATGGCTTCGACGGCCTTGAGAGTGGCGTAGGAGAGATCGAATCCCTTCGCTCCGTGGGTGTGGATGTCGATGAAACCGGCGGTGACGTAGACTTCGCCGCCGCCGTCGAAGATCACCTTGCTCCCGGCGGGCGGGTGGTGTCCCTCGTGGATCTGGCCGATGTGGCCGTCGTCGCCCATCTCGATCGAAACGGGGCGGATGAGGTCGTTGGGCGAAAGGAGGAGGACGTCGGCGATGATCGAGGACATGCTGGAATCTACCGACGAACCGGACAAAAGGAAACCGATTCCTCTTCGGTGCCGTGTTGCGGAGGAGGGTTTCTCTTGCCAGAGAGGGCGGTGTTTGGCAAGCTGCGGAGGAAACATCCTCCTTATGAAACTCGAAACGCTTTGTCTTCACGGCGGGCAGACGCCCGATTCTTCCACTCTTTCGCGTGCGGTTCCGGTCTACCGCACCAGTTCCTTTGTTTTCAACTCGACCGAGCACGCCGCCAATTTGTTTGCGCTGAAAGAGTTGGGGAACATTTATACCCGGCTGATGAATCCCACCACCGAGGTGCTGGAAAAGCGCGTCGCCCTGCTCGAGGGAGCGCCCGAGATGGGTGGTCTCGCGGTCGCTTCGGGGATGTCGGCGGTGTTTTATTCCCTCATCAACCTGGCCCAGGCGGGGGACAACATCGTCTCGGCCCGCAATCTCTACGGCGGCACCTACACCCAGTTCAACGACATTCTTCCCACCCTCGGGATCACGGTGAAGTTCGTCGATTCCCAGGATCCCGATGCCTACGCCGCCGCGATCGACGACAGGACCCGCGCGCTTTTCTGCGAGTCGGTTTCCAATCCCGCCCTCGAGGTGACGGACCTCGAAGCGGTCGCCAAAGTCGCCCACGACCACGGTCTGCCCTTCATCGTGGACTCCACCTTTTCCACGCCCTACCTGACCCGTCCGCTGGAGCACGGCGCCGACATCGTGGTGCATTCGCTGACCAAATGGCTCGGCGGACACGGGGCCGGCATCGGCGGGATCGTGGTGGACTCGGGCAAATTCAACTGGGCCGCGGGGAAACATCCGCTCTTCGACCTGCCGGACCATTCCTATCACGGGCTGCGCTGGGGGCACGATCTGCCCGAAGCACTCGCTCCGCTCGCCTACATCCTGCGGATGCGGACGGTGCCGCTCCGCAATCTCGGTGCCTGCATCGCCCCGGACAACGCCTGGTTCCTGCTCCAGGGGATCGAGACCCTCGCGCTGCGGATGGACCGCCACTGCGAGAACACCCGCGTGGTGGTGGACTATTTGCAGGGACACGAGAAGGTCGAGTGGCTGCGGTATCCGGGCCTGGAGAGCGATCCGGAGTTCGAGAAAAACCAGCGCTACCTGCGGGGCAAGGGCGGTTCCATGGTGGTCTTCGGGATTCGCGGCGGAGTGGAGGCGGGGAAAAACTTCATCGAAAATCTCAAGCTGTTCTCCCATCTCGCCAACGTGGGGGACGCCAAATCGCTCGCGATTCATCCCGCCACCACAACCCATTCCCAGCTCGATGCCGAGGCCCAGGCCGCTTGCGGGATCACTCCCGGACTCGTCCGCCTCTCCATCGGACTGGAGCACGTCGACGACATCATCGCCGATCTCGATCAGGCCCTGGCGGGCGCATAATACACGACACGAAGAGCATGAAAACTCCGACTCGCAGACCACCCGATTCGAAGCAAGGGCGGCGCTTTCTCCCGCTCGCCGCCGTCCTTGGCTTTGGCCTGCTTTGTTCTCCGGCTCCGCTGCGAGCATCGGAAGCGCCCAACATTGTCATTTTTCTGGTCGATGACATGGGTGTGATGGACAGCTCGGTACCGTTCCTGACAGACGCCGAAGGAAATCCGCGGCGGTATCCGCACAACGACTTCTACCGCACGCCCTCGATGGAGCGACTCGCGGAGCAGGGGATACGTTTCAATCAATTCTACGCCATGAGCGTCTGCTCGCCCTCGCGCATCAGCATCATGACAGGGCAGAACGCGGCGCGGCATCGCACCACCAACTGGATTCATCCCGACAAGAACAACGGCGGCGAGCAGGGACCGCCGGGGTGGAACTGGGAAGGGCTGAAACCGGGCGACGTCACCCTCGCCGGGGTCCTTCGCGACCGGGGCTACCGCAGCATCCACGTGGGCAAGGCGCACTTCGGTCCGCGCCACTCGGAAGGGTCCGACCCGACCAAGATCGGGTTTGAGGTCAACGTCGCGGGAGCCTCCAACGGAGCGCCGGGGAGCTACTACGGCACCGATCATTTCGAGCGCCGCAAGAAGGGCGGCGGCAAAGCCAAGGGCAAAGGAGGCAACAAGGGAAACGCAGGGGGAAAACCGAAACAAAAACCCGGTCGCAACGCCGTTCCCGGTCTCGAGAAATACCACGGGGAGGACATTTTCCTGACAGAAGTCCTCACCCGGGAGGCGCAGGCGGCGGTGCGCGCGGCGGTGGAGTCGGAAACTCCGTTTTTCCTGCATCTGGCCCACTACGCGGCTCATTCTCCGTTTCACTCCGATCCCCGCTTCGCGGAGCACTACCGCGACAGCGGCAAACCCGAAGCGGCCCAGGCCTTCGCCACGCTCATCGAGGGAGTCGACAAATCCCTCGGCGACATGCTGGATTTTTTTGAAGAGTTGGGAGTGGCGGAAAACACCCTCGTGATTTTTCTCGGGGACAACGGCAGTGACGCGCCTCTCGGAACCCAGCACATCGTCGCCTGCGCCGAGCCGCTGCGCGGGAAAAAGGGTTCCCACTACGAGGGCGGAATGCGGGTGCCCTTCCTCGCCGCCTGGGCCTCGCCGAACCCCGAGTATCCCTCGCAGCAACTCCTGCCCATCACCGCCGGAGCGATTCAGAGCCAGATGGCCAATGTGACCGATCTCTTCCCCACGCTCCTCGAACTGGTCTCGGCGGAGGGCGGTCCGGTCGCGGCGGGACGGCACATCGTCGACGGGCACTCGCTCAAGACTCTCCTGAGCGGTCGCCCCGATCCCTCGCGCCCCTCGCAGTTCCTGATGCATTATCCGCACGGACCGCACCGCAGCAATTACTTCACGGTGTGGCGCGAGGGGGATTGGAAAGTGATCCACCACGCCCTCCCCGAAGTGCCGACGCACGGCGGCCTGATCCAGTTCCGCGGGGGACATTATGAACTGTTCCACCTCGGGGAAGATCCTTTCGAGCAGGACAACCGGGCCGACCGGGAAAAGGCAGTGCTGGCCCGGATGATGCGCGGCATGGTCACACGGCTGGAGGAAATGGGAGCGGTCTATCCGGTCGATGAGGCGGGCGAGCCTTTGGTGCCGGTGGTGCCCTGAGGAACTTTCGCAATCTCTCGCATGGGACCGATGGACAGACGCTCTCTTTTGAAAACTCTCGCAATCGGCTGTGGGATGACCACCGTTTTCTTCGTGCCGGAGCGAATGATCGCAGCGGAGGACGGGCGGGTCTACGAACGGCTCCTCTTGCCGCGGCCCGGGGAAAAATTCCAGCACGGGGAGTTCTCCTGCTGGATTCCCGATATGACCGATCCTCTGCGCGGCGTGCTGATCCACCAGCACGGCTGCACCAACGCATCGCCCGAGACGCATCCGCCCGTCACGCTCGATTTTCATTGGCGGGCGCTGGCGCGGAAACACCGCTTCGCCCTCCTCTCGCCACAGTATCAGGTCGCGGGGAGTTGCTCGGAATGGAACGATCCCGAGAGCGGATCGGAGCGGGCCTTGTTTACCGCCCTCGAGGAAATCGGCGAAGAGAGCGCCCGGCCGGAGCTGAGTGAACTGCCCTGGGTGCTCTGGGGCCATTCCGGCGGATCGAGCTGGTCCTCGCAAATGATCCTGAGACATCCCGAGCGGGTCCTCGCGGCGTCCTTCCGGGGAGGCTGCCACCGACAGTTCGGCGATGCGGAGTTCCGGGCGCGCTTCGGTCCGGTCGCGCGGGAGCTGCCGTTGCTGTTCGTCTGGGGCAAACGCGAGAGCGTTCCGGCGTCCCGTCACCACGTTTCCTGGGAACCGATGAACACGATGTATCGCGAATTGCGGCGACTCGGCGGCACCGTCGCCCGCGTCATCGATCCGCGCTCCGAACACGGTTGTGATGATTCGCGACTGATCGTCATTCCCTTTTTTGACGCGGTGCTGACGGCGTGGGGAAAAGGCGAAGCTCCGCCCGGTGCCCTCCGGGACATCGCCAGTCGGGAGCCTCGCGAAATCGACGAGATGACTCGGGTCGATCCCGCGCTGACGTGGCTGCCGAACCCGGAGGTCGCGCAGATCTGGCGGGAGTTTTCGGAGAACGGTACCCTCGTCCCGGCAAAAGGCCCGTCGACGGCCCCGCAGCTCTCCGCGAAACGCGAAGCCGACGGAGGCGTTCGCCTGAGCTGGTCCCTCGTCCCCGAACTCGCCGGGGGCGTGCGCGCCCTGCGTCTCTATCGCGACGGACGGCTCTGGAGGGAACTCGGTCCGGCGGCGGGAAATCCTCTCGCAACCGCCCGCGACGCTCCGCCCGAAGGGCTGCGGGCCCGGCCGTTTTTCGATCCGGAAGGCGCGGCACACAGCCGCTACGGCTTGCGTTTTCTCGACGCCGCCGGAGAGGAGTCGCCGCTCGCAGAAGTGGAGGTGCGTTAGGAAAACGGAGAGGAAGTCGGGATTTCTCGGGCGGTGGAAATGTTAAGATGAGCGAAAACGGGCATCGGTATTTTCGCTGAAATTGCCGCTTGCAGACGGGACCGTTACGACTTTTCGTGGCAAAAATTTTCGGGAACGCCGTTTCCGGTCTTCCCTTTTCCCTATGTTAGCTCGTCCCTCCCTCCGGCTCTTTCTCAGTGAAATGGCCCGAACCCCCCTTCAAATCGGTGCGATCTGGCCCAGTTCACCCGCTCTGGGGAGAGTCATGGCGGGGTGCCTGCCCCGGGAATCGGACGCTCCGGTTCTGGAACTCGGTCCCGGCACGGGTATCGTCACGGACGAGCTGATCGCGGCCGGATTGCCCCAGGAGAGACTGGTCGCGGTGGAAAAGTCCGCCGCCCTCGTCGCCTATCTCAGCAGCCGCTATCCCGGCAGCCGCATCATCGCGGGCGATGCGCTGCGCCTAGAGGAGATCGTCGGTGGCGAACGTTTCGGCGCGGTGGTTTCGAGTCTGCCGCTCAAGGTCTTCGGGCCGGGTCAGGTCGGGATGCTGGCCGCCCAGATTTCCAAATTACTTCTCCCCGATGCTCCCTGGGTGCAGTTTTCCTATCAGATCGCCAACGGACGTGCTCCGGATAAAAATTTTCGCGCGGTTGATTCGCGTATCGTTTGGTCGAACTTCCCCCCGGCGAGGGTGAGCGTTTATTCCTCGCAGTGAACAAAAAAGAGAAAACAGCCGCGCGACCATGAAACACGAAGAAGGTGAATTACGAAAAACACTCGGCCCCTGGCAGATCGGGCTCTACGGATTGGGAGCGATGCTCGGTGCCGGCATCTACGCCCTCGTGGGACGGGCCGCCGACAGTCTGGGCAACGCCGTCTGGCTCGCCTTCCTCGCCGCGATGGTGGTGGCGCTGCTCACTGGCCTCTCCTACGCCTGTGTCGGGAGCCGCTATCCGAAAGCGGGCGGGGCGGCCTACGTGACGCAGCGCGCCCTCGGGCGTCCTTGGCTCAGTTACGTGGTGGGCCTTTGCGTGATGATGAGCGGACTCACCAGCATGGCGACGGGAGCGCAGGCCATGGCCGAGACGATCGGGGAGGAGTTCGGGCTCGATCTCCCGGTGAAACTGGTCGCGATCGGCATCGTCGTGCTGGTCGGACTGGTCATTTTCCGCGGCATTCGCGAGAGCATGTGGCTGAACATTCTCTGCACCGTGATCGAGGCGGCCGGACTTTTGTTCATCATCGCGGTGGGCATGAAATTTTGGGGCAGCGTGGACTATCTCGAGACACCGGTTCGCGCGGCCGGAGGCACGTCGGCGATTCCCATGATGCTGATCCTCCAGGGCGCGGTCCTGATGTTCTTTTCCTTCATCGGTTTTGAAGACATCCTCAACGTCAGCGAAGAGGTGAAAAATCCCGCGCGCGATGTTCCCCTGGGCCTGATCGGGGCGATGGTGGCCGCCACTCTCATCTACATGGCCGTGGCGATCACCGCTGTCTCGGTGATCCCCTGGAGCGACCTCGCGAAAAGTCCGGCTCCGCTCCGGGAGGTGGCGAAGGTGGCGGCCCCTTGGTTCACCAATATCGACAGCATCTACACCGTCATCACCCTATTTGCGGTCGGGAACACCGCTCTGCTCAACTACATCATGGGTTCCCGCTTGCTCTACGGGATGAGTCGCCAGGGCTTGCTCCCGGCGCTGATTGGTCGCATCCACAAGACGAGACGCACCCCGCACATCGCCATCCTGATCCTCTTTGTGATCGTGTCCGCCTTGATTTTGAGTGGTAGCGTGAAGCAACTCGCCGAGTCCACCGTGCTGCTGCTTCTCATGGTCTTCACCGTGGTGAATATCTCGCTCATCATTCTGAAACGGCGTCCGGGCGAAGTGCGCGGCTCCTTCGAGGTGCCGGTGTTCGTGCCGGTGCTGGGGGCGCTGGTCTGTCTCACCCTCATCGCCGTGCGGATCCAATCGGCTTGGAGCACGGAAAATGCGCATGTCGCTCCGCTCGTCGCCCTCGCCATCGTCCTGATCTCGCTGGGATTGTATTTTGTGACCCGCCCGGCGAATCCCACGGTGGAAGATATCGACTGAGCGGACCGCGGGAGGGAGCCCGAGGGGGCACGGATTCGGTGAAAATTCCGGACACCCCGTCAGGAAAAAAGGGATCGGTTTTCCCCCGCTCTCACTGCCCCTCCTCGACCCGGAGGGGAATGCGGGCGAGGACCTTGTTGCCCTGCCCGGTCATGTAGCGGATTTCGGCGTCCCCGGCCGCATCTGGCACGGACACTTTCAAGGGCGATCCCTCGCTGGTGTAGGTGTATTCCGCGTACTCCCCGTCCGCGAGGTCTTTGGGCACGACAGTGATGTAATCGCGCTTGTTGTCCGGGCCGGTCCACTCGACCGTCACCTCTGCTCCCGCCACGACCGACTCCGCCGCCTTGAGGGTGACCACCGCGGCTTCCAGTTTCAGAGGAATGCGGGCGAGCACTTTGTTGTCCTGTCCGGTCATGTAGCGGATCTCGGTGTCTCCGGGTTCGATGGGTGTGAGCACTTTCAAGGGCGATCCCTCGCTGGTGTAGGTGTATTGCGCGTAGTTCCCGTCCTCGAGATCTTTGGGCACGATGGTGATGTAGTCGCGCTCGTTGTCCGGGCCGGTCCACTCGACCGTCACCTCTGCTCCCGCCACGACCGACTCCGCCGCCTTGAGGGTGACCTCCGCGGCTTCCAGTTTCAGGGGAATGCGGGCGAGCACTTTGTTGTCCTGTCCGGTCATGTAGCGGATTTCAGCGTCCCCGGCGGCAATGGGGGCGAGCACTTTCAGGGGCGACCCCTCGCTGGTGTAGGTGTATTTCGCATATTTCCCGTCCTCGAGATCTTTGGGCACGACGGTGATGTAGTCGCGCTCGTTGTCCGGGCCGGTCCACTCGATCGTCACCTGCGCTCCCGCCACGACCGATTCCGCTGCCTTGAGCGTGGCTTCGGCGGCCTCCAGTTTCAGGGGAATGCGGGCGAGAACCTTGTTGCCCTGCCCCGTCATGTAACGGATCTCGGCGTCTCCAGCCTCGATGGGGACGAGCACTTTCAGGGGCGATCCCTCGCGGGTGTAGGTGTATTGCGCGTATTTCCCGTCCTCGAGATCTTTGGGCACGACGGTGATGTAGTCGCCCTTGTTGTCCGGGCCGGTCCACTCGACTGTCACCTGTGCTCCCGCCACGACGGACTCCGCCGCGTTGAGGGTGACCTCCGCCGCGACCACCGCGATGTCGGCCCGCGCCAGCACCTTGCCGGTGCGGCCGTGCTGGTAGCGAAGCTCCGCCGGGCCTTCGGCGATGAGGGCGGTGATCTCCAGCGGACTCCCGCCACGGGTGTATTCGTAGTTGCGGTGGGCTCCGTCTTCGAGATCCTTCGGCACTATGGTAATGTAGTCGCCCTTTTCGCCGGGACCGGTCCAGGTGACCTCGAACCGGCTCCCCGCGACCACCGTTTTCGGCCCGGTCACCGAAGCCTCGCCCGGATCTTCCATCTTCGGTTGCTCCGGTTCCGGCTCGATGACCATTTGCAGCGCGTCGGCGAGAGTTGTGGCATTGTCCGCCTTCAGGAAAAGCCCGCCGGTCGTGGCGGCGAGGCATTCGACGGACTTCGCCGCCTTGTCATCGAGATCGAAGGCGACCACGTGGGCGGTGAAATCCACGCCGCTCGCCTCCAGAAGCCGCGCCGCCTCGCAGGGGTCGCGGTCGCAGGTTTCCTCGCCGTCGGTGACGAGGATGACGGTCGCCTTGTTTTCCGTGGAGCGCAATTTCTCCGCGGCGAACTCCACCGCGTCGGTCAGCGGAGTCATGCCTTTCGGCTGGATCGCGTTGACCGTCTTTTTGAAAGCCTCGCGGTCGAGTTTCCCCGGTTCGACGAGCAATTCAATATCCTCGCAGTCGCCCTTGCGCCGGTGCCCGTAGGTGACGAGACCGAGTTCCGTGTTCGCGGGGAGGTCGTCCACCAGTTTGGCGATGACCTCGCGGGCGATCTCGATTTTGGCCCTGCCCTCGATCTGTCCCCACATGCTGCCCGAGGCGTCGAGCACCAAGATCGTTCGTGTCGGCTGTTCCGCAGCGTGCAGGGGGGACGACAGCACGGCGATCCACAGCGCCAGGAGTTTCCAGCAATGCCACATTTTCTTCCTTTCGATGCTTCCAAGGTTTCTCATTCGGTGGGGGGATTGTTGTTTTGATATGATATCGGTCTGTGGCAGCGCGGCCTCCTCAGCCCAGCTCCTCCAGCAGGGCTCGGTTCAGGCGGATCCCGGCTTCGAAATTCGAGACCGTGAAACTCTCGTTGGGCGCGTGGATCTGACAATCGGGTAGAGCCAGGCCCAGCAGCAGCGAATCGACCCCGAGGATGTCTTTGATCGCCTGGATGATGGGGATGCTGCCGCCCTCGCGGATGAGGCGGGGTTCGCCCGAGAAGGCCCGCTGCAGGGCGCGCTGGGCGGCTTTTCCGTGGGGCGAATGCGGATCCATCACGTAGGCCGGGCCGTGGTGGCCCAACTCGACCTCGATGCGGCAGGACTCAGGGCAGTGGGCCTTGAGATGGGCGGAGGCGAGGGCGAGAATCTCCCGTGGATCTTGCTCGGGGACGAGACGGAAGCTGAGCTTGGCCATCGCTTCGCGGGGGATCACGGTTTTGGAGCCCTCCCCCTGGTAGCCGCCTCCGATGCCGTTGACCTCGGCGGTGGGGCGTCCCCAGCGTTGTTCCAGGGCGGTGTAGCCGGCTTCGCCCCAGAGCCCCCGGACCCCCGTCTCGACGAGGGTGGCGGCGTCGCCGTCGGGGAGGGCGGCCCACATTTCGCGCTCCCAGGGCTCGAGATCGACGACCGAATCGTAGAAGCCGGGGATGCGCACTTTTCCGGCTTCATCGTGCAGCGTCGAGACCAGTCGGGCGACGATGGTGGCCGGATTCGGGACCGCCCCGCCGTAGACGCCCGAATGCAGGTCGAGAGTGGGACCGTGAATGGTGAACTCCAGGCAGGCGATGCCGCGGAGGCCATAGGTCATCGTGGGGATGCCGGGGCCGATCATGCCGGTGTCGGAGACCGCGCAGATGTCGCACCGGAGCGAATCCTTGTGCATTTCGAGGAAGGGAGCGAGGTTGGGGGAGCCGATTTCCTCTTCGCCTTCGAGGAGGAAAATGACGTTGACGGGCAGCTCGCCGGTTTCCTTCAAGGTCTCCTCGACGCCGAGGATGTGGGAGAAATGCTGCCCCTTGTTGTCCGTCGCGCCGCGGCAGTAAATCTTGTCTCCGACGAGGGTGGGTTCGAAGGGAGGCGTGTTCCATTCCTCGACCGGGTCGACCGGCTGGACATCGTAGTGCCCGTAGATCAGCACGGTGGGGCGGCCCGGCCGCACCTCGCTGCGGGCGACGAGAACGGGGTGCCCGGGCGTCTCGTGAAGCTCGGGCTTCAATCCCATGCGGGTGAATTTCTCGACGAGAAAACCGGCGCACTTCCTGACATCCTCACGATGACGGCGGTCCGTGGAGATGCTGGGGAAACGGAGGAAATCGAAGAATTCAGCGAGATGCGGCGTCATGGGGTGGGGGAGAAAGGCAGATAGGCTAAACCGGATCGGTCCACGTGATGACGTGGACCGAGGTCGATGGGGCTTTGGTGTGCGGGCGAGGGCCTGAAACCCCTCCGCTCACTGGATGCGCCCGCTGAATCCTGCTTTGTTCAGCGCTGCTGCGAGTTCCTTCGTGCTGAAGTCTCCTTCCACGGAAAAAGTGTCGGAGTTTTTCTTGGCGGTGTGGGAGGTGGCGCCTTTGACACTCTTGACCGCTTTCTCCACCGCCTTGACACATTTGCCACAGCAGAGGTGGACGCCGCCGACCTTCGCCGATTTCACCTGGGCATCCTCGACCTCGGGTGCGCTCGCGCCCTCGCCAAAATACCCGGCGGCAACCAGCGCATCGGTTGCCTTTTTGACGTCAGCCTCCGTCTTGGCGGTAATCTTCACGGTGGAATCATCGATATCCGCCGTCGCTCCCGCTTGCGTGATCGCCTCTTCAATGCCGTCGGCACAACCACCACAGCAGTTGTGTACCCCGGTGAGAGTGATCGTTGCGTCGGCCTGAACGGATGAAGTGAATGTCGCCAGTGCAGCCCCGAGAGTAAGGATCGTAAGAATTTTCATAGGCGGCAGTATACCATCACACCAGATGAGCGCCACGATCTATCCGATATTTTTGCGTGATGACGGATCTCTCTCCTTTCCTCGGTCCTCTTCCGGAGGTCACATGGTCAGGATGATTTTTCCGATATGGTGGCCGCTCTCCATGTGGCGGTGGGCCTCCCGCACGTCCTCGAAGGCGAAAAACCGATCGACCACCACACGCACGTCGCCCGAAGCAAAGAGCGGCCAGACTTTTTCGCGGAGCGCCAGGGCGATCTCGCTTTTTCGCTCCACGGACCGGGGCCGCAGGGTCGAGCCGGTGATGGTGAGACGTCGGGCCATGATCCGGGCCAAATCCAGCGGGACTTCCGCGCCTTGCAAGAAGGCGATCTGGACGAGGCGACCGTCCTCCGCGAGGCAGTCCAGATTCCGGGAAAAATACGGCCCGCCCACCATGTCGAGGATGAGATCCACTCCCCGGCCTCGGGTGAAATCCCCGACCTCGGCGACGAAATCCCGTTCTTGGTAAGGGATCGCCAGCGCGGCTCCCAGATCCCGACACGCCCGGCACTTTTCCTCCGAACCGGCGGTGGCGAGGACCTCCGCCCCGAAGCTCGCGGCGAGCTGAATCGCGGCGACCCCGATGCCGCTCGTTCCGCCGTGAACGAGAAAACTCTCGCCCGCCCGCAGCCGCCCGCGCTCGAAGACATTCGTCCAGGTCGTGAAAAAGGTTTCCGGAATGCCCGCGGCTTCTTCCAGCGTGACATTTTCTGGAACCGGCAGGCAGTGACCGACCGGAGCGACGCAGTATTCCGCATAGCCGCCCCCGGGTGTCAACGCGCAGACCCGGTCGCCGATCTTCCAAGAATCGACGCCGGACCCGCAGGCGGCGATCTCCCCTGACACTTCCAGACCGGGAAGGGGGGACGCCCCCGGCGGAGGAGGATAGTGTCCCTCGCGCTGGAGGATATCGGGGCGGTTCACTCCGGCGGCACGCACCCGGATGAGGACTTCGCCCGCCCGCGGTTCGGGCCGGTCGCCGTGCCGGATCGCAAG
>JAAYAT010000357.1 GCA_012719225.1 Verrucomicrobiaceae bacterium
GGCAAGAGCGATGAGTTGTTCACGAGTAGGGCGTTCGGGAGGCACGAAGAACACCCAAGCCTATAATTACCATAGTACAAGTGCTTTTTTCTTGCCGAGAAACGATTTTTCGGGCTGAATAGTTACGAGATCTCCGACAGTGCCCTGAACGAAGTCACGACCTTGCTGCCCGAGGAGGAATTGAGATTTCTAGTGCGGCTTTTCTTCCGTCCTCGCATGCGAAAAGACTCGCTGCTCGATTCCGCGATGGAGGGAGGTTCCGACCGGCTGCGGGAAGTCGGACGGGAGTTCTTGGATCGGGACTTCGCCTCTGCCGGAATCGAGAGGCTTTGTCTGGAACAATTGCCGATGCGGATCGGGGAGTTTCCGGACCTGGACGCTTGGCTGGAGAGCAGGAGGGGGGATCGGACATTTTCAGACTTTCTCGAATCGGACGAAGAAACGTTCCTGTCGGAATGGCCCTACTGGTCCAAGCGGATCGAAGTGCTGATGGATACGGGGAATTTTGAGGCGATTGGTGAGATGCTTCCGGGATCGGATTGGTTCGCCGGAAAAAATCGCGATCATCCATCACCCTCGTGGGCAGGGCCTAATACCCGGGAGGAGATACTGTGGATGGGGTTCGCCCGATCCGTGGGCCCGATCCTGTATTTCGGCTCGCGGCAAGCGCGACGCGATGCGGCGGAAGTGGTGTCGAAGCTCTTACAATCCCCGCCCTTGCTGCATGAAAAGCGAACCCCGAAAAGCCTCTACGGAACCGCCGCAAAATGGAATCACACGGTTTGGACCTTCCGGATGGCGTCCGTGCAAGAGTTGAGTGATCTGGGCTTGGCCGCCCTGTTGGCGGCCTCTCTTGAGGATTCCGAAGAGATGGCCCTTCAGGAATGCGAGACCATTTCTCTGTTCCGTCGACCCATGGTGGTGGGCGAGGAACGGATCCATGCCGAGTCGGGGCAACACTTTCTCGCCGTGGTTCTGGGAATCGCACAAACACTGGACGAGGAATCGAAAGAAAAACTGTTGTTGCGGGCTTTCAAAACGGCCCCCTTTCAACCTTCTGTCGTCGGACGCCACGAGTTCCCCTGTCATACCCTGTCACGGCGCGTGCGCCCGCCCGAACTGTCGATCCCATTCCTGGAGGAAATGGCGAAACTCCGTCTCGCCCAATCACCCGAAGATCCTGTTTTGATCGGAGATTACGGTCTCATGTTGATTGGTGGAAACAAGGTGGAGGAAGCGACGCCTGTTCTGGAGCGAGCCTTGCAATTGCTGCCCGCCCTCGACCAGGAAAACCTCGTGAACGAAATCGCCGAAACCCTGGTGGATTTGAAACGCCGGAAATGAACTCTCCAGCGGCGATCACTCCCGCTTCAATCCCCCGAGCGCCTCGCAGGCGGCTCGTACGACCCATCCTTTGCTCTCAAGAGTGGCGCGGGCGGTGTCTTCGTCGACGCCGGTGAGTTCGCGCACGATGCGCACGGCCCGGTCGCGGAGTTTTCCGTTGGAGGGATTGAGGTCTATCATGAGGTTGCCCATCACTTTGCCCGAATGGGTCATCGCGAGGGTGGTGATGAGGTTGAGGACGAGCTTGGTGGCGGTGCCGGCTTTGAGACGGGTGGAGCCGGTGAGGATCTCGGGTCCGGTGTCGGGCAGGATGGCCCGGTCGAGGAGGGGATGATCGCGGTAGGCGGGATTGCAGCAGAGCAGCACGGTGGTCGCGCCGCGTTTTTTGGCTTCGGCGAGGCAACCCCAGACAAAGGGGGCGTGGCCGCTCGCGGAGATCCCAATGACGACATCAGCTTTGGTGATACGCCGGGCGACGATGGCTTGTCGGCCGGCGGCGGGATCGTCTTCGGCACCTTCGACGGCTCTCCAGAGGGCGGTGCGCCCGCCGGCGATGATGCCCTGGACGAGATTCGCGGGGGTGCGGAAGGTGGGGGGACACTCGCTGGCGTCGAGCACGCCGAGCCGTCCGCTGGTGCCGGCGCCGCAGTAGAAGAGGCGTCCGTCGGCGGCGAAGGCTCGCACCACGGCGCGTATGGTCCACTCGATGTGGGGGCTCTCGGCGAGGATTTTGCCGGGGATGGTTTCGTCGTCTTCGAGGATCAGGCGGATCGCGTCGGGGAGGGGGAGCTCGGAAAGGCGGGTGGATCGCGGGTGACGCGATTCGGTGGGGGAGGCGGAGACGGGTCGCCAGTCGGTCGCGGCAGGAGGGGTGCCGGGGAGCGGTGCGATGGCGGGAGTGCTGGGGGTGATCGGGGTGATCGGGGTGATCGGGGTGATCGGGGTGGGATCGACGGAGCGTAGGGTGGAGACTGCGCTGTCTTCGCGCCGGGCCATCTCGACCGCACCCCAGACGGCGGGCCGTTCCAGCGGGGTGATCCGGGCCTCGGGCCAGGCGCCGCGTATTCTCGCGACGACGCCCTCGGTGAAGGCGGGATTTTTCAAAAGGACGGAGCCGTTGAGGACGAACTGCACTGTCTCGCCGGCCCGGGCGATCCGCGCGGCGCAGGTCACGGCGTCTTTGCTGAGGCGCAGGGTGGCGCGATGGAGGATGGCGAGGGCGATCTCGTCTTGCCGGGAGGCGGCGGCTTCGAAGACGACGCGGGCGAGGCTGGCGAGTTCGGTCTTGCTGGCGGAGGAGGACCACTCGATGAGCGACTCGGGTTCGTTTTTTTGGAGAAAGGTGAGGATGTCGGCTCCGAGCGGGGGCCAGGCGGCGTGGATGTCGGATAGGGTCACGAGGGAACGCAGGGCGTGCAGGGCGATGTCGCAGGAGCTGCCGCGATCGCCGATGACGTGGCCGCGTCCGCCCACTTTCACGGTGGTGCCGTCGCGACGGCGTCCGAGGCAGCAGGATCCGGTGCCGCTCACGAGGAGGACCTGGGCGGCGCAATCTTCGCGCCACGCCACTGTCTCCAAGGCGGGGACGAGGTCGTCGGTGACGATGGCGGGGGTGCCGGGCCAGGCGCGTCCGACCGCGGCGGTGAGTCTTTCCCTGTCTCCCTCGGTGCGGACTCCGGCGAATCCGATGCCGATGCGATCGGGCGGGCGGGGGAGGGCGCGGCGGATTTCTTCGAGTCGTGCGTCGAGGGCGTCTCCGTCGAGGTGGTGGAGGTTCCCCGGTCCGAGGGTGAAACGGGAGAGCACGGTGTCGGTGTCGCCGTCCACGAGGAGGGTCGCGGTCTTGGTCCCGCCGCCTTCAATGCCGAGTAGAATCATGTTGGGTTGGGTTCTGATACAGTGTTTCTTTCCAGGACATCCACCGATCCGCATATATATGCATAGTGGCGCTGGGGGTCTCGGGTTTTTCTATGATGTATTCAACTCACGGATCGAACATCTTTCGCAGCGCCGATACCCGCTCGATCAGTTCGTCTCCCAAGCGTCTCACGAGGTCTCCTCCCTTTTCCAGGCCGCGCATCGCATCTGGAATCGCCTTCACCATCCGGACAATTCGGTCGGCCACCTCGTCCGGATCGAGTTTCCACTCCCGGGCTGCCCTCTCCCATTCGGCGGGTCCAATATGAGATAGCTGATAGGTGCCTCCGATCTTCATTGCCAGCTTCACTTTCCGGGGCGGGATTTCCTTTGGATAGGGCAGACTGGAGGACAGATCGTAAAGCGGACACAACCGGACCTGGGCTCCCCCGGCGAGAAGGAAACCATAGTTCTTCGAGTGCGCATCGGTGCCGCCGATCAGCCAGTTGTAGATCATCGCGTCGAGGAATCTGTTCACGTCGTCCTCCGACCGGCTGGATTGTTCGCGAATCAGTCCGAAGATGGCACCAGCGGAAGGTCCTCCCTCGTTCTGGTACTTGCTCGCGGGATATTTTGCGAGGGCTTGGCAGACATCCTCTTGGTGAACCCGCACCACCGGTCTCCCCTCTCTCCGGAGGCGGTCGAAGCGTTCGATCACGATCACCGGGATGTCCCCGATCACCTCGGTCCACGACTTCGCCACCCTCAAACCGAGCGCCCCGGCAAGACGGAGACAGAAATGCTCATTCTGCACGTAGTCCTCGAATTGTCCCGATGCCGGTTTGAGGAGATGGGTCGTTGGAGTAGTCCCTTTCGGAATGCCCCACTTGCCCGAATCGGGATCGCGGAAGAGCCCGGTCTTGGGCTGGGCACCGGCGAGACTGAAGTGCCCCTCGTCCCCCCACCGTCTCGCTCCGGCGTGATCGGCGACAAGCTCCCGGATGCGCTGGTCCAGTTCGTCCTCTTCGAGCCAGTCGATTCCGCTGGGAGCCGTTCCCCGGGTCCATTCTTCCACCCGCTCCGGTCGCAGGAACTGCACCGCTCCGGCACATTCCTCCCCGACATGGGCCAACAGCCGGAAGGGATTGCGCGGTGATACCTGGAAACGCTGGCCCCAGCGCCGCAGGACCTCGTCGTTGTCGGGCAGCAATCCCCAGAGAAAAGGCCGCACCACCGGATCGGTGTGGCTCGCACCCGCCAACGGCATGGAGAGAGAGAGCGGAAAGGCATCGGACGCCTCCCTCCAATCGGCATCGTATTCCAGAGTGATGCGATCCCGTCGATAGGACAGGGTCCCCATACGGCGCTTGCCGACGAATGCCGCGAGGGTTTCCATCAGTTTTCTCCTCCCACGATATCGTCGAGGTTGATCGACGAGGTTTCACCGCCCACCGGGTGTGAGCCTCTCTCTCCCGGCTCTTCGATCAAGAGGGTGAGTCCCAAATTCTGCAGCGTCCGCAGGATCAGCCCGAACTGCGCGGAGGATTTGCCGCGCTCCAGCTGGGAGATCCAAAGGGCGCTGACGCCGGCTTTTTCGGCGAGTTTGGCCTGGGTCCAGCCGCATCGCTGGCGGCGAGACCGGATCAGGGCTCCGAGTTCCCTGGCGGATCGGATGTTCATGACAAAAACTTAGCATTTATATGATCGCTTGGAAAATATTTTTTATACGATCGTTTACTTGTGGAGTTTTATAGGATCGTATGCACCCCACTTGCCAGGAAGTGGCGTGTCGGTTGAAAAATCCTCCGGGTGTTCTCCGGCGGATATGGAGAGCACCTCGGCTCAAGAGATCAGCCGCCGGGGGATCCGGCGCGATGGATCGCGGCCATTTCCCCGGGCGAGAGGGCGCGGCGGAGGATGAGGAACTCGTCGATGCGACCGTTGAAGCTGCGGATGGGGTGGCCGATGCCCTGGGCCTGCCAGTTGCCGATCTCGGCCCGGCCGATGCGGAGGGGGGGAAGGTCGCGGCGACTTTCTTCTTTCACGATCTCGCCGTCGCGGTAGTGGCGGACCAGACCGGTGGCGCTGTCCACGGTCACGGCGAGGTGGATCCATTTCCCGAGATCGTCGGGATGGATGACGGGGTCGGAGAAAGTGTTCGGCGGGCCGTCGCCGGAGATGCCGAGGATGAGTTCGCCTTTGTCGCTGATCTGCCAGTGGACTTCGCCGGGCTCGAATCCGTCGGTCAGGAAGAGGGAGCTGAGCCACCGGTCGAAGCCTTCGATCCGCACCCAGGCGGCGAAGCTGAGGGCGGCGAAGCGACCCGGCAGATCGAGGCGGACGCGGTCGGTGATGCGCTTGAATTCGAGGGCACCTTTTCCGGGCCAACGGCCCTCGGTCCAGCGGGCGCCGATGATGGCGGCGTGGGGTCCGTCGCGGCGCTGGTTGAGAAGCTGCCGGTCCCAGGGGTCTTGGTTTTCGAAATCAAACAGCACCAGGCTGGCGGGATCGGCGGCGAGGGTGTCGCGGGTGGCGAGCCATTCGCGGTAGCGCTTGCTCGATCCGGCGTTGGCCAGTTGGAGCATTTCCCGGCGGTCGACGAAGTCGCCGCCGCCGCCGTGGATGGGCTCGAAGGTGCCGCCCGAGGCGCGCAGGCCGTCTCCGCCGAGGAGGGTGCGGATCTCCCCGCCGGCTCCGTCGTCGAGGCGCACTTCTCCCTCGACGACATGCACTTCGCTCTCGCCGTCGTCGTCGACGCGGAGGGCGAACTCGGTCCCCAGATCGACGGCGCGGTAGTCGGGGGTCTCGATGACGAAGCCCCGCGCCGGTTCCGGGACGAAGGCGCGGAGCCGCCCGCTCTGGCAGCGGATTTTCCACTCGGAATCGAGGGCCAGCTCGGCGGGGCCTTCCACGATGAGGGTCGCTCCGCTGAAAAATTCGAGTTGGGCGAGTCCCGCTTCAAGGTGGAATGGTCCCGCCGCGAGGGTCTCGCCTTCGCCGGGGGGATGGTTTCGGTCGCCCCAATCACCCGGATCGCCCCACTCGGCATCGACGAGGCGGCTCAACACGGCGACACCGGGGACATGAGAGGGTTCGCCGACGGACGCGACAGGGTCTTTCCGGAGCAGGTAGGCGTTCCCCAGCAGGGCCACGGCGGCGGCGCTGGCGAGGAGGGCGGTCCACCGGCCCCGGGAGCGCGCTTTTCTAGCGGTGACGGGGGGGCTGGGAAGGGTAAAGGGGAGAATCTCCGCGCTCTCCTCCGAGCGGGCGACGCCGGGGGATTCCCGGACGAGCAGGGCGTGGATCTCGGCGAGCTCGAGATAGTGTTCGCAGGTCTCCGGGTCGCCGCGGAGGAGTTCGTTGAGTTCGACCCGCTCGGGTCCGGTGAGGAGTCCGTCGAGGAGTCGTGAGCTGAGCCGGGCGACCCGATCGAGGCGTTCTTTTTTGGTCATGACAGTCCCTCCTTGGCCAATTTTTGTTCCACGCATTTCTGCAGGGCGGCGCGGATCCGGAAGAGGGCCTGGGAGATGGCGCCCTCGGTTTTGCCCTCTTTTTCGGCGATGTCCCGCACGGAGGCGTCGGGCTGGTAGCGCCGCTCGATGAGTGCGCGCTGCGACGGTGGCAGCCCGCCGATGCAGATGCGGAGGGCCTCGAGCCGGAGGTCGGTGGTCTCTCCGCGCGATTCCTGCCGTTCGGCGAGGTAATCAAAAACATCTTCGTCGAAGACGAGTTGCTCGCGGCTCTGGCGGCGGCGGTGGTTGAGGACGTGATAGTAGGCGGTGCGACAGGCCCAGGCGGTGAAGTTGGTCCCTTCCTCGAAGTGTTCGGCTTTGCGCCAGAGAGTCAGGTTGGTTTCCTGGAGGATGTCTTTGGCGAGCGCGGGGTTGTGGCAGAGCGACATGACGTATCCGAACACCGCCGTCTGCGCGCCGGTGAGCAGTTCGATGAAGGATTCGGTATCGCGTTGCATGTCCGCAAAGATACCGCCGCCGCCCGCAAAATCTCACCCACTATTTTTTGACGGGTAGGGGCGTCGAGCGGGACTTTTTCCTGCCCTTTCGCCGATTCGTGCTACAATCCGCCCATCATGTTACAGGCAGGCATCGTCGGACTCCCCAATGTGGGCAAATCCACCCTTTTCAACGCCGTCACCCGCTCGCGCAAGGCGGAGGCGGCGAACTATCCCTTTTGCACCATCGATCCGAATGTCGGGGTCGTGGTGGTGCCGGATGAACGGCTCGCCGTCCTCAGCAAGCTGAGCGGTTCGTCGAAGCTCATCCCGGCCGCGATCGAATTCGTCGACATCGCCGGTCTGGTCGAGGGGGCCTCCGCCGGGGCCGGCCTGGGCAACAAATTCCTCGCCAACATCCGCGAGGTGGATGCCATCGTCCAGGTGGTGCGCTGTTTTGAAAACGACGACATCATCCACGAACTCGGCTCGGTGAATCCGCTGCGCGACATCGAGATCATCAATTCGGAACTGATCCTCGCGGACATGGCGACCCTCGAAAAGCGCCGCGCCTCCCGTGAGAAAAAGGCCAAAACCGGCGACGCCGAATCGAAGCGCGAGGTCGCCTTGATCGACAAGCTCATGCCCCACCTCGACGAGGGCAAACCGGCCCTGACGATGACGCTCACGGACGAGGAGAAAAAGACCCTGCGCGATTTTTTCCTGCTCTCCTCGAAGCGCACCATCTTCGCCTGCAACGTCTCGGAGGAGGAGCTGAGCGACGCGCTTTCCGATCCCGACGGGCATCCCATGGTCAAGCAGGTGCGGGACTACGCCGCCGCTACCTTCGGCGCGGAAGCGATCGTCATTTCCGCCCGCATCGAGGAGGAGATGATAGACCTCTCCCCGGAAGACGCCGCCGAGTTTCTCGCGGAAATGGGGGTGACGGACTCGGGGGTCTCCGCTCTGATCCGCGCCGTCTACCACCTCCTCGGTCTGCGGACCTACCTCACCACCGGGGAAAAAGAGACCCGCGCCTGGACCATCACCGAGGGGACCAAGGCCCCCGGTGCCGCTGGCGTCATTCACGGGGATTTCGAGCGCGGTTTCATCGCGGCGGAGGTGGTCTCTTACGACGACCTCACCAGTCTCGGGTCCTACGCCAAAGCCCGCGAGGCCGGCAAGCTCCGCATCGAGGGCAAGGAGTATGTCATGAAAGACGGCGACGTGGTGGAGTTCCGTTTCAACGTCTGAGGGGATCGGGAAAGGTTTTCGGAGCGATTTTTTTCTTTTTTTGTCGCGGTCGGCCCCCATCGCAGCAAACTGGGGGTAGCTACGACATCACCCATCCCATGAGCGCTCCGTCCAACAACTACCCGCCCTTCAGCCCCTACCTCACCGTCCGTGGAGCCGACAAGGCCATCGAATTCTACAAGACGGCCTTCGGTGCCGAGGAGGTTTCCCGCCTCACCAGTCGGGCCGATGGAACGATTGGCCACGCCGAACTGACCATCGCCGGCAGCCTGCTCATGCTCTCCGAAGAGAATCCGGAATGGGGCAACAAATCCCCCCAAACTCTCGGCGGCACCGCCGTGGTCTTTTGTCTGACGGTGGAAAACACGGATGCCGCGGTGGAGCGCGCCATCGCCGCCGGAGCCACCCTGCGGATGCCTGTCGCCGATCAGTTCTACGGTTTCCGGAGCGGCTCGGTGGTCGATCCTTTCGGGCAAGAATGGTTGTTGCAGCACGAAATCGAAAAGGTCTCCCCCGAGGAAGCGCAAAAGCGCTGGGACGAAATGTCGGGCGATTGCAGTGGTTCGTGAGGGATCCCGCTCTTCGGATTCACCGGGCGGATCCGACCGCTCCATTTTCAGGAATGCCCCGGCTTGCGCTTGTGGATGCAGATGGCGTTGCCGTCGGGATCGAGGACAAATGCCATGCGGCACACCGGGGTTTCAAAAGGTTCCATGTGAAATTTCACTCCCGCGGCCCGCAGCTCGTCGATCGAGCTTTCAAAATCCTCCACCTCCAATCCGACGGAACAGCCCGAGGAAGTGGGAGCCCAGTCCGGTGCCCCCGCTCCGATGGCAAGCGTGCCGTCGGCGATGTCATACTCGGTCCACTCCATGCCTCCGGGTTCCCCCGTGGTCCTCTCCGGGGTGAGCCCGAGGATGCCCTCATAAAAGACCCTGGCTTTTGCCATGTCGGTGACAGGATAACAACTGAAGGCGATTTCGACGATTTTCATACGAACCGCAGAATCTCAGATAATGGCGGAAAAGTCATGCCATTTCGATTTTTGGGAGCCGGTTGGAGACTCAGGGATAAGGCCGGTCGGCGTTCGGTCCCCCTTCGGCGAGGACTTCGCGGCGGATCCGGGTCATGATGGCCGCGTAGTCGCGGTCCGGTCGGACCCGTTTCGCCCCGGCACCGAGGACCGCCCGCATCCGCTTCTTGTTGGGCAGATGCGGCTCGCAGGACAACACGAGGATGTCGCGACAGCGGTATCCCGCGACTCGGGAAAAATCCCGCCGCGCCGGCGCGTACGATTTCGGGCGGGGGGATTTTCCCGGCTCGAGATTGCGGACGAGCCAGGGGTCGATGCGCCCGTTGTCGGTACCGGTGTCGAGGTTCCGTTTGAGGACCTGCTTGCCCGCCCACCAGCGGTTCTCCACCAGGCTCATGGCGCGAAGACAGAGTTCTTGCGGCACGATCTCGAGGTCCGCGAGTTCGCGCTGCAGTTCCGTGGTGACGGCTTCGTCGAAGGAAACTCCCGGCGTGCGCAGGGCCCGCACCGCCACCGCCGCGCCGACCGAATGAGAATAGAGATCCTCGTAGGAGAAGGCGGAACTTTTCTCCGGCATCCCGGGCACATTGTGAAAACCGTACCAGGTCAGGATCTCACGCCAGTTGCTGAAATCGATCGCCGCCGCCTCCGCCGCCCGGATCGACAGCTCGGCGATGAGCCGTTTCTTCTCTCCCGGATCGAGCCGCGCCCAGAAGGGGGGATAGGTAATGTCGCAATGATAGGTCGTTTTGTCGATGCTCTCGAAGGAAAAACGGGGTTCGCCCCGCTCCAGGCACCGGCGGGTGCGGTAGTGGACGTAGCCCGCCAGGTCGATGGCCCGGCGGATGTGGGCGAGGTCGAGAAATCCCCCGCGCCGGGTGTAGAAATGGCCCCGGCTCCGCTCGCTCGATGGCCCCATGCCGAGGCTGTCGATCTTCACCCGATAGAGGTGCTCCCCCAGGTCGGGATCGGTCGGGAGCACGTCGAGGAGGAAATTGGGATAGGGGGAGGCGGCGATGCGGAGACGCGGCGTTTTCTTCCCCTGCCAATCGCTCAATCCTTCGGAACGACCGGACGGGACGACGACGCAGAGGGAAAACAGCACAATCCGGACTATCCGTTTCATCGGGGAACCGGGTCATTGTAGGCGAGGTCTCACCGTTGCACAATCGACGTGCGATGACGGGATCATGCCGAGCGCGGTCGGATCCGCCCGAGGTCCGGCGGGAGGAAACTACCCCGGAGGGTCCGCCGGAGGAACCGGTTCGCGCACCGCCGGCAGGCACCAGTTCGCCTTCACCGCCGCGAGACGGAAGAGCACGATCACGAGAATTCCGGCGGCGAGCGCGTAACGCTCCGGCAGGTCGAAGTGGAGCACCCCGAGATAGACCCAGGCCCCGGCGAAAGCGCAGGTGGCGTGGAGCGGACTCGGCATGAAGAGCGAGGGAAGTTCGTTGCAGAGGAGATCCCCGACGACCCCGCCGAACGTGCCCGTGATGACGCCCAGGACCACCGCGACAAAAGGATGGGTGCCCGCTTCCATTGCGTAAGCCGTACCGGTGAGGGCGAAAAGCGCCATCCCGAGGGCATCGGGAAAAACGAGGAGTGGGCGTATCCGCCGCACGTGGCGAAGCAGGATACCAGAGAAGAGGGCGATGCCAAAGACGATGACGGGATAATGCGGATTGCCGATCCAGAAGAGCGGGCTGCGGCTGAGAAAGAGATCGCGCAGGGTGCCTCCCCCGAAGGCGACCGCGAAGGCCACCGCGAAAACCCCCATGATGTCCATGCCCTTTCGCGCCGCGAGGAGGACGCCGTAGATCGCCCCGACGATCACGGCCATGAATTCGATGAAAACGAGATAGGACATTTCCGGAAAGGCCGCTTTCCTGTTTTCGGGCGGCGCGGCAGGATAGCATCGGAAGGATTCCGGGAAAACGATTCCTTCCGCGTAGCCCATCCGACGAGGTACAGTCGTTCCTCCACATCCTCCACATCGAAGGCATGGGCAGGGTGCCAATAGTGTTCGGCACCGCGCCTCAGTCCGCCTCGACCTTGACCCAGCGCACCGCGTCGATGACGACGTAACCGTCGGTGTCGGTGTTGCTGATGGTGACGGTCCCTTCTTTGTCAAAGCGGAATTTCCCGACGGAGCCGAAGAGCCCGCCGATGGGGGGGCGCTTGCGCTGGTTGACGGCGGCGGTGCTTTCGCCGTCGGCGTGGGCGATGTGGACCGGGGCGTTGCTGGCGCGGTTGCCGTTCTGCGCCCAAGCAACCTGGACATCGTAGAGCCCGGGTTCGGGAAGGGCCACGGTGAAGACGGCGCGGGCTTTTCCGTTGCGGGCGTCCCGGTCGTGCTGGTACCCCTGATGAATACCGCTGCGGATGCTGGAGTAGGACCAGCCTCCGCGGAGCTTCGCCTTCGTGTCGTCCACGACGATGCCCTGCAGGGAGTCGAGGGCGGTGTAGTTGGCGGGCGGGCGCGGGGGAGCGGTGTAGCCCAGGATCTGTCCGTCCTGTTCCAGCCGCGCCCGGAGTGTGGGGAAATCGATCTCCTGCACGGTGGTGTTCCCGTCGATGGCGAAGCTCGCGGCGGTGGCGGCCGACTGGCCCAGCACCATGAAGACCGGCTCCATCCGGATCGAGCCGAAGGCCATGTGGCTGGCGGAGAGACACACCGGCACGAGCAGGTTGCCGCATTCTCCGGCCCGGGGCACGAGGGAGCGGTAGCTGATGGGGTAGGGAGGAAATCCGCCGACCTGGACATCGCCTTCGTTGCGGACGTGGCCCTCTTCATCGATGTGCCGCTGGACGTGGTGGGAATCCATCGTGTAGGCACCCATGCCGACGGGGTCGTCCACTTTTTCCCTCTGTTGGCAGTGGTTCTGGGTCATCACGAAGTCGCTCACCATGCGGCGGGCTTCGCGGATGTAGAGTTGCTCCTGCCAGCCACCGCCCTCGGTGAACTCATCCTTGGACATCCCCCATTTGGAAATCTCGGTGCGGATGCTCTCGGGCATGCGGGGATGGTAGGCGAGAGTCCACATGAGCCCTTGCTGGTAGAGGCGGTGGCGCGCCACGATGGCGTCGCGCTCGGCGTAGGAAGCCTCCGGATAGTCGTAGTTTTGCCCGACGAAATCGGTCGAGAAACCGAGCCGGTTGTTGGTGTCGGTCTTGCGGTTGGGCATGGAGGAATTGATCCAGGGCAGGCCTGTTTCGCCGGCCTCGTAGTTGCGCAGGAGCAGCTCATACCAGCGCTCGTTGTATCCTTCGGGTTTGGCGAAGGGGATGCGGTTGTCGGGATGATCGGTCAGGCACATGCGGAAGCAGTAGGCCTGGACGCGGGCGTCTCCGGCACCCTCTTCACCGGGTCCGGCGGGGTCGATGAAGGGGAGCAGGCCGCTCGCGGGATCGCCCGGCACGATGTAGGGATCGACGCCCTCCACGAACTGGTGGTATCGCGCCATCGCGGTCTGGACGCCGTTGAGGGTTTCGTCGTATTGCGCGTTGGCTTCGCGTCCCACCGTGTAGCTCACTCCGGCGGCGGCCAGGAGGTCGCCTTCGTAGGTGGCGTCGATGAACATTTTCCCCCGGAACTCGCGGCCCGATTCCATCGTCAGGGAAACGATCCTCCCCGCCTCGGTTTTGACTCCGTCGGCCCGGTCGAGGCGTTCCTCCTTGACGATTTCGAGGCCGGTCTCGGCGATCCAGTCGTGGTAGACCTTGAGGGCGGCGGAGGGTTCGAAGGTCCACATGGTTTCCTCGCCCTTGCTGGTGCGGCTCTGGCCGGAGTCCTTGTACTCCTCGCTCTTTTCCCATTTCCACGAGGCGGGATTGTCGTAGTGGCGGGAAATGCGGACGTAAAATTCGCGGGAGAGACCGCCGATGACCTGCTTGTTGCCGATGTCGGTCTGGCCGAGACCTCCGGTGGTGAGACCGCCCACCCGCGAGGTCGGCTCGATCACCACGACGGTTTTGCCCATCGCCTTGGCCTGGATCCCCGCCACGATGCCCGCGCTGGTGCCGCCGTAGATGACTATGTCGCGGTCGACTGGTTCGGCGGAGAGGATGGCTGGAAACAGGGCCGTGAGGAGGGCGAGCGGGAGGGAGGATCGGGAGGGGAGGCGCATGACGGGGGTGTGGAAAAAACGAAGGAAACGGGTGACAGGGAGAGGGGATACCACGATCCCCCGGTTTCGTCGAGGGCGGGATGCCTTACCTGGGAGAAAACCGTGGGGAAACGGGCGGACAGAGGACAGGAAGGATGACGCCTCCGCGCCCGACAAAAAAAGGCCCCGCCTCTTGCGAAGGCGGGGCCGTAAAAACACAGGGACCGGACGGGCCCCTCGTGCAATGATTATTGGGCCGGAGCAGGAGCAGGAGCAGGAGCAGGAGCAGGAGCAGGAGCAGGAGCAGGAGCAGGAGCTGCGGGAGCGGTGGCGCTTTCCACTTTCTTCGCCGCATCGTTGATCGCGCCCTTGGCCGCGTCGGTGGCTTTCTTCGCCGCTTCCTTGGTGGCTTCCGCCGCTTTTTCCGTGGCGGCGGCGGCTTTGTCCGCGGCTTCCTTGCTGGCGTCGGCGGCTTGTTCCGCCTTCTCGCCGGCGGCTTCCACCGCATTGGAGGTGTCTTCAGAAACGCCTTCCATGGTTTTTTCGCAACTCACGAGAGAAAATGCAGCTCCGATGAGGGCGACTGCCATCAGTTTTTCGATCAATTTGGTAATTTTCATGTTGATTCAGTTGGGTAGATTCGCCTTCACGGCACCTTTTCTTACACCCCCTTTTCATGAAGTTCAATGAATTGCCCTCCGAATAAGTCGATTTTTGGTAGGATTCGGCGGGAAAAAGTTTCCATATCGCACCCGTGCCCTTTGTGCTAGCTTCCCCGAAAAAGCTCCCAATTGTCTGAAAAAAATGAGTCAAAGTCTGTTTGAGAAGGTCTGGAATGCACACGCGGTGAGAGAGTTGTCGAACGGGCAAACGCAGCTTCTCATCGGCACGCATCTCATTCACGAGGTCACCAGCCCCCAGGCCTTCGGCATGCTCCGCGACCTCGGCTTGAAGGTGAAATACCCCCACCGGACCTTCGCCACGGTCGATCACATCGTGCCGACCCGGAACCAGGTGGAGCCTTTCGAGGATTCCCTCGCCCAGGAGATGATCCTCGCGCTTCGCAACAACTGCGCGGAATTCGGCGTGACCTTTTTCGACATCGGCAGCGGCAACCAGGGCATCGTCCACGTCGTCGGACCGGAGCAGGGGATCACCCAGCCGGGCACCACGATCGCCTGCGGGGACTCCCACACCGCCACCCACGGGGCCTTCGGGGCGATCGCCTTCGGTATCGGCACCACCCAGATCCGCGACGTCCTCGCGACCCAGACCATGGCCCTGAGCAAATTGAAGGTCCGCCGCATCAATGTGGACGGCGCCCTCAAGCCGGGCGTCTACGCCAAGGATGTCATTCTTCACATCATCAAGCTCCTCGGGGCCAAGGGCGGGATCGGCTACGCCTACGAGTACGGCGGCAGCCTCTTCGACGCCTTTTCGATGGAGGAGCGCATGACCGTGTGCAACATGTCGATCGAGGGCGGAGCGCGCTGCGGCTATGTCAATCCGGATGAAAAGACCTTTGCTTACTTGAAGGATCGTCCCTACTCGCCCAAGGGTGACGCCTGGGATGCCGCCGTGGAAAAGTGGAAGGCGCTCGCCTCCGATCCCGGCTGCGCCTACGACGACGTCTTCGACATCCGGGCGGAGGACA
>JAAYAT010000358.1 GCA_012719225.1 Verrucomicrobiaceae bacterium
GCACCTACCCGCTCCCCGAAGCCCAGCTCGATCGCTTTATGTTCAATATCGTGATCGACTACCTCAGCGAGGACGAAGAGGTCGCGGTGGTCTCGCAGACCACGGGCGCGGGACCGGAGGAAGTGGAGGCGGTTTTCTCGGGAGAGGATCTCCTGAAATGCCACGAGGTCGTGCGCCGCGTCCCCATCGCAGAAGAGGTCATCCGCTACGCGGTGCGACTCGCGACCCGCTCGCGACCCGGGCAGCCGCATTCGAGCGATTACATCAACGAGTGGGTGAACTGGGGGGCGGGCACCCGGGCTGGACAGAGCCTCGTCCTCGGAGGCAAGACCCGCGCCCTTCTCGCCGGACGCTCTCACGTGAGCTTCGACGACATCCGCGCGATGGCCGCGCCGGTCCTGCGTCATCGCATTCTCACCAACTACCGCGCCGAGGCCGAGGGCATCACGGTGGAGGAGATCATTCGGAAAGTGATCGAACTGACCCCGGAAAAGTGATTTTTAGCTGTTTGGCAATTAGCTGTTTAGCCTTTTAGCGATATACCAGTACACGCCATGGCCAGAGCGCAGCTCCTCGATCCCGCCGCCCTCATGCGTGTCAAATCGCTCGAGCTGCGGGCGCGCATGGTCATGGAGGGTTTTTGGAAAGGGCTCCATCGCTCGCCGTATCACGGTTTTTCGGTCGAGTTCAGCGAATACCGTCCCTACGCCCGGGGCGATGACACCCGCTACATCGACTGGAAAGTGATGGCGCGGAGCGACCGGGCTTTTATCAAGAAATTCGAAGACGAGACCAATTTGCGCGCCCATCTCCTCCTGGATCGCAGCCGCTCCATGGCCTACGGGTCGGACGGCTACACCAAGGCCGACTACGCGGCGACCTTCGCGGCGACCCTCGCCTATTTTCTGATGGGACAGCACGATGCGGTCGGCCTGACGACCTTCGACCGCCGCATCAACGAGCACATTCCGGCGCGAAATCGTCCGGGGCAATTGCGGCGTATCCTCCTCCAGCTCGAAAAAGCGCCGCTCGGCGAAGGTTCCGATCTCGGGGCGGCGATGAAGGGCTTGCACGAACTGATCCGCAAGCGCAGCCTCGTGGTGCTGATCTCGGATCTGCTCGCCCCGCTGGAGGAGCTGGAGAAACAAATCGGTTATTTCTCGGCGGGGCGTCACGAGATCGCGGTGTTCCAGTTCCTCGATCCCAGAGAACTGGACTTCGACTTCCGCCAAGCGACCCATTTTCGCGACAGCGAGAGCAAAGAGGATCTGTTTATCGATCCGGCGGCGGCGCGGTCGCAATATCTCGAACGGCTCCAGGCGCATCTCGAAGCGATCCGCACCCTCTGCGCCCGCCACGGCGTCCGCTACCGATTGGTCCCGACCGACGAACCGCTCGAACAGGTGCTCTTCGAATTTGTGAATGTGCGGCGGTGATCGCTAGGCTTGAAAAGGACGCCGCCGGGCATTATGATCTCATCAAAGGAAACTCCCCCCTGTCTCGCGAAGACCGCGAGGTGCTCGGGGAAATTTTCCTTTTGCTGTTATTGCAACGATTCAAAACCAAAAGCCGGGAGGAACTTCGCAAAATGATCGCCGAACTGACACCACTGCACGAAACGCGGGCTGGAAAGGAATTGCTCGAAGAGGGCATCGAAAGAGGCATGGAGGAGGGGCTTGAGAAAGGCATGGCGCGAGGCATCGAGAGGGGCATGGTGAAAGGTCGGCAGAAAGGCGTGGCGGATCTCGTGCGTCGTATGGTTGCGAAAGGCCGGACGCCCGCCGAGATTGCGGATCTGACGGATCTTTCCGTGGCGGAGATCGCCCGTCTCCTCGCGGAAGAGGAGAATTGACCCCCGTTCCCGCCCCTTTTTGCTGAGGATAGGCTTGCCAGAGCGGCGGGATTTTGAAAACGTAACGTGAAGAAAATTTTAGATACTATGAACGAAGACAAGAAAAAACTCACCACCGCGGCGGGATGTCCCGTTGCCGGGAACCAGGATTCCATTACCGCCGGTCCGCGCGGGCCGATGCTCTTGCAAGACGTGTGGTTTCTGGAGAAGCTGGCGCATTTCGACCGCGAGGTGATTCCGGAGCGCCGCATGCACGCCAAGGGTTCGGGCGCCTACGGCACATTCACCGTGACCCACGACATCACCCGGCACACCCGCGCCAAGATCTTCTCGGAGATCGGCAAGAAAACCGATATGTTCGTGCGATTCTCGACGGTGGCCGGCGAGCGCGGTGCCGCCGACGCCGAACGCGACATCCGTGGTTTCGCGATGAAGTTCTACACCGAGGAAGGCAACTGGGACCTCGTCGGCAACAACACTCCGGTGTTCTTTTTCCGCGACCCGCTCAAGTTCCCGGACCTCAACCACGCGGTCAAGCGCGATCCCCGCACCAACATGCGCAGCGCCACCAACAACTGGGATTTCTGGACCTCCCTGCCCGAGGCGCTGCATCAGGTCACCATCGTGATGAGCGACCGGGGCATCCCCGCCTCACATCGCCACATGCACGGCTTCGGATCGCATACCTTCAGTTTCATCAGCCCGCAGAACGAGCGCAGTTGGGTGAAGTTCCATTTCCGCACCCAGCAGGGGATCAAGAACCTGACCGACGCAGAGGCGGGGGCGATCATCGCCGACGACCGCGAGAGCGCGCAGCGCGATTTGTTCGAGTCGATCGAGAAGGGCGATTTCCCCCGTTGGAAAATGTTCGTGCAGATCATGCCCGAAGCGGACGCCGCCAAGGTGCCCTA
>JAAYAT010000359.1 GCA_012719225.1 Verrucomicrobiaceae bacterium
CGCGGGAGACCACATGGTAAAACGAACGGCCTTCGCCAAGGAGTCGCGCGGTTCTCATGGGAGCAGGATGGCGCGTGCCAGGGAGCTTGGCAAGCGAAATATTTACTGATTGTCTGTCCCTTAAATGTCCATTGAAGATTGCGCCCGGGTCTTTGGGGGGGTGGGCGCGGAGCCCCTTTTCCATGGATTGCGCTTGCTATGAGGGCGCGATTTCTGGAAGATTCACCAAACTCCGAGCACCGTCCCACCGCCATGCATCCCAAGGTTTGTTTGTTTTTATTTTGGGCTTCGCTGCTCGCTCCGCTTTCCGCGCAAGAACCGGACGCTCCCGCCGCAGCGCCTCCGACCCCGCCCTCTCTCCCGGCTCCGGCCGATCCCGAGGCTCCCGTTGCAGCCGGGCCGGTTTCGTCGGGGGAAGTTCCCGATCCGCTGCGTCCCTGGGTGGACTGGGTCCTGCACGATCTCCCCGACCTGGGGAGTCCTCCGGCCTACGATTCCGCGGAGACGCGCCTTTCCCTGTGGCCGTCGCGTCTGGAACTGGACGTCACCGCCGAGGGGGCGACTTTTTCTCTGGAGGTCGCGGTGTTTTCTCCGGCCTGGCTCGTCCTGCCGGGGAGTGAAAAACACTGGCCGGGCGCGGTGGCTCTCGATGGTCGTGCGGTGCCGGTGGTGGCGCGCGAGGGGCGTCCGGCGGTTCGTCTGCCGGAAGGGACGGGCACGATCACGGGCCGTTTCCAGTGGAGAGAGTTGCCCCAGCAAATCCAGTTGCCGCCGGAGATCGGACTGCTCGCGCTCCGCATCGGGGGAGAGGAGCAAAGCGCTCCGTCGTGGGACAAGGACGGCACCCTGTGGCTGCAACGTCAGGTGTCCCAAGAGCCGGTCGACGAGGATTTTCTCTCGCTCAAGGTCCACTCCCTGATCGAAGACGGCAATCCGCTCTGGTTCGAGACGCGGATCGAGATGATCGTGGCGGGGAAGAGCCGCGAGGAGACGCTCGGCTCGGTGCTGCCGCTCGACTGGCAGCTCGCGCAGGTCGAGGCGGCGCTGCCGGTGGCGATCGACGACGCGGGACAGCTCAAGGCGCAGCTCCGCGCCGGTCGGTGGAACATCACCCTGCGGGCTTTCCGCACGGATCCGCCCGAGCGGATCGCATTCGCCGAGGGCGCGACCCCGGCGGTGACGGACCAAGCGCTGGCCTACCGCGCCCGCCCGGAATTCCGTCAGGCGGAAATCACCGGGCTCCCCCAGATCGACGTGGCCCAGACCCAGGTGCCGGAGGACTGGCGCTCGCTCCCGGTCTATCGCTGGGACACGGCCACGGCTTTCGAACTGGTCGAGCGGGTCCGCGGTCCCGGGCAGCGGAGCGAGGTGCCCCTCTCGATCCAGCGGTCCCTCTGGCTCGATGACGATGGAAAAGCACTCACCTATCAGGACACCCTCACGGGCGCGATCCGGGAGATTCGTCGCCTCGACGCGGCACCGGGGCACGAACTCGGCTCGGTCCGCAGCGAGGGAGAGCCGCAGCTCGTCACCCACAATCCCGAGGGCGGGGCACCGGGATTCGAGGTTCGCGCGCCGCAACTGGAGGTGGTCGCGACCGGCCGCATCGCGCTCGGTCGCACCCTGCCCGCGACGGGATGGCGGAGCGACGCGGAAAATCTCCGGGCGACCCTGCAGCTCCCTCCGGGATACCGCGTTTTCGCCTTGTTCGGTGCCGATTATTCGAGAGGGGACTGGCTCACGTCGTGGACGCTCCTCGACATTTTTCTGCTGCTGCTCTTCACCCTCGCGGTGTTCCGCCTGCGCGGAGGATGGGCGGGGCTGCTCGCTTTTGTGGCCTTCGGTCTGGCCTATCACGAAGCCGGGGCACCGCATCTGCCCTGGTTGCTCTTGCTCATTCCGGTCGCCCTCGCGGGATCCCTCCCGTCGGGGCGCTGGCAGCGTGTTGCGGTCGGCGTCAAATGGGGCGCGGCGGGGATTCTCATTCTGTTTCTGGTTCCGTTTCTCGCTTTCCAGATTCAGGGGGCGGTGTTTCCGCAACTGGAGCGGACCGGCTCGCGTGCCTCCACCGTGGGAGCCTACGTGGACAACCAACGAGGGGTCATTCCGGCAACGGAGAGTGAGGTGAGGGATTCCCTCAGCAAGCTGGCGATGAGTCGCCCCGGTGAACCGAAGGCGAGAGCCCTCTACCGAGCGTCCGAAGTCGGCGACAATCTCAAGGCCGATCCCAAGGCGATCATCCAGACCGGTCCCGGCGTGCCCGCGTGGAGTTGGCGCACTGTGACCTTCGGGTGGGACGGACCAGTCTCCGCCAGTCAGGAGGTCCGGCCACTGCTGATTCCCCCGGTGCTCTCGCGTCTGCTCGGAGGGGTTCGGGTGGTCTGCCTGGTTCTCCTCGCCGGGCTGCTGCTCCGCCCGAAACGACTTCGGAAAACGCCGGAAACCGCGGAGCCACTGAGCGGCGGCGCGGGGGCCGGTCCGCATCGCGGGGGTGCTCTGCTGGCGCTCGTCCTGGCGCTGCTGACGGTCCCCGGTAGTGCGCGGGCGCAGTTTCCCGACGCCGGGATGCTGGAGGAATTGAAAACCCGCCTGACGGAAAGCTCCGACGCCTTTCCCGGTGCGGCCGACATCGCCTCGGCCTCGCTGGAACTGGCGGACGAGACCTTTGTCCTCCAGCTCGAGTACCACGCCGCCGCGAGGACGGCCGTTCCGGTGCCGGTCCCGCTCGCCGCCCTCGTTCCCGGCGGCGCGGAATTCGAGTCCGGTGGTCCCGCCATCCTCGTCCGTCGGGAGGGGGTGCTGTGGACGCTGCTGCCCGACGAGGGCATCCACCGGATCTCCTTGCGGGGGCGAGTCCGCGACAGGGCCGATTGGGAATGGGGCTTCGCCCTGAAGCCGCGGCGGATCTCCGTGGAGGCTCCCGGCTGGACCGTCAGCGGACTGCGGCCCGACGGCAGCGCCGAGGACCAGCTCCTTTTCGCCCGCGTCCGGCGGGAGGAGGAAAACGCCGCCGCCCACTACGACCGGCCGGACACCCGTCACGCCCTCCTCGTGGAGCGCCGCATCGAACTCGGGCTCGTCTGGCAGGTGCACACCACGGTCTCACGCCTTTCCCCGGCGGGGCGCGCCGTCGCGCTGCGGGTGCCGCTGCTGCCGGGGGAAAAAGTGGTCAGCGCCGGTCGTTCGGTTGAGGACGGGGCCATCGACATACGGCTCGCCCCTGACATGCAAGAAATTTCCTGGGAAGGGGAACTCGCCCCGTCCGACACGTTGGTTTTGGCGACCCGTGAGGACGACTCGTGGACAGAGCGCTGGCGTCTCGTCGCCTCGCCGATCTGGAATGTCTCGTTCTCCGGTTTGGAACCGATCTTCGAACATCCGGAAGGGCGGCTCGTTCCGCTGTGGCAGCCCTGGCCCGGGGAACCCGCCTCCCTGACCGTGTCCCGTCCCGAAGCGGTGGCGGGTGCCGCCGTCACCATCGACAACGCCGAACACACCCTCGTCCCGGGTCGCCGCCAGCACGCCTCGAGTCTGGCCTTGTCCCTGCGCACCAGTCTCGGGGAGGATTTTCTCCTCACACTGCCACCGAACGCAGAGGTTACGACGCTCTCTCATGACAACAAAAACATCCCCGTCCGCAAGGAGGGGGACGCCGTGGTGGTGCCGCTGCACCCCGGCGCGCAGAGCATCAAAGTCGAATGGCGGCTCCCGGCGGATGCCGGAGGCTGGACCCGGGTCGATGCGGTCTCCCTCCCGGTCGAGGCGGCCAACGTCTCCACCGTGATCCGCCCTCCGGAAGATCGCTGGCTCCTCCTCGCCGACGGACCGCAGCGCGGGCCGGCCGTCCAGTTCTGGGGCATCCTCCTTTTCGCCCTTCTCGTCGCGGCGGTGCTTTCCCGCGTGCCGCGCTCCCCCTTGTCGCTCCTCGAATGGCTGCTCCTCTCCATCGGCCTGATCCAGGTCTCGGTTTTTCTTTCCCTCTTCGTGGTCGCCTGGCTTTTCCTGCTGCGGTGGCGTGGATCGGAGGGATTCCAGGCACTGGGGAGAGCCGCCTACAACGTCTGCGAAGCGGTTCTCATTTTCCTGACGCTGTGGGCGGTAGGCACCTTTTTCGTGATCGCGTCGCGGGGACTCCTCGGCAGTCCGGAGATGTACATCGCCGGGAACGGTTCGAGTGCCTCCTATCTCAATTGGTTCACCGCCCGCTCCTCCGGCGAGCTCCCTGTGCCGGGCTACTGGTCGGTCTCGATCTGGTGGTTTCGTCTCGCGATGTTGCTGTGGGCGCTATGGCTCGCCGCCGCGCTGGTGCGGTGGCTGCGGCTCGGCTGGAAAAATTCCTCCCTCGGCGGGCATTTCCGTCCCCGCCCGCCCCGACCCGTGGCGACATCCGCTGTTGAGACCGCCGCAGCCGCCGGGTCGTCTGAGCCCGGCCCTTCCGACGGTCCCCGCCCGGAGGGATCCCGCTGAAAAGAGTGCGATGCGCTTTGAGTTCCGTTATGATGGTTGCGTTGACGATGAGTTCCCAAAAACCGGGATCCTCTTGGCCCCCATCGCACCGGTTTCGGAAAGAAATTGACAGGGCGGGCCTGTCCGCGAACCTTTGGCTTGACCATGTTGCGCAAGATCACACAGCTTCTTTTGCTGCCGATTCTCTTCGCCCTCCTCGCGGCGGGTGGGAGGACGACCTTGTGTGAGGTGTTCTCGGCGGTCGGGATGGAAAGTCACCACCACGCCCACGAGGGTGCGCCCGAGGGGGGCAGCACCCTCTGCTTGGAGACGCACGACCACGACCATGCGCCGGGCCACGCGCCCGAGCCCGGGCACGAGGACGTGCCCTGTCCGGAATCGTGCGAGATCCCGCTGGCGGAGGCGACCGCTCCGGTTTTGTTGAAAGTGCCGACCCTTGCGGAGACGTTCGTGCTTCCCTCCCTGCTCCGGGCGATGCTCGCGGCTCCGGTGCCGGACGAGTTCTTCGACGCCGTGGCAACACATGAGCCGCCCGATCGCGCGGACTCGCTCGTCGCCCCGATCTTCACGGGTCGTTTTCTGGTCTGATCCCCCACCGCGGCCCGCTCGTTGCGCCTCCGTGTGCTTTAGTGCCTTCGCGGCACCGCTGTGGAGCGCCGCCGTCAACCGTCTGATCCGATCCCGGGGAACTGTCTTCCCGCCCGATCCACCTGCTTTCTTTTCACGTCATGAAATTCTTTTCTCCTTCGATTCTCATCCTCCTCACCTGCCTCCCGGCCGGGGCCGTCAGGCTCGCGGCCGCCGACGCGGTTCCGCTTTCGCGCGAGAAGGCGATCGCTCTGGCGTTCGCCAACCAGCGCGAACTCAAGGTCGCCGCCCTGGAGATCCAGCGCGCCGCCTCCCGGGTGCGGTGGGCCGGACGCCTCGAAAATCCCGAACTGGAACTCAGCGCGAGCGACGACGGAGCGGGACTCGATGAGGGGGAGGGCACCTACGAGATCGCTTTTTCGCAGCGCTTTCCCCTGACCTCGAAACTCAAAAAGGAGAAAAGCCTGCGCGTCTGGCAGGTCGCCCTCGCCGAAGCCGAGGTGGCCGAGCGGCGGCGCGAACTCGCCGGAGAGGTGGACCGGGCGATCGTCGAATTGCTCGCGACCCGCGAGAAAATCCGCCTCGGCCGCGAGGGCGTCGCCCTGAATCAGGAGATCGTCGGCTTTCTCGAAGAAAAGCAGAAAGTGGGGGAAATCTCGAAGCTCGACGTGATGCAGGCGACGCTGAGCGGGCGGACTCTGGAGCAGGAAGTGAAATCGCTCCAGACCCGGGAAAATCAGCAGCGCCTCGCTCTCCGCCAGCTCATCGGGCTGGAGGCGGACGCGGCCTTGCCTCTCAGCGGATCGCTCGACCTGCCGGCCACGCGTCCGGCCGCGCGGGGAGAGATGGAGGCGATCCTGTCGCGCCGTCCCGACCATGTTCTCGCCCTCGCGAAGATCGACGAGGCCCGCGCCGCGATCGCCCTCGAGGAATCGAAGCGCTGGGAAGATATCTCGGTGAAGCTCTTCGTCGAGGGCGAAGCGGTCCACGACAACCTCACCGGATTGGAGAAAAACACCTTCGCCGGGGTCGGCATTTCCATTCCGTTGCCGCTTCGCCAGCGGAATCAGGATGGCATCGCCCAGGCGAAGATCAACGCGGAAGCCGCCACCGGGGGAGTCGAGGCGGCCCGGTTCAAGGTGCGGGCGGAATGTGAGGAGGCCTGGCAGCACCGCCTCGATTCGTGGGAGCTGGCCCGGGAGGCCCGCGGCGATCTGCTCCGTCTCGCCGAGGAGAACCTGACCGATTTTCGCGAGGCCCATGCCCGGGGCGAGGCGACCCTGACGCAGGTGCAAAAAGCGCAGGAGCAGGTGCTCCGCTTGCGCACCTCCGCGACCACCTTTCTCGCCGACTACCACCTCGCCGAAGCCCGGGTGCGGTATGTCACCGGGGCCTATCCCGGACTCACCCTTTCCCGATCCACCGCCAAATGAAGAGGTTCCTTTGTCTGTTGACCGGGCTCGGCCTGCTCGTTCCGTCCTCGGCGGAAGAGTCGGAGGAAATCATTATTCTCGATGCCCTCGGCGTGAAAAATCTCGGAATCGAAACCGCCGTGGCGGAGGAATCCGATTTCTCCCATTCCGTTTTCGCTCTCGGGCGGATCGAGGCCGCTCCGGGCGCTTCGGGAGTGGTGAGCAGCCGCATCGCCGGACGGCTCGTGGATCTCAAGGTCGCGCCGGGCGACACCGTTGCGGCCGGGAGCGAGGTCGCGCGGGTCGAGAGCCGCCAGCCGGGTGACCCGCCTCCGGTGATCTCTCTCCGGGCCCCGCTCGGTGGAATGGTGATGGAGGTGAAGATCCGTCCCGGCGAAGCGGTCGAGCCGGATCGCGCCCTCCTCGAGATCACCGACCTCTCCGTGGTCCACGCGGTGGCGATGGTGCCGCAACTGCAAGCCGCCGGGCTCGCCGTGGGGAACAAGGCGGAGATCCGGGTCGACGCCCATGCCGGCGACTCGCTCGAAGGAACGCTGCTGCGGTTCGGGACCACGGCGGATCGCGCCGACGGGACGATTGCCGCCGTTTTCCGCCTCGACAATCCGGACGAACGGTTGCGACCGGGAATGCGGGTCCGCTTTTCCATCGTCACCGGGACGAGGGAGGAGGTCCTGAGCGTGCCGCGCGAGGCGCTGCAGGGCACCGGGGCGAGTCGTTATGTGTTTGTGAAGCATTTCGACCTCCCGAATGCTTTCGTCAAAGCGCCCGTCGAAGTCGGGGAAAGGAATGAACGCGCCGTGGAGATTCTCAGTGGGATTTTCCCGGCGGACGAAGTGGTCACCCGCGGGGCCTACGCGCTCTCCTTCGCGGGGGCGGGAAATGTTTCGCTGAAGGAGGCGATGGACGCGGCCCACGGTCATGCCCACAACGAAGATGGATCGGAAATCGGCGAGGAGGGGTATGGGCATGGGCATGAGCACGGCGAAACCGATCACGAGCACGATACCGATCATGAACATGAACATGAACATCACGATCATGAGGATCCTGGACACGGCGTGCCCGGGTACGGGGACCACTTCACGATCTCCCCGTCCACTCTCGTTCTCGGGAGTGTCTCGCTGCTGCTTTTTGTGTTGTTGATAGCCTCGCTTCGGCGGAACCGGAAACTTCGAGCCGCGGGCGAAGGATGAATCGGTTGGAACCGGCTCTCGGGTGAGGGCGCGGAGTTTTGCTAGAGTTTTTCCCACATTTTCGTATCCATGCTGCACCAAATGATCCTAGGGTCCCTCGCCAATCGGGGGATCGTTCTCAGCCTCGCCGTACTGGTGGTTTGGCTGGGGATTCGCAGCGCGGGAACTCTTCCCGTGGAGGTGTTGCCCGACATGACGAAACCGACGGTCACGGTGCTGACGGAGGCACCGGGACTCGCGCCGGAAGAGGTGGAGGCACTGGTGACCCGCCCGCTCGAGAACGCCCTCCTCGGCGTCGCGGGGCTGGATCGTCTGCGGTCCAGTTCCGACGTGGGGCTCTCCCTCGTGTTCGTCGAATTCGACTGGGACGCGGACATCTATCACGCCCGCCAGCTCGTGCAGGAGCGGCTCCGGTCCGTCTCCCTCCCGGAAGAGGTGGAGCAGGGCATGACGCCGGTTTCGTCGTTGATGGGGGAAATTCTCTTGATCGGGTTGCGTTCGAGAGACGGATCGGTCGCTCCGATGGACCTGCGCACTTTGGCGGACTGGACGGTGGCGCGCCGCCTGCAGAGCATCCGGGGGGTCGCCGAAGTCCTTGCGATCGGCGGCGGGGTGAAGCAGATCCAGGTCGAACCCGATCTTCGGCGGTTGCAAGCAGAGGGCGTGACCCTGGCCGAACTCGAGGAGGCGGTGTCCCTCGCCGCGGGAAACGCCACCAGCGGGTATCTCCAGGCGGGTCCGCGCGAGATCATGGTGCGCAATCTCGCGATGACCGCGGACCCCGCCGAGATCGCGAAAACCGTGATCCACACGACGGGCGACCGGATCCTCCGCATCGGGGATGTCGCCGAGGTCCGGTTTGCCGTGGCTCCGATGCGGGGGGATGCGGGCATCGCGATCCGGGAAAGCGGGGACACGGGAGAGATCGAGGGAGTGATCCTGAGCATCGACAAGGCTCCCGGTTTTGACACCCTGAGATTGTCGGCGGAGATCGAGGCGGCGGTCGCGGAACTGCGCCCGAGTTTGCCGGATGGCGTGGAAATCGATGTGCTTTTCCGTCAGGGGGATTTCATCGAAAGCGCTGTCGGCAATCTCAAGGAGGCGATCCGCGACGGAGCGATCATGGTGACTCTTGTGCTTTTCCTCTTCCTCCTGAATCTGCGCACCACTGTGATCACCCTGACCGCGATACCGCTTTCCTTCGCCACGACCCTGCTCGTCTTCGACGGGTTCGGCATCAGTGTGAACAGCATGACCCTGGGGGGGATCGCCGTCGCCATCGGCATGGTGGTGGACGATGCCATCGTGGACGTCGAAAACGTGTTCCGTCGCTTGCGCGAGAACGCAGCGGCGGAGACCCCGCGCCCGCGTTTGGAAGTGATCGCCGAGGCCTCCAGCGAAGTGCGTTCGAGCATTCTCTACGCGACGCTGCTCATCATTCTCGTTTTCATTCCCTTGCTGGGACTCGCGGGTCTGGAGGGGCGTCTCTTTCGTCCCATCGCCATCGCGACCATCGTCAGCATGGTGGCCTCGTTCCTGGTGTCGCTCACGGTGATCCCGGTGCTGTGTTCTTTTCTCCTGAAACCCCGCGAAGATCGGGAGCATCGCGATGGCTTTCTGGTGCGCGGTCTCAAGCACCTCGTCCGGGCGACGTTTCTTCGCGCCGCCTTTGCCGCGCCCCTCGTCGTGCTGGCGGTGGTGGTGGCGCTGATGATCGGTGCGGCGATGCTGTATCCGGGGATGGGAAAGGAGTTCCTGCCCGCCTTCAACGAGGGCAGTGCAACCATTTCCCTGACCAGTGCCCCGGGGACCTCCCTGGCGCAATCGAACGAAGTGGGGCGACGCGCCGTCGAATTGCTGCTGGAAGTTCCCGAGGTGAAATCGGTGGGACGCCGCGCCGGGAGAGCGGAGCGGGACGACCATGTCATGCCTGTCTCGGTGAATGAATTCGACGTCGAGTTCACCGGTCGCGGGCGGGAGCGAGCGGAGGTTTTCGCGGATATCCGGGAAAAACTCGGCGGCATACCGGGCACCTTCGTCGCTCTCGGCCAGCCCATCGGGCATCGCCTCAGCCACATGCTCAGCGGGGTCTCCGCGAAAATCGCCGTGAAAATCCACGGTCCCGATCTCGAGGTGCTGCGCCGTCTCGGGGCTGCGGTCCGGGACGCGGGCAAATCCGTCGAGGGGCTCACCGACATCAATCTCGAGGCCCAGGTGGCGATCCCACAGATTCGCATCGAAGTGGACCGCCACCGCGCCAGTGCCGAGGGGTTGGCCCCCGGGCGGATCAATCAGCAGATCTCCCGGCTCCTCGGCGGTGCCACCCTCGCGGAACTGCGCGAAGGCGAGACGACGATCGATCTGGTGATGCGCCTCCCGGAATCGGGGCGGACTTGGCCGGAGCATCTCGGCGAGCTGCTCGTGGAGACACCCGACGGACGGCGTATTCCCCTTTCCCTCGTGGCCGATGTCCACGATGTGAACGGTCCCAATGTGATCCATCGGGAGGACGGTCGCCGTCGCATCGTGATCTCGGCGAACACGGACGAGCGCGATCTCGACGCCTTGGTGTCGCAGTGGCAGGAAAATGTCGCGAGGGACGTCGTGCTGCCCGAAGGGTATTCCCTCCGGTTTGAAGGGGAATACCTCGCCCGCGAGGAGGCGTCGCAGCGCATCGCGACGCTTTTCGGAATGGTTCTCGTGATCGTCGTGGTGCTGCTCGCCAATTATTTCGGGAGCGTCTCGCTGGCCCTGCAAGTGATGCTCAACCTCCCTCTCGCGCTCGCGGGAGCGCTCGCCTTCACCTGGTGGCGGGTCGACAACATCAGCATCGCGACCCTCGTCGGTTTCATCGCCGTCGGAGGAGTGGCGGCGCGAAACGGGATCATGATGATTTCCCATTACCTTCATCTGATGCGTCACGAAGGAGAAGTCTTCGGCGTCGCCCTGATCACCCGCGGCACCCTGGAGCGGCTCGTCCCCGTGCTGATGACCGCCCTTTCCGCCGGCATCGCCCTGATTCCGCTGGTCCTCGCGGCGGGCGAAGCGGGCAAGGAGATCCTCCATCCCGTCGCCGTCGCCATCGTCGGCGGTCTCGTTTCCTCGACCCTGCTCGATCTCGTGGTCACTCCGGCCGTCTTCTGGCTCATCGGAGAAAAGGCGGCGGCCCGCTCCCTCGCCCGCCACGCAAAGGCCACCCACTGATTTTTTTAAAATGCTGAAATCCCGAAAAGCTGAATTGACCGCACAACCTTCCGTCAAACCCCTCAACCCTCATAATTCATAATTCATAATTCATAATTCATCCCTCCACCCCTCCCCTCCCCTATGAAAACACTCCTCTCCCTCAGCATGGCCGTGCTCGGCTTCGCCCTGATCCCGGCACTTCCGGCCGCAGAAAAAGAAAAACATCATTCTCACGATCACGAAAAACGGGAATCCGGTCCCAACGGCGGGCGGGTCGTTTTTTCAGTGGAACCGCATTTCGAATTCTTCGTGATGCCGGACAGAAAAGTGAAGATCACCTTCCTCGGCGAGGACAAAAAGGCGATCGCCCCCACCGACCAAACCGTCTCCGCGATCAGTGGCAAACGCAGCAAACCCACGAAGATGGAGTTCACCCGCGAGGCGGGAGCGCTCGTTTCGGACAAGCCCCTGCCCGAAGGCGAGAGGGTTCCCATCGTGCTGCGCGTGAAAGCGTCTCCCGACGCCAAGACGGTCACGGAGAAATTCACCGTCGATATGGCGGACTGCGCCGAGTGCGACCTCAAGGAGTACGCCTGCGTCTGCGATCACGAGCACTGACGCCTCGAAGGGGAGCGGGGGGCGCCCCCGACTCCCCGCCCGGGCCGGGCGATCAATGCCCCGCGACCTGTTGCTCCTCGATATACTCCTGCTTCAGGCCGAGCTTCTCGGGGGCGTGGAGGACCAGCATTTTCATGCGAATATCCTCGGGAACGGTCTTTCTCGTTGCCTTGGAGACCACGATCATCAATCCGATGGAGAGCGGGACGGACCAGATCGCAGGCTGCTCGGCGAGGATGCGGAGGAGCGGATGCACTTTCCAGAAATCGTTCATCCCGTCGAATCCGGCGAAAAGTTTGCCCATGGGGCCCTTGTCGAGGGCGAGGGTGCTGGCGTTGACCAGGGTCGCGGAGAGGAGCGCGCAGAGCCCGCCGACGAGCATCCCGGTGGCGGCACCCTTCATCGTCATGCCGCGCCACCACACGCTCATGAAGAGGAGCGGGAAATAACTCGCCGCCGCGATGGCGAAGGCCTGGCCGACCATGAAATTGATTTCCAGAGGTTCGACGAGAGCGCCGAGGATCACGGACACCCCGCCGACGAAGATCGCGCACCACTTGAACATTCTGAGACGCTGCTCCGGCGTGGAACTGGGGCGCAGGATGCGGCCGTAGACATCGTGGGCGAGGGCACCGGTCATGGAAACGAGCAGGCCGGAAAAGGTGCTCATGAAGGCGGCGAAGGCCCCCGCGCAGGTGATCCCGCTGAGGATGGACCCGAGTATGCCGTATTTTTCCCGAATGAGCATGGGGAGTTCGAGGACTACTTTGTCCGGGCCTTTCGAGCCGGTCGCCTCGTAGAGTTCGGGCAGGAAGTTGCGTCCGACGACACCGAAGACGGGCGGGAAGACGTAGAACACCCCGATCAAGATCATGACCCACATCGTGGTCCGCTTCGCCGCCGCTCCGTCGGGGTTGGTGTAAAAGCGGACGAGAATGTGGGGGAGACCAGCGGTGCCGCAGACGAGCGCGACGATGAGGGAGAAGGTGTAGAGGAGCGAGAGAGGTTTGGTCTCTTCGGGGGTAAGCCCGGCGGCCTCGGCGGCCTTGGAGGTGAGGGGGCCGAAGGGCGAGAGCCAGTCCGCGTCGGTGGGGGCTGCGGCGGGCAGGTCGAGTCGCTGCGGGGAGCCGCTCTCGCTCCCGGAGGCAGGAGCGACCGTCTCCACGACGGCGGGCGGACTCGCCAGGTCGGTGTGGGATTGGTTAAGTGATAGGTTTTCCCCGTAACCGCCGTAGACCGAGAGCAGCACGAAGATGGGCACCGAGATGGCGAACATTTTGATCCAGTATTGCACCGCCTGCACCAGGGTGATGCCCTTCATCCCGCCGAGGGCGACGTTGAGAGTGATGACCGCGCCGACGAGGGCGACGCCGACCCAGTAGGGCAGGCCGGGGAAGATGTAGGCGAGGGTGGTACCGGCACCTTTCATCTGCGGCATGGTGTAGAAAAAGCCGATGAAAAGGACGAAACAGACCGCAATCTTGCGGAAGGCGGGGGAGTCGTAGCGTCCCTCGGCGAAATCGGGAATGGTGTAGGCTCCGAAACGGCGCAGCGGTCCGGCGATGAAGAGGAGGAGGAAAAGGTAGCCGCAGGCGTAGCAAACAGGGTACCACAGCGCATCATACCCGGATAGCATGACCATGCCGGCGATGCCCATGAAGCTCGCCGCGCTGAGGTACTCGCCGGAGATGGCGGAGGCGTTCCAGCCGACCGAGACGGAGCGTCCCGCGACGAAAAAGTCGGAGGCGGATTTGGAGGTTTTGGCGGAGCGGAATCCCATCCATATCGTCACCACGACGGTGATGGCGGAGAAGGCGAGGATCCAGATGTCGAAAGAAGCGGGTTCAGGCATAGGAAAAGGGGGTGGGGAGACAAGAGGAGGGGATCAGGCTTCGGCGTCGCCGTTGTCCGGGGCGTTCGGATTGTTCTGGCCGTTGCCGTTGCGTTTGGCGTTGCCGTCGGCGGCGAGATGTACCTCGGTTTCCTCGAGGGCCATGGAGCGGCTGATGAAAACGCCGGCGATGGCCCAGACGAAAGGGAAAAAGAGCACTCCGAGAATGAGCCAGGTCAGGGTGAAACCACCGACGCGCTGTGCCATGAAGTCGGGAGCGTAGTAGTTCGCCAGGGGCAGACCGAAGAGGAGAACGAGAAAGGCGGCGGCACAGGCGATGGAGAGGCGCAGTTGGCGGCGCATGAGGTGGTGGAGAAATTCCTCGCTGTGGATGAAATCGTCTGGATCGGGATTTTGCTGGGACATGGGAAAAAGGTGTAACAGAGTCCGGGCGACTCCGCCAAGGGAAATCCCGCTCTTTTTGGACCCGTATCACGCCGGAGGTCGGGGGACGTTGTGGCGTCGGGGAACGGACGGGGGTTGATTCCCGGGCGGTTCGCACTCACAGTCCCCGCGATGCCGAAGGTCGAACCGTTTCCTTTTCCCCAAGAGATCTACCCCGAGGAGTGGTTTGCCCGCCTCGGACGCGGCGATCTTTTCCCCGGTGAAAATCCCATCGAACTGGATCTCGGTTGCGGGGACGGCTCGTTTCTCATTCGCATGGCGGAGCATTTTCCGGAGCGGAATTTTCTCGGGGTGGAGCGGCTCCTCGGGCGCGTCCGCAAGGTCAGCCGCAAGGCCGTGCGCGCCGGGCTGGAGAACGCGCGGGTCCTTCGAGCCGATTCGAACTACGCGGTGGAGTGGCTCTTGCCGCAGGGGTTCGCGAGCCGGATCCACTTTCTCTGTCCCGATCCGTGGCCGAAGAAAAAACACGCGGCGCGCCGCCAGATGTGTCGGCTGTCATTTTTGCGGGCCTTGCACGGGCTGTTGGAGGAAGGCGGGGAACTGCTCTTCCTGACCGACGATCGTCCGTATTATGAAGAGGCGCTCGCGGTGCAGCTTGGCTGCGATTTTTTTGCAGAGGAATCCTGGGAGGAGGGGGATTTCTTCCACGCTCGGACCGATTTTGAAGAGCAGTGGCTCGCCGAGGGGCGGACGATGAACCGGCTGCGTCTGCGAAAGATCGGCGGGTAGTCCGGTCCGGTCACAACCAAGCGAGGATCCCGTCGAGGTCGCCCTCGTGAACCGCGATGTCGGGAAGCCGTTTCCGGAGGACTCCGCGGTTGGTCGCGGTGGAGGGATCGGGCGTCGCGTCGGGCGTGTTGAGGTAGATGCCGGGACAGTCGAGTCCGCTCTCCCGGATCGCCGAAACGGTGAGCAGGGTGTGATTGAGCACCCCGAGGCGGTTGGCGGCGACGAGGAGCACGGGCAGACCGAGAGCTTTGGCGAGATCGGCCATGGTTCTCTCGTGATCGAGGGGGACGAGCCAGCCACCGGCACCCTCGACGAGGACGAGGTCATGGAGGCTCAGGAGTTCGTCGCAGGCGGCGCGAATCTCCGCGAAGTCGAGCGTCGGCGGGTTGGTGGCGGCGGCGGGGGCGAGCGGCTCGGGCAGGGATACGGGATTGACCATTTCGAGGGTGAGCCCGGTTTCGGTCCCGCCGGAGGCTTCCAGGATCGCACGGGAGTCCTCGCGTCCACCGCATTCGACCGGTTTCATCCCGACGGCATCGACGCCGGAGGCGCGGAGTTTCTCCAGAAGCCGGGTCGTCACCCAGGTCTTGCCGACTCCGGTATCGGTGCCGGTGATGAAAAATCCTTTGCCTCTCATGCGCCGATCTCGGCCCGGATTTGTTCCGCGATGAGGTCGGCTTCGCGGTGGATGTAATCGGCGTCGCGTCCCTCGATGAGGAGGCGCAGGAGCGGCTCCGTGCCCGAGTAGCGCAGGAGGACGCGTCCGGCACTGCCGAGCGTCTTTTCCACCTCGGCGAGGCGGGCGGTGGCGGCGAGTTCCTCCCGCGCCGGTTTCCGCGAGACGCGGATGTTGCGCTGGGCCTGGGGAAATTTGCTCATGACCCGTCGCAGTTCGCCGAGAGGTTTGCCGCTTTTTTTCAGGATCGCGAGCAGTTGCACCGCTGCGATGATGCCGTCTCCGGTGCTGTTGAAATCGCGGAAGATGAAATGACCGCTCTGTTCGCCGCCGAAGTTGTAGTTGCCGGCGCGCATCTGTTCGACGACGTAGCGATCCCCGACGCCGGCGCGGATGACGCGGCCTCCGGCGGCTTCGATGGCTTCGACGAGACCGGCGTTGCTCATGACCGTCGCCACCAGGGTGTTGTCGGCGAGGGTGCCGGATTCGATCATGGAAAGGGCGGCGATGGCCATGAATTCATCCCCGTCGAGGGCGCTGCCGGTTTCGTCGCAGAGGAGGACGCGGTCGGCGTCCCCGTCGTGGGAGACTCCGACATGGGCACCGGTTTGCTTGACGAGGGATTCGATCACCGCCGGATGGGTGCAGCCGCAGTCGAGGTTGATGTTGATCCCGCTGGGGTGGTGGTGCATGGGCAACACGGTGGCGCCGAGAGCCCGGAGGATGGCCTCGCTGGTGTGGTGGCCGGCCCCGTTGGCGGCGTCGAGGGCGATGCGGAGACCGCCGAGGATGTGTCTGTCCTCCCCCACGCTGCGGCAGACGAAGTCGATGTAGCGCTCCGCCGCTCCTTCCAGAGGGGAGATGCGTCCGACCGGGCCGCCCTCCGGCGGGGGCGGCGGGTGGAGGATGCCGCGTTCGATTTCACTTTCGAGGGCGTCGTCGAGCTTGTAGCCGTCGGCACAGAAAAATTTGATTCCGTTGTCGTCGAAGGGGTTGTGCGAAGCGGAGATGACGACGCCGAAGAGGGCGCCGGTCTCCTTTGTCAGCATGGCCACGGCCGGGGTCGGAACCACCCCGGCGAGTCGCACGTCGATCCCGCGCGAGGTGAGTCCGGCGGCGATGGCGCTCTCAAGCATGTCGCAGGACTGGCGGGTGTCTTTGCCGATGATCACGATGGGCCAGTTCCGGGTATCGGTGCGGCGGGCGAGAAAGGCGTCGGCGGCGGACTGTCCGAGTTGGACCACGAAGTCGGGGAGGAGCGGAAAGGCGTTGGCCTTGGCCCGGATGCCGTCGGTACCGAAAAATTGTCGCTTTTGTTCGCTCATGGAGGATGCGGGAGGAACCGGGAGAATTTCGGGGGCGTCGGGCGGGTGCGGCAGGTGCGGCGGGTGAAAACTCACTCTCAGCCTTTGACGCCACCGCCGGGAACGGGGATGGGGACGGTGATGGGAGGGGGCATGAGCGGCCCGAGGAGGGTGTCGTCGAGGACCGGGCCGGTGGCGGGTCGCACCGGGGTGGCGGTGTTCGTGCCGGGGACGGGAAAATTCTGGGTGCCCGAGTCGAGGTGCGCTTTGACGATGTACCAGATCGCCACCGCGATGGTCAGCGAGACGAGTTTGCCTTTCCAGTTGTCGGTGAAAAATTGTCTACGCATCGTCATCCTGCCCCTCCTCTCCCTCTTCTTCCGAGTCCTGATTGCTGAGAAGTTCGTTGAGCCGTTCGCAGAGTTCGGCACCTTCCAGGTCGCGCTCCAGTTTGCCGTTGACCGCCACCGAGATGGCCCCGGTCTCTTCGGAAACGACGAGGGCGATGGCGTCCGATTCCTCGGTGATGCCCATCGCGGCGCGGTGCCGCAGGCCGATGCTCTGGTCGCTGAGTTCCCGCTGGATCAGGGGAAAGACGCAGCCCGCTCCGGCGATGCGCTCGTCGGAGATGCGGACGATCATGCCGCCGTCGTGCAGGGTCGTGCCGCTGTGAAAGATGGTGTAGACCAGCTCCGGGCTGAGCTGCGCGTCGAGCCGGGTGCCGGATTCGAGATACTGCTTCAGGTCGATTCCGCGCTCGATCGCAATGAGCGCACCGGTGCGTTTGCGGGAGAGATTTTCCACCACTTCGATGAGGAGGTCGGCGAAGCGCGCCCGCGTCTTTTCGGTCATCGAGGAAAAAAACCGGTGGCTGCCCAGTTCGGCGAGGGCTCGCCGCAGCTCCGGCTGGAAGATAATGACGAGGGCGATGGCGAGAAAGACCGAGACATACTTGAGGAGCCAGCCGATCACGCTCAGGTCGAGCCAGGCGGAGAGCACCGTCATGCCGATGAAAAAACCGACGAGGGCGGAGAAAATCTGAGCGCCGCGGGTGGCGCGGAAATACAGGTAGGTGTTGTAGAAGATCACCCAGAGGATCGCCACTTCGATGACTTGACGCCAGTGTTGGCTGATGAACTGACCTGCTGCTTCCATGTTCTGCTTTCCGGCCTCGCCGGCGCGACGGGAGACGCGCCCACTTTACCATTTCAAGGCGATTTTGCACCTGCGGGGCGGGGAAAAATCATCCCGCCGATCTCAGGGCCCTCTCAGGCCCGTTCGGGGAGTGCCACGGAGGCGGAGGCCAGCGCGGCGATGCCCTCGCCGCGGCCGACGAATCCCATCGTTTCGTTGGTGGTGGCTTTGATCCCGACATCGGTCACGGCGATGCCGAGGGCGGCGGCGATGGCGGTCTTCATGGCCGGGGCGTGGGTCATGACGCGGGGTTCTTCGGCGATGAGGGAGGAGTCGATGTTCTCGATACGACCGCCCGCCTCGCGGACGAGGGCGGCGGCTTTTTCCAGAATTTTCAAACTGCTGATGCCCTCCAGCGAGGCGTCGGTGGGAGGGAACCAGTAGCCGATGTCCGGCTGTCCGATCGCGCCGAGGACGGCGTCGGCGATGGCGTGGGAGAGGACGTCGGCGTCGGAATGACCGACGAGACCACGGTCGTGGGGAATGGTGATCCCGCCGAGGATGAGGGGGCGACCCTCCGCGAATTGATGAACGTCGTAGCCGATGCCGGTGCGGTATCTCATGGGTGGGAGGGGGCGGGGGGGCGGATGGGAGGGTGTCAGGCGAAAAGGGAGAGGTCGAGCGTGCCGTTGCTGGAGAGGATGCCCCATTTGTCGCGGGTGCCGTCAGTGGGAAGCAAGGTGACGATGCCGCCGCCGCGTTCGAGCATGAGTTGTCCGGCGGCGATGTCCCAGAGGCTGATGCTTTCCTCGATGTAGGCGTCGAGCCGACCGCAGGCGATGTAGGCGAGGGCGAGGGCGGCGCTGCCCATCATGCGGGTTTTGCGGACGTGGTAGGCCACTTCGCGATAGCGGGCCAGCCCGGCGTCGATGGCTTCCTTCGATTTGGAAAATCCTATGGTCACGATGGATTCGCCGAGGGTGGCGCGGGAGCTTGGGCGGATCGCCTGGCCGTTGCGGGTGGCCGGACCTTCGAAATCGACAGCGAACATTTCATCCATCATGGGATCGTAGATCGCGCCGATGGAGAGCTTCCCGGCCCGCCGCATCGCGATGGAGACACAGAAATGGGGGATACCGTAGAAATAATTCACGGTGCCGTCGATGGGATCCACGATCCATTGGGTGTCGCTGCTCTGGTCGCCGGCGAGGCCTTCTTCGCCGTAGATGGCGTGGTCGGGAAAGGTGTCGAGGAGGATGGACTCGATCCGCTGCTGGCTCTCGACATCGAGGGCCAGCTTGATGTCGTGGGCGGAAAGTTCGTTGACGTCGAGGGAGGTTTCGAAACGAGTGCGGAGAAGGGCTCCGGCTTCACGGGCCGCGTGGGTGGCGAGGGAGAGTTCGGGGGACATGGCGGAGTTTTAGGCTGCGGGGTCGGAATCGGGGGAGGGGAGAGAGAAAAACGGAACGACGGACCCGGCCGCTCCCGCCGGGAGTCTGTCGGGGCGGCGCGGTTTCGCCGATCCCCCGCGGGTGTCGCGGAGGGGCGGAAAGTCGGCTCGACCGAGGCCGGGCGTGACCGGATCAAGGGAAAGTCGGATCAATGAGCGTGACAGAACTCCTCGAAGCGGTCGAGACCCTTTTTGATGACATCGAGGCTGGTGGCGTAGCTGAGACGCACCGACATGTCGTGTCCGAAGGCGATGCCGGGGACGGCGGCGACCTGGTAGCGGGAGAGCAATTTTTCGCTGAGGTTCAACGAAGTGAGTCCCATCTTGGTGGTGTCGACGAGGAAGTAGAAGGCCCCGTCGGGTTCGACCACTTCGATGTTGTTGATCTTCTGCAGGCGGCTCAGCATGTACTGGCGGCGCATGTCGTACTCCTCCACCATGTCGTTGACGAAGGTCTGCGGTCCCTGGAGGGCGGCGATGGCGCCGTACTGGGCGAAGGTGCAGGGGTTGGAGGTGGTGTGGCCCTGGATCGTGTCGATCGCGTCGGCGATCTCCTGGGGCGCGGCGGTGTAGCCGAGACGCCAACCGGTCATGGAGAAAACCTTGCTGAACCCGTTGATGGTGATGGTGAGGTTCTTGGCTGCTTCGTTGATCGAGGCGGTGCTGATGTGCTTTTTGCCGTTGTAGACGAGTTTTTCGTAGATCTCGTCGGAGAGAATGAGGATGTCCTCCGAGGCGGCCACTTCGACGATGGCTTCCAGTTCGGCCTTGGTGTAGACGGCGCCGGTCGGGTTGTTCGGGCTGTTGAGGATGAGCATGCGGGTGCGCCCGCTGATGGCGTCTTCGAACTCTTCGGCGGTGAACTTCCATTTGTTCTCCCGCTTGGTTTCCACGATGTAGGGATCCGCGCCGACGAGGCGGACCATGTCGGGATAGCTGGTCCAATAGGGGGAGGGGATGATGACTTCGTCACCGGGATCGCAGGAGGCGAGAATCGCGTTGTAGCAGGAGTGCTTCGCGCCGCAGTTCACCGAGATCTGGCTGGGGGAATATTCGATTTCGTTCTCCAGGAGGAGTTTTTCCGCGATGGCCTGTTTCAATTCGGGAATCCCGGTGGCGGCGGTGTATTTGGTTTTCCCGGCGAGGAGCGCTTCGATCGCGGCATCCTTGATGTGCTGGGGGGTGTCCATGTCCGGCTCACCGGCCCCGAAGCTGGCGATGTCCTGGCCCTCGGCCTGCATCTTTTTCGCCGTCGCGGTGATGGCGAGGGTCTGGGAAGGGGCGATTTGGGAAAATTTTTCGGCAATGAAACTCATGTCTGGTGGGATGCTTTGGGGGATTCCGACCCGGACACCTGCAAACCCTCCCCGCCGACATGTTTCCCATGAGGCACGGAGCGCGTCGCAGAACCTCGGGCCCTTCACGATACAACTCTCCCGCACTGACGGGGATTTGGTGATGGCTCGACCGCAACTCCGTGAACAATGCGGATGGTTTTCCTAACCGATCTGAGACCAGATTCAAGCGAAATGCACCGGAACGGATAATTTGTCGGGCGGGCTTGGATTTCCGCCCGCGTTTTCCAGGCTTGCGGATCGATTCCGCCCGTCGTATTTCTCCGGTGCTCATGGCAATCAATCCGAACATTTTCGCCTTCTTCGGCACCGACGAAGGGGTCGTCAAAGAGGCGGCGACCCGGCTGTCGGAAAAGATCGCACCGTCCGACCGCGAGTTCGGCCTCGAGATCATCAACGGCGGAGCCGACAACGCCGAACACGCCGTGCAGATCGTCTCGCGCACCATCGAAGCGATCCAGACGCTGCCCTTTTTCGGAGGGGACAAGCTCGTCTGGCTGCAGGGGGTGAATTTTTTCGCCGACAACCAGACCGGCAAGGCCGAGAGCACTCTCGCGGCGGTGGAGCGGCTCGTCGATCTCCTCTCCTCGCACCTCCCGCCGGACGTGCGAGTGATCCTCAGCGCTGGCGCGGTCGACAAGCGGCGCGCTTTTTTCAAGGCGCTGAAGAAATGCGCCAAGGTGGAGATTTACGACAAGCTCGAGACGAGCAAAGCCGGCTGGGAGGCCAACATGATGTCGCACGTCTCGGACCGGGCGAAGGCTCTCGGGCTGGAATTCGAACGGGGCGCGCTGGAGAGGTTCGTCCTGCTGGTCGGGTCGGATACCCGGGTCATCGACAGCGAACTGGAAAAAATCTTCCTCTACACCGGAGGACGTCCGGTCCGGGAGGACGAGATCGGCCGCATCGTCTCGGTGAGTCACGCCGGCGTCATCTTCGAAATCGGCGACACCATCGCCAAGCGGGATCTTCCGCGCAGCCTCACCCTGATCGACGAGCAGTTGCGGCGGGGGGAAAGCGCCATCGGGATCCTCCTCGCCTCCATCGTCCCGAAAATTCGCGGCCTCCTCCACGCCCGCGACCTCGTCGAGAACCGCGGCATCCGGGAGCGCTACTACGACGGCTTCAAAAAGGCTCTCGCCAGGCTGCCCGAATCCGAGACCGCCCATATCCTGAAAAACAAGGAGGGGGCTATCAACGCCTATCCCCTGTTCCTCGCCACCCAGGGGTCGAGCCGGTTCTCGGTGGGAGAGCTGCAGACCGCCCTGGAAGCCTGCCTCGAGGCCAACCTCCGCCTCGTCACCACCGCGCTCGACCACCGTCTCGTCCTCCATCAGCTCGTCACCCGCATCCTCACCCGCCCGAGCTGAGAGTCCTTTCCCTCCGCTTCGCCGCTTTTCCCCTGTCCCCTCCTTCCCTTCATGAAACCATTTCTTCTTCCGCTCGGCATCGGGCTCTTCGCCGGCATCATGGCCGGTCTCTGCGGGGTGGGCGGCGGCATCGTCATGGTGCCCGCCTTCGTCTATCTGTTGGGAATGGAGCAGAAAGCCGCGATCGCCACGAGCATGGCGGTAATCGTGCCGACCTCCCTGATCGCGATCGCACGGTTCCAGCAGACGGGACTGGTGCAGTGGAACATTTTCTGGCCCACCGCCATCGGTGCCATCGCCGCCGCGTATTTCGCAACGGGCTGGGTGCGCAAACTGAGCAACGATCAGCTCACGAAGATCTTCGCGGTCTTGATGATCCTCGTCGGGATCAGCATGCTTTTCAAAAAGGCGGCGTGATCCAGGAGACTGCGCGGGAGCTTTTCACTTCACCACGGTGCCTTCCGTGGGGGCGACGCCCTGCCATTCGATTCCCTTGAGACCCCGGCTGTTGTCGGTCTCGTTGCTTTCTGAAGATTCGCCGAACGAGAAAAATCGTGATAGGATCGCCACCTGATGGGATGGCGGCATTCATTCGCCCTGTGGCTTTTTTTCCTGATGATACCGGCGGGGCTCGAGGCTTTTGATCCGCCCGTCTCGGTGCGCCCGCTCCGCAGCATCGCGGATATCCGGAAGATGACCTACGAGGAGTCGCGCCTGGCCCCGCCGGTCTCTCTCCGCGTCACCGTGATCTCCCACCTCGCCGACGGATTCGACGGACAGGATGGTTCCGGAGGGCTCTTTTTCGAGATGCCGCCCGACGAGTTGCCGCACATCGGGGACGATCTCACCATCGAAGGCAATGTCACCGGCGGCTTCTACGGTCCCTACGTGATCATCGACCGGATCACCAAAAACGGTTCCAAATCGCCGCCGCGACCACTCCATTTCCGACCCGACTTCGTCCAGACGGGACTCGGTGACAACCGCTGGATCGAGCTCGAGGGGCTCCTCGTCGACGTGCGTTTCGAAGAGGGGAAACGCCTCGGATCGGGGCTGCTCGTCACCGGGCAGAGCGATCTCGTGATCCGCTTCCGCAACGCCAACGAAGACTTCGACATCGTGCGGGTCGAAAAGGCGGTCGGATCGTGGGTGCGGTTGCACGGGAGTGGCGCCCCGCTTTTCAATGACCAGCGCCAGCGCATCGGGTCCGACATCATCTGCTCGCGTCATCAGTTTGTCGAAGTCATCGAAAAGACGGAAGAATCCGAACCCGTCCCTCTCGATGAGATCGGACGATGGGATTCCAGCCGGACCCGCCAGGCGCTCGTCGAGACCAGCGGGACCGTTACCCTCGTCGAGGGACCCTCCACGTTCGTGGTCCAGTCCGGTCCCTACGGAGCGCGGATCAACACCCTCTCCGCCGTCAACGTGGTCGTGGGAGACCGCGTCAATCTTACGGGCCTGGCCGAGACGGAAGGGTATTTCGTCGGGCTGCGCTACGCCAAGCTCTCGCTGGCCGACGGTCCCGGAGACCAGATCGCGAACATCCCCGATGCCGAGCCGCTCTCCCGCGAACACGCTTTCCAACTCGTCACCCTCACCGGGAAGCTCATCGAAAAAGGCCGCAATCTCATCAATCTACAGGTCAACGAAGCACTCGTGCCGGTGAACATGCCCGTGAACGTCAGTGCGGCCCTGCCGCCCGAGGGCAGCGAACTCAGCGTCTGCGGGGTCAAGCTCGTCGAGGCCGACGAGCGCGGGGAGGTGCGCTCGGTGGTCATCGCGGTGCGGGACCGGGCCGACATCGACGTGCTCGCGGTGCCTTCGTGGTGGACGCCGACTCGTTACTGGATGGCGATCCTGATCCTCGCTGCCGGTGCCCTGCTCTTCCTCACCGGGCTCCTCGCCCTGAACCGGCGGGTGAAAAAGCAGACCACCCTGATCAAGGAACAGATCGAATCCAATGCCACCTTGGAAGAGCGCAACCGCATCGCGCGGGAGTTGCACGACACCCTCTCGCAGGGATTCTCCGGGGTCGGTTACCAACTCGCCTCCGTCTCGAATCACCTCGCCGGAGATCCTGACAAAGCGAGAGAAAAACTCGACGCGGCGCGGGAGATGGTCGAGCACAGCCTCGCCGAGGCGCGGGAATCGCTCATCGGACTGCGGGTGCCGGTGGGAGCGGAAACGCTCGATTTTCCCAACGCCACCCTCGCGGCCGCGAAGACGAGATGCGAGGAGGCCGAGGTCCGTTTCGAATCCGAACGCGAGGGATGGCAGGAAGGGGCGCACCTGCCGCCCGAGACGGCCTACGCCTGCCACCGCATCGTTCTCGAAGCGGTCACCAACGCCCTGCGTCACAGCGGCGCGGAGCGCATCCGGGTGGTGCTGGCGGGCGCATCGGACGGCGCCCGCATCACCATCGAGGACAACGGTCGCGGATTTTCCACCTCCGCCCGCGCCCCCGAGGGGCACTTCGGACTCCAGGGAATGCGCGAAAGAGCGCAGCAACTGGGGGCCGCCCTCGCGGTGCGGTCCGCTCCCGGCGAGGGGACCGCGATTGAACTGAGCCTGAATCTTTCATGAGTACATCCACCCCCATCTTATCCGTCATGCTCGTCGACGATCATCTCATCGTGCGGCGCGGCCTTGCCAGTCTCATCAGCGATGAACCCGACCTCAGCGTCGTCGCCGAAGCCGGGAGCGGCGAGGAGGCCATCTCCCTCGCTTCGGTCCATCGGCCCGACGTCATCGTCCTCGATCTCCGTCTCCGCGACATGAGCGGAATCGACGTGGCCGAGGCGCTCCGCGGTCACAAAATCCTGATGCTGTCCAGTTTCATGCAGGAGGAAGATGTCCGCCGCGTCTTCGACGCCGGGATCTACGGCTATCTCTCGAAGGACAAGGACAGCGCGGAACTCCTCAAGGCGATCCGCTCCGTAGGTCAGGGGAACCGCTACCTGCCGCCGGAGATTTCCCTGCTCCTCGCCAAGAGCGAACACAGCAGCCACCTCACCGCGCGCGAACTCGAGATCCTGAAACTGATCGCCGAGGGCCGGGCCAACAAACAGATCGGGGAAATCCTGACTTTGTCCGAAAACACGGTGAAGAATCACGTCAAATCCATCCTCGCCAAGCTCAACGCCAAGGACCGCACTCACGCCGTCACCGAGGCGCTGAAGCGGGGGCTTTTCCAGTTGGGGCGGGGGACCTGACCGAACGGCAAGGTAATAATTTCCCTGTCCCTTCTTCGCCTTCCGTGCGGTTCAAATCATCGTTGGCGTGTGGGCTGATATCGGCTACCCTTCTCTCATGGCACAAGTTGCAGAATTGCTCAAAGAGGCATCCAAGCTTGATCCGCTTGATCGCGCAGAGTTGATTTCGTCGCTCCTTGAAGACCTTGGTTCTAGCCCTCATTACGTGAGTGATGAGGAAGCTTTACGGCGCCTACAGGAATTGAAGTCCGGCACAATCAAGGAACTGTCTGAAGAGGAGTTTTGGAAGGCTTGCGGACGCTCATAGGCTAATGCAGGTCATCCGACATCCCCAGCTTGCCGAGGATATCCGGGATGCAGCGGGGCATTACGCAGAGATTTCAGAACGAATTCTTTCCGCTTTCTGGAGCGAATTGGATTCGGTGTTTGCCTCGGTTGAAAAGAATCCGAGAAGCCATCATTTTGACTCGTGCGGCCTTCGCCGGGCGAATTTTCGGAAATTTCCATATCACTTGCTTTATGAAGTTAGCGATGATGCCATTTTTCTGGTGGTGCTCAGACATGATAAGCGGCATCCGAATTATGGAATCGACCGTCACACATAACCAACAAGCCGAGCAATTGGCGTTCATTCCTCTTGTAACGAAAAGGGAAGTTTGATACTGCACTCATGCCAAACAGGCATTCATGGATCTCAGGCATTTGCGATATTTTCAGGCCGTGGCGGAGGAGCTGAGCTACTCCCGGGCGGCGCGGCGGCTCCACATCGCCCAGCCCGCGCTCAGCCGTGCGGTGCAGGAGTTGGAGGAGGAACTGGGTGTCCTCCTGATCGACCGTAAGCGCCGCACGATACGCCTCACCCCCGGCGGCGAGGTCCTTCAGCGCGAGACGGGGCGGATTTTCGAGAATCTCGACGACACCCGGCGCAAAGTGCGTCGGACCGCTTCGGGGGATGTCGGGGAGCTGCGCCTCGGCTACATCGGTCCTCCGACGCGGTTCTTTCTCGGCCCACTCCTGAAGCGCTACCATCAGATCTACCCGCGGGTCACCATCGTGTTGGAAGAGCGCACCCCGGAGCGGGTTTGGGAAATGGTCTCCAAGGGACGGCTCTCCGTCGGGTTGACCCGTCCGGTCCTCGCCCACGAGGCACTCGGTTTGCAGTCGCTCCTGCTGCACGAGGAGAAACTCTGTGCGGCGGTGCCGGTGGATCATCCCTACGCGGAAAAGGCGGTGATCCCCTGGTCGTCGCTCGCCGACGAGCCCATCGTGCTGCTCGCCCGGCGCGAGGGAGCGGGTTCCCACGACACCATCTTGGCGGCTTGTGCCAAGGCGGGGTTCGCTCCGCGGATCGCCCACACCCCGAGCGTGATCGGCACGATCCTGCGGTACGTCGAAGCGGGTTCCGGCATCGGCATCGTGCCCGAGAGCGTCGCCCCGGAGACCGACGACGTGCGGCTCGTTCCCCTGAAACCCGTGGAGAAAATTCCCCTCGTGATGGTCTGGTCGCGCGAGGGCGACGACCCCGCCGTGAGCGCCTTTCGCGCCCTCGTCGCCGAGTGGTTGGAAGCGGAAAAAGACGCGGACTAATGTCCGCCCCGGCGGAGCCTTCCCCCCGCGAGGATTTTCGCCCGGAGTCCGCCTTTTCCCGAGAGGGACTCGACGGCGCCCTCGCCGAAGGCCTCCTCCATCCAGAAGCAGGGTTTGGACTCTTCCGTCCCCAAAAAGCGCAGCCCCTGGATTTCGAATTCCCGGCCGATCAGCGCGTTGAGGTCCTGCCCTTCGACGATGACATTCCGCCGGTAGCAGTCCGGGCCTCTCTTTGAAGCGGGGAATTGCGCGCAGAGACGGCGGTGGGTCTCGATTTCGAAAAAGGTGATCTGACCTTTGTAATCGGGCTTGTGATCGAAGTAGCGGTCTCCCCGGATTCCGCTCCCGGCGACGCATTCGATTTCCTCGACCTCGACGATGGGAGTCGTCCCGGCCGGACCGCCGTAATGCCCGACGTAGATGTGGGCGGGCGAGACGAATAGATGCAGAATCTTCACGAGGGGCAGCTTACACGGGAAAGAGGGTCATGGCAAAGGCCGGAGAGGGTTCGCCCGGTATCCTCGTTTCCCTTCGATTCCCCGCTGGAAATTCGCTCAGGCGTGGCTAGGGTCGGGCAGAATCGTATTCCATTCCAGCCCCCCCTTTTCATGGCCAAAGCACCTCAGAACGCAATCTCTCCGACGCGGGAGGAGAATTTCCCCGAATGGTACCAACAAGTCGTGCGCGCGGCGGATCTCGCGGAGAACTCCGAAGTGCGCGGTTGCATGGTGATCAAGCCCTGGGGCTACGGTGTCTGGGAACTCCTCCAGCAACAGCTCGACACCATTTTCAAAGAGACCGGCCACAAAAACGCCTACTTTCCGCTCCTCATTCCGGTGAGTTATCTTGAAAAAGAGGCCGCCCACGTCGAGGGGTTCGCGACCGAGTGCGCCGTCGTGACCCATCACCGACTGGAACTGCAGGACGGGAAAATGGTTCCCTCGGGCACGCTCACCGAACCCTACGTGATCCGTCCCACCTCCGAGACCATCATCGGGGCCGCGTTCGCCCGCTGGGTCCACAGCTACCGCGACCTGCCGCTCCTGATCAACCAATGGGCCAACGTGATGCGCTGGGAGATGCGCCCGCGTCTTTTTCTGCGCACCGCCGAATTCCTCTGGCAGGAGGGACACACCGCGCACGAAACCGCCGAGGAGGCCATGGAGGAGACGAAGCGGATGCACGAGGTCTACGAACGTTTCCTCACCGACCATCTCGCCGTCCCGGTCATCGCGGGGGAAAAGACCGAGGCCGAGCGTTTCCCCGGTGCCCTCAACACCTTCACCGTCGAGGCCATGGTGCAGGACAGGAAAGCGATCCAGGCGGGGACTTCGCATTTTCTCGGACAGAATTTTTCCAAGGCCGCCGGGATCGAATTCGAAAGCCGCGAGGGCAAACGCGAGCTCGCCTGGACGACGAGTTGGGGCGTGAGCACCCGCCTCATCGGCACGCTCCTGATGGCCCATTCGGATGACGACGGATTCGTCCTGCCGCCTCGGGTCGCCCCGACCCAGGTGGTCATCCTCCCGGTGACGCCAAGCCCGAGCACGAAGAGCCCGTTCTCGCCGCCTGCGAGGAACTGGCGGCGGGACTGAAGGTCCAAACCTTCCACGGTGGTTCCCTTCGCGTCGAGATCGACAAGCGCGATCTCGGTGGGGGCGCCAAAAACTGGGAGTGGATCAAAAAGGGCGTTCCCGTCCGCATCGAGATCGGGCCGCGCGATCTGGAGAAGGGCTCGCTCGCCCTCGCCCGGCGGGACCGCTCGCCGAAGGACAAGGAGTTCCTCCCCGTGGCGGACGCCGTCGCCGCCATCACCGGGACGCTCCAGGCTATTCAGGACAATCTCCTGGCCCGGGCTCTGGCGTTCCGCGACGAACACACCGTGGAGATCACTTCCATGGACGAATTCCGGAAATTCTTCACCTCGTCCGACCCCGACTCACCCGGAATCCACGGCGGATTCGCCCTCGTTCACTGGGCCGGTGGTGTCGCGGAGGAGGAAGCGCTGCAGCAGGAGCTGAAGGTCACGGTGCGCTGCATCCCGAAGGATCCCGTCCTCCGCGGAGGTCCCGGCACCTGCCTCCTCACCGGCAAGCCAGCCGAGGGAAGCGTCGTGTTTGCGAAGAGTTATTGAGCGGGCGGGGTCGCTCGGGAGCGGGCGACCGGGTCGATCAGGCCACGCGGTAGAGCAGCAGCAGGGAGGAAATGGCGAGGCCGACCCCGAGCCATTCCGAAGGTTGCAGCGTCTCCTCGAAAAAGACCACGCCGACGACGCAGAGAGAGAGGACGACGGTGAGGCTGTAGATGACGCCGATGTAGGCCAGCTTCAGGTGCGGCATGACCAGCACCCAGCCGAAGGTGCAAAGCGCGGTGATGAGCAGGCCGATGACAAAGTTCCGGTTGGCGAAGGGACTGGCTGAGGCGCTGGCGTGCTTCAGGAAATAGTCGCTCACCGCGACGGCCAGAGCCAGAACGACGGTGACAAGGATGGCGATGGTGGAAACCTTCATGGTCGGGAGACTCACGAAGGAGATACTACAGGTTTCCGAAAAAACCAGAGCAAAACACTTCCCGGGAGAGGAGTCGGCTCAGGCCGCTTTTGTTTTCAAGGCAGCGACTTCTTCCAGGATGAACGATTGCACCACGCCCAACTCCAGGTAGTGCTGCTGCAAATCGTAGGGGAGCAGATCGAAGTCCTGGATTCTCCTGCGACAATCCGCCGCTCCGCAGGAACAATCGAGTTCCCAATGCCGTTCCAGCATCGTTGTGGAATAATCGAAACGGATTTCCTCGCCGGGGACGATGGGACGCAGGGCGATCAACGAGATGTCGTCCACGAATCCCGCATTGGGAGCGCAGGAGTGGTTGAGGTAACGCGCCGGGGAAATGGGATCGACGTAACTGTGCGCTCCGATTTGAACGGAATATTCCCCCATGTGGGCAATGGATTTCTCGAAGTCGATCAACTTGCCGTTCATGTAAAAAATGAGCTCGCGGGGCTTCAAGGGGCGTTTGGCGAAGACTCCCCGTCCGATCATGGATTCAGAGACATAGATTTTTTCTTGCATGACTGGGGCTGTTTGCGGTTCCCGGCGCAAATTGAAGTCTCCGAGCAGCACCTGTTTCAGCACTGAGAAAAACTTAATTTTGCGACTCAGATTTACGGATAAACCTCATTTCTCTCGTTATTCAGAGAAAAGTCAAGACAAAGAGATAAATTTAGATGTTGTTTATTATGGAAAATATGGTATTATACGAAATATTTTTCAGATATGGAAATTCACCTAAAGTTCCCTCTGGAATTTTGCCTCTTGGCAGTTTCCTTCGTTCTGAGCGGATGCCAGGAGAGTCAGCGACAGGATGTTCCGTCGGAAGAGTCTCGCGCCGAGTCTCCTGAATCCCGGGAAGGGGCGCTTACGGTGCTCACCTATGACGAATATTTTTCAGAAGAAGTGATTTCCTCTTTTGAGAAGGAGAGCGGCCTGGATGTCAAATTCGTGACTTTTACCAACCTCGACGAGATGGAGGCACTGCTCCGCTCGCGTCCCTCGGAGTTTGATTTGGTGATCACCGATGGAGGCACTCTCGCGGATCTCATCGAACTCCAGTTTCTTCAGCCCCTCGACTTGTCGCGCATTTCCGGGTTTTCCAATTTGGATACCCGTTTTCTCGACCTCGCTTTTGATCCGGGAAATCAATATTCGGTTCCCTATATGTGGGGAACGACATTGATCGCTTATCGATCCGACAAAATCGACGAACCTCGCAAAAGCTGGAAAGCGCTCTGGGATGAGCGCTACCGGGGTCGGGTTTTGATGGTCGATGATGATTTCGACGCTTACGCGGCGGCATTGCTTGCGGGTGGACACGATCTCAATTCACCGGATGAGGCGACGATTCATGCCGCCACGGAGTTGCTCCTCCGCCAGGTGGACGATCTCGACGCCCGTTTCGTGGACATCTTCGACATCCGCGATCAGCTCCTCTCCGGGGAATGCTGGATCAGCATGACCTATAGCAGCGATGCCGCCGTTCTGGCCGACGAAGAGGAGAACATTGCCTATTTTATTCCGGAAGAGGGGGCTCCTCTCTGGGTCGATAGTTTTGTGGTGCCGCGTGAATCACGCAATATCGAGGCGGTATATCAATTTCTCAGCTACTTCTGCCGCGCTGAAGTGGCGGCCGCCAATTCCAACGAACTGTGGTGCGCCTCCGCGAACAAAGCGGCAAAGCCTTTTCTCAGCAAAGAGATCCTGGAGGACGAAACTCTTTACCTGAGCGAAGATGTCATGGCGCGCTGCCAATTTGACAAACAATCCAGCCCCGCCCGGCATTTGCTTCTCAATCAGGGATTGAAGCGCGTGTATGATCGGGTAAGAGAAGCGAGCGAAAAACCAGAAATCTCGCTTCTCATCTGGGAGGATTATCTTGCCGCGCCGGTCGTCAATCAATTCAAGGCCGAGACAGGAGTTCGGGTGAAGGTGACAGAAGCCGACAACTCCGAACAGCTCAAACAGATGTTTTCGGCGGCTCCCGGCGGTTTCGACGTGGTGGTGGCCGACGAGCAAACCATCCGGCAGTTGATGGAATTGCGATTATTGACCGAACTGGACAAAGGGAAGCTCGGGGCCAACACCGAACAGGTCGAGCCGGTTCTGAGTGCGGCTTTTGACGAGGGCACCCGCTTCACCATTCCCTACCTTTGGGGCTTGACGGTACTGGCGGGACGCTCGGAACTTTTCTCCAAGTCCGAGCCGAGTTGGGCGATGATCTGGCGGGAGGATCTGAAAATCGCTCTCCTCGACGAACCTGCTGATTTGATGTGGATGGCGCTCCTTGGTCTTGGTTATGAACCTGCGGAAGCAACAAAAGCTCAGATAGACGAAGCCGCCGCCCGGCTCACGGCGCGTTTCCCGGATATCACGCGGTCGATGACGGATCAGCAGACCCTCCTCGACCAACTGGAAGAGGGCGAAGTCGATCTCGCCATAAGTTACAATGGCGATGCGCTGAGACGGATGGCGGATGTGCCCGGCATTGAGATTGTGGTGCCACGCGAGGGAGCTCCGCTTTGGCTGGACAGTTTTGCGATCAGCCGCGATGCGACGAATCCAGACCTCGCCTATCGCTTCATTGCCTATATGACAGAACCGGAGACTTCCGCTCTCTCCGCAACCGAGTTGAGCTACGCGAGTCCGAACCGCGCCGCTCTTCCGATGGTGGACAAAGCGGTCCTCAACAACCGTGCCCTTTATCCCGAGCCGGACCTGATCCAAAAATGCTCTTTTGTGCGTTTTTCACCGGAAATGGAAAGATATGTGAAGGGAGTGATGCTGCGGCTCATGAGCGAAAGTCGTTCCCGCTCTTTTTCGGCTGATTGGGCGGACCGGGAGACATCGGATTCAGCGGAAAGCGGCACCGAATGAGACAGGCCCGGATCTTGCCAAGATCCGGGAAACGATTCAAGATGAATTCCATCCGCAGTCGACTCCTCCTCTCCATGTTGGTCACGGGCCTCGTGCCTCTGATCATCGTGCTGGTGCCGTCGGCGACAGTTCTGCAGCACAATCTGCAGATCAAGGAGGAGGAAAAGCTCGCCGATACGGCGCGTCAGTTGGGGCGCCTCGTGGCGGAGGTGACCGACCGTATCGCGCGCGAACTCAGTTCGCTCCAGTCGAATCCCCGGCTTGCGGATCCCGCCGGGAATCTGGAGGGGAAGATCCTTGAGATGCACCGTCTCGTGAAGATTTACGAGACCTATTCGGATATCAGCCTCTACGATACCGAGGGGTTTCTACTGGGGTCCACCGCAAAGGCGCATCCGGTATTCCGGGAGTACAGCGACTGGTTCCGGGAGGCGCTTACCGGGGACATCACTGTGTCGCACCCCCAGCGTGTCCTCGGAAAAGAGGGGCTTTACATGACGGTTTTCCTGCCGGTGAAGTCTTCGCCGGAATCCGGCGAAGAGGCTGTTACGCAAGTGCTCAAGGCGCGACTTTCCTTCGCCCGCATTATGAGTCTGCTGGAGGACGGGCACTTCGGCGGCTCGATCTATCTCCTCGATGCCCTCGGGAATACCCTATCCGGTCGGAATCCCTCGCAATTGATGGAAAAATTCGATCCCTCCTTCCCCGCCGAGCGATGGATCGACGAACCCATTGGCAACTATCGTTCTCCCGAGGGGGACGATTTCCTCTACGCAACGGAGGTGCTCCCGAGTTCGGTCACAAAACTCAATTCGCACTGGGTCATCGTCGCCCTGAAGCCGATGGCGGCGGTCACCGCGATGGTGCGTCAGGCCATCCTCGCCCTTCTCGCCGCGGCCACCTTCATGGTCGTGGTGGCGGGTGTGCTGGGGGTCTATCTCTCCAAGCGCATGTCGCGGCCTTTGGAGAAAATCGGCGAAGTGGCGCGGGCCGTCGCCCGGGGCAATCTCTCGGTGCATGCCGATGAGAACGAAGGCGCCTCCGAGGCACGCGACCTGGCCTTTCTTTTCAACCGCATGATCGCCGAGCTGGCGCAGCACCGGGACGGGTTGGAACGACTCGTCAAATCGCGCACCGAGAGCCTCCACCTCAGCCAATCCGAACTGGAGCGCGTCGGTGCCCGGCTCAAGGCGGCCATCGAGAGTTCGAACAACGGATTCCTCGTGGAAGATCTCGAGGGCAACGTCGCTCTGGTGAACGACCTCTTTCTCCATCTCCTCGGCATCGAGCCCGGGAAATACGTGCCCGGCACGGGGAATCAGATCATCGGCTTCTTCGAGGCGGCGGGGGGTATCACCGGGAAGATCGCGGAGGAATGGAAGACCCGTTGCGGAGCGGACGAGATCATCGACTGCGAGATCACTCTGACGCTTCCGGAGTCCCGCGTGCTCCATGTCTACTCCGCTCCGGTGCGCGATTCGCGGGGGAATCTCGTCGGCCGTGTCTGGAACACGCGGGACCTCACCGGACAGCGCCACCTGGAGGAGGGGCTCCGTCAGTCGCAGAAAATGGAAGCGGTCGGCCAACTCGCCGGCGGCATCGCCCACGACTTCAACAATCTCCTCGCCGGGATCCTAGGCAACCTCGCCCTCGTCCAGATGGATCTGGGGCCGACCCTCAGCAGCGAAGGCCGCGAAAGTCTCTCCCATGCCGTCAAGGCGGGGGAACGCGCCGTGGAACTGGTGCGGCAGCTCCTCGGTTTCTCGCGGCGCAGCCGCATGGATTTGAAACCCTGCGACGCCAACCTCGTCCTCGCGGAGGTCCGCTCCATCCTCGCGGCCACGATAGACCCGAGCATCCACGTCGTGCTCGATCTGGAAGACGGTCCGTGGCGGGCCATGGCCGATGTGGGCATGCTCGGCCAGGTCATCATGAACATGGCGGTCAACGCCAAGGACGCGATGCCGAAAGGCGGACGCCTGTTCCTGAAATCGAGCAACCGCGTTCTCACCGCGATGGATCTGCACTCCCATCCCGAGGTCTCCCCGGGCGAGTTCATTTGTCTCAGCGTGGGGGACGAGGGCGAGGGGATCCCGCCGGAGGTGCAGTCGAAGATTTTCGAACCCTTTTTCACCACCAAAGAACCGGGCAAGGGCACCGGGCTCGGTCTCGCGACCTCCTTCGGTATCGTGAAACAGCTCGGCGGCTGGATCGACTTCCAATCCGCTCCCGGGGAAGGCACCTGCTTCGACATCTACCTGCCCCGCAGCACTTCGGCGGAGGCGGAAAAAGCCTCGGCGCTCCTGGCACCGTCGGTCCATCGCGAGCTCGCCCCCTCGCGCCGGGGCGAGACCATCCTGCTCGTCGATGACGAGGCCCTCGTGCGGCGCATCGGGCGCACCCTGCTTTCCAAGCTCGGCTACGAGATCCTCGAGGCGGCCGACGGTCTGGAGGCGCTCGAAATCTGCCGCGAGCGGGGCGAGACCGTCAGTCTGGTTCTCCTCGATCTCACCATGCCGAACCTCTCCGGGAAAGAGACCTTCGCCCGCCTGCGCGAGATGCGCCCGGACCTCCCCGTCCTCATCTGCAGCGGGTATCTCGTGGACCTCAACGAGTTCACCCGCGAGTGCGGCGCCTGTCCCGACGGGTTCGTGCAAAAGCCCTACAGCTTCGAGGACATGTCCGCGATCATCCGCAAGACGCTCGACCAACGGGACCACGCCGCCTGAGATCCGTCCCGGCAAACCCGGGCAAAACGCGGGCGGGAGACGGGATGAAGGGGGAAAAGGGGCGGATTTCGCATTGATTCGACGGGGAAGCCCCTACACATTCGCCGCATGGAAAACGTAATCATCATCGGAACCGGTTGCGCCGGCTGGACCGCGGCCGTCTACACCGCGCGGGCCAATCTGAATCCCCTCGTCATCTCGGGCGAGCAACCCGGCGGACAGCTCACGACGACGACGGAGGTGGAAAATTTCCCCGGCTTTCCCGAAGGCATCATGGGCCCCGAACTGATGATGCGGATGCAGCAGCAGGCGGAGAAATTTGGCACCCGCGTCGAGTACGACCTCGTCAGCGGCGTGCAAAAACAGGCCGACGGCTCGCTCCTCGTGACAACCACCGGCGGGGCCGAACACCGCACCCGCACCGTCATCATCGCGACCGGGGCCAGCCCGCGCTGGCTCCACCTCGATCGGGAGAAGGAACTCGTCGGCCACGGGCTCACCTCCTGCGCGACCTGTGACGGGGCTTTTTATCCCGACGTGCCCGTGGTGGTGGTCGGAGGAGGCGACTCGGCCTGCGAGGAGGCCGGTTTCCTGACCCGCTTCGCCAGCAAGGTCTATCTGGTGCATCGCCGCGACGAACTCCGCGCCTCGAAGATCATGGCGGACCGCGCTCTCGCCAATCCCAAGATCGAACCGGTCTGGAATTCGGAGCTGAAAGAATACCTCACCGATGAGAAGGGCGACATGCGCGGCGTCACCGTGCGCGACCGCGTCACTGGCGCGGAGTCCGAGCTGGAGGTGAAATGCGTCTTTGTCGCGATCGGTCACGACCCCAACACCGGCTTTCTCGCCGACTCGGGCGTCGCGGTCGACGAAGAGGGCTACGTCGTGCAAAACGGGCACTCGACCCACTCCAACATCCCGGGGATTTTCTCCGCCGGCGATGTCTCGGACCGCGTCTACCGTCAGGCGATCACCGCGGCGGGGAACGGCTGTCAGGCCGCGCTCGACGCCGAGCGCTACATCACCGCGCTGGAGGACTGATCCGCCGAGGATTTCCCGCTATTCCGAAGTCGCCACGGGCACGGCGCGGATCGGAACCGCGATCGGGATGGGGGGACGGCCCTCGTCGCCGGAGGTCTCTTCCGCCGGGGCGGGCGTGGTGGTGTCCGGAGCCGCCGGAGCCGGAGGCAGGGACGCCCGCGTGGCGGTGGGGTTGGTGCCTTCCGGTCGCAGCGCCGCCGGGGGATCGGCGGCGGATTCTTCCCCGGCGGGGAGAGCGCTCACTTCGGGAGACGGGTTCCGCTCCTCGGCGACGACCATCCGCGGGGTGTGGCGCGGACGCAATGGATTCGCCGGGATGTCGTTTTCGTCGTCGGCGGCCGCGGGCAGCGCCTCGTCGAAAGCGACCTCCACCTCGGGCTTTTCCACGGCATCCGGCGACGACGCGCCCGGGAGGGAGGCGAGAGAATTCCCGGCCTCTTTCGGGGCATAGGGCAGCTTCAGCCCGGCGGCGATGTCGGATTTCGCTTCCTCGATCGAGCTGGTGTTGTAACCGAGGAAATAGAAAATACCGAGGGAGGAAATCAGCGCGAGCAGGATGAAATTGAGGAACAGGGGCGCTCCGCCCGGCTTCTCGACGCGCCGCCGTGCATTTTTCGGCCGGCGTCGGAAACGGAAAAGGCGGCCTTTCGAGTTCGTGTTCCGCAGTTCCCCCATCAATTCGTTGTCCTCGATCCGCACGAGGAGCCCGCTGTTGAGAGGCTCCATCGCGGCGGAGAGATCGATCCCGAGATGTTCGCCGTACTTGCGGATGAAGCTCTTCGCGTAGGCCACGCTGGGGAATTGCGAGAAGTCGTCCTCCTCGATGCTCAGCAGCATGTTGGGGTGAATGCGGGTGGCGTGGGCGACGTCATCTATCGTGAGGCCCTTTTCGCGGCGTGTCTCGCCCAGCTTTTGTCCTATCGTTGGCATGTCACCCGATTCCACCCGTTCCCGTCGTGAGACGGCGGAATACTATATGGCAATTCCCGCAGCAAGTGGATGCGGAAATGCGCCGGATCCGGGGAATTCCACCCCCGGAGGAACGGACCCTACTCGAAATCGTCGGAAAGATCGACCAGGATTTCCCTCGGCTTGGCACCTTCGCCGGCTCCGACGATGCCACGGCTTTCTAAAATATCGATCATCCGGGCGGCCCGCGTGTAGCCGAGCCGGAGTCGTCGCTGCAGGAGCGAGGTGGAGGCTTTTTTCTCGGAGTAAATGACTTCGAGGCATTTTTCGAGGATCTCCTCGTCGGCGTCGGAGATCTCGTCGTCGCCCTCGCCGAATTCCCCCGACTCGATCGCCTCCTGCGCATCGGGTTCGAAACAGGGCTGGCCCTGGGCGCCACAGGCATCGACGAGATCCTGCGCCTCCTCGTCGGTGATGAGGGCACCCTGGGCGCGGATGAGCTGGGCGCTCCCCGGCGGCAGGTAGAGCATGTCGCCTTTGCCGACGAGATTTTCCGCCCCGTTGGCGTCCAGAATGATGCGGCTGTCGGTCTTGGAGGAAACCTGGAAGGCGATGCGCGAGGGGATGTTCGCCTTGATGATCCCGGTGACGACATCGGCCCGCGGCGTCTGGGTCGCCACGATGAGGTGGATACCGGCGGCGCGGGCCTTTTGCGCGATGCGGGCGATCCCGGTCTCGACATCGGCCGGCGCGGTCTGCATCAGGTCGGCCAGCTCGTCGATGATGACGACGATGTAGGGGAGGCTCTCGGGGAGAGCCTCGCTGGCGGGGGCGGGACGGTTCTGCCGTGTGGACGGGAGGTCGGGCGCCTCTTCGTCTCCCGGGAATCCCCCCTCGACGGCGAGGTCGTCGCCGAGCCGCACGTGGTGGACGAGTTCGGGTTCCGCCTGGACATCGGCTGCGGCCTCTTCTTCGAGGAGCGCCGCGGCGGCAGCCTCCAGTTCGGCGAGTTCGCGGGTCCGCATCGCATTGAATCCGTCGAAATTGCGGGTCCCGGCCTTGGCGAAAAGGGCGTAGCGCCGCTCCATCTCATTGATGACCCAGCGCAGCGCGAGGAGCACTTTCTTGGGATCGGTCACCACGGGTATGACCATGTGGGGGAGATTGTTGTATAGTTGCATCTCCACGACCTTGGGATCGACCATGATGAAACGCAGCTCGTCGGGGGTGAAACGGTAGAGCAGGCTCGCGATGATACTGTTGATGCAGACGCTCTTCCCGCTCCCGGTGGCACCGGCGACGAGGAGGTGGGGCATGCGGGCGAGGTCGCCGACGATGGTGCGTCCGTAGACATCTTTGCCGAGGGCGAGGGGCAGCTTCGCCTTGGAATCGCGGAAGGCTTCGTCCTCGAAGAGTTCGCGCAGGGCCACGGGGATTTTTTCGTTGTTGGCGATCTCGATGCCGACGGTGTCCTTGCCCGGCACCGGAGCGAGAATGTTGATGCGCTCGGCCTTGGTGGCGCGGGCCAGGTCCGCCTCCAGCGAAGTGATGCGGTTGACCCGCAGCCCCGGCGTGGGATACAGCTCGTAACGGGTGATGGTCGGCCCCCGCGTGATGTCCCCCGGCTCGACATCCACGCCGAAGGTCGCGAGAGTGCTGACGATGGTGGTCTGCTGTTGGATGAGCTCGCTCTCGTTCGTCGGCGCCGCGTCGGCATCGTCGGCGTATTGCAGGATGCTGAGACTCGGGAGTTGGTAGTCCGGGAACTGCACCCCGGCGAGCACCGTGCCCTCTTTTTTCTCTCGATCAAAAAGAGAACCCGCCGCCTCCTCCGGAGTGAGTTTTTTGCGGGCGCTCTGGGAAGAATCGATGATGCGCGGTTCGGGCGCGCTCTCGAAGAGATCCGCCTGGAGAGGAGCGGACGAAGCGGGCGTGGTCTTGGCGGGTTTGGTTTCCTCCTTCGGGGGGGCGGAGGCACGTTCGGCGCGGGCCCGGGCACGAGAGCGCGTCGGCATCGCGGGCTCCGCCCGGCGGAAGAAGGGCAGACGGATTTCTTTCAGGAGAGGCCCACGCTCGCGCAGATTCACGATGAGCCTGGCGATCCCGACGCGCAGCATCGCGAGAAACTGGAACGGATGGATGCCGGTGATCACGATGAGAGCGATGACATACACGATGGACACCACGATGACCGACCCGACCGACCCGAGAAAGTGCTCGACCAGCTTGTGCCCGACGCCGTAGCCGAAAAACCCACCGGCGCTCTTGGGCAAATTGTATCGCGCCGACCAGTCCTGAAAAAACCAGACCTGGAACTCGATCAGGCAAGCCGCCGAGCAGACCAGAAATGCGAAGGAGAAAAGATTCCGCGCGTGGAAGGGACGCGCTCCGGTGAGGACCTGGATGGACCACCAGGCCAGCACCGCGGGAATCAGAAAACAGGCCGCCCCAAAGAAAAAATAAGCATACCCGGCGACCACCGCCCCGACCGGACCGATGAAATTCACCACCATCTCGTTCTGCCCCGATTGGCTGCTGAAGGGAACCCACGAGGGGAGATCCGCAGGCGAGTAGGAAATCAGCGCCAGGACGAACATGGCCGAAACCCCTGCCAAGACGATGGCGAGGACTTCGTGAAAGGCGTAGGGCTCGTCGCTCATGACCCGTTTTTCTTTGGGATGCTTGCTTTCCTTGAGGGCCGGTTTTTTCGAGGGAGCGGATTTTCGTGTGGATGCGCTGGTCTTTCTGGCGGCCATATTCCGGGTAAATGCAAAAAACGGTTCATTCTGGAAATTACGAAAAACGCCAGAAAGGGGAGAATTGGCCCTAAATATGACCCGGTAAGCCATCGCGGGCAACGAATATCTTAGGTTTCTAAAATAAATTCCGGGATGCTCGCCGCCTTCACGGAAAAAGGTATCCCCGCAGAGGCGCAGGGACGCAGAGATTTTTTCCCATTCCTTTCTTCCGCGCCTCCGCGGGGAAATCCCCCAGTTCTTTTCCGCCACCATCACGAAGGCGCATTTGCCCTCGCTCAGCGCCTCCCACAGTCTACCGATATCGCGGTCGGGTTTGGCGTTGTGCCAGCGGTCCTTTCCCTTGTATTCCACCACGAGGATGCGCCCTCGGTCGGCGATCTCTCCGCTCGCCCGCCCCCGCCTCTACCCGAAAGGCCAAAAAAAATCACGCCAAAACGCAGCGCTGCGGTGTTCCGTCCGTTCAGGGGGGCAACATTTCTTGACAGTTCTCTGTGGCGATCTGCAATTTCACAAAACGTTGCATGATCCTTGCGTCCTCGCGGAAGGCCATAACGTGGACCTCGATCCCGAAATCGACTACGGGTGGAGTTCGCAAACCAACTCGGCACGTGAAAAACCTCGCCGGGGAATTCATTTGCAAGTAGGATGCCAAAAACCCCGCCCTCCTCACTGCAAGATGACCGGTCCCGCCCATATCGTCGAAACGACCTACGAGCCGCACCGCAACCTCATCACCGGCGTGACAAATCGGGCAAAAAGTCGCACGGGCAGCCTGCCCGAGGCCCGTTCCGGCGCGTCCGCAGCGCCACCCGCCGCGCCTACGCTCCAAGACCCCACCTACAACGCCAGCCAGCAGATTCGACGCTTCCACAAGATGCCTGAAGGCACGGCCAGAAAAGGCAAACAATGGAAACTGTCACGAGATTATCTGTCCCCTGTGCGCCCTTCCCGCCGAAGGCCCGGGGTCGGAGGGGGGGCGATTGCCGTGGTTGTTCTGGAAACGCGTCGTGAGGCCGTCCGGCGTGGTCGTGGCGATGCAAATTTTTGTGCCAGAAGCGTGCCCCGCTGCCGAGAACTATCAAGAATTGTTGCCCGCTATGCCCGCCCTGCTTTCCACGCTGGCGTGCAGACCGCCTTCGTACGCTGGGTGGTCACCACACCGGGATCGGTCGCGGTAGTGGAAATTTTGCTAGAATACGAAATTCGTGCCCTGACCCCGCCTCCCGGTGCGTCCGCCTGGATGACTTCGGCACCGCGCAACTCCCGCAGGATCGCTTCGCCA
>JAAYAT010000039.1 GCA_012719225.1 Verrucomicrobiaceae bacterium
AGTGGTGATGCGGTCGCACCTGCTGCCGGATCAGGTCGAAATCCACCGAACCGGTTCCCGGCGCACAATGATCGCGTCCGGACTCGTCCACATCGTGCAGGTGAAATCCCAGCAAGCGCTCCGACAGTGATTCCAGAAGAATCTCGGGCTCCAGCAATCCCGCGCGGCGCTTGATCTCCGCGTGCCCGGTGTCGTGCCAGTAGCCCAAGGGGGAATCGGGGGCGAAATCCGCGAAAAAATCCGTCAAGCCACCGTCCAGAGGCAACTCCTGCCACCCCTCCCGATTCTCGACCCCGAGAGCCACCCCGCGTTCCGCGGCATATCCGGCCAATTCTTCGAAGCGGGACCGGACTCGTTCCAGGAACGGCCGCGAACTTCGCTCCAGTTTCGCCAGCATCTCCTCCCGCGCTTCGCTCCCGGGATCCCGCAGAGCCGCCTCCATCGCGGCTTGCTCCCGTCCCGCCCGGCCCGGCGGAAACGACAGAATTCCCTCCCGGCGTCGCGGAACACTCCCCGAATGGAGCACCACCACGGCAGCCCCCACCCTGTCGGCGAAATCCACGGTTCGCTTGGTGTAACGCGCCCACCGGGCCCCTTCGGTTCTCGATTTCGCAGACGGTTCGAACAAATTGGGTGCCGCGTGGGAAATCCCCACCGGCAGGGGACAAAAATTGTGGACCGACGAGACCGAGACCACTCCTTCTTCCAAGGCCCGCAGGACCCCCGGCACCAACGACACCGGAACGCCGTGGCTCAATTCCATCCGGGCGAAACCCAGTTCCCGGACCTCGCAGGCCATCGCATAGCCGTCGTCGTGGCGGTGGGAACACCAGCAGGTGGAAAGCGAAAGGCGGTCGGCGAAGGAAGCGGGCATGGGTTCGGTCCAAAACAACTCCGCCCCACGAGGAGCGTAGGTTGAGAATTTCCCCCTCTTCCCATGACACGCAATCAAATACCGCAGGCAAACCACCCCGCCGATTCCCCGCCTCTCTGAAATTTTTCCCTTTCTCTGGAAAATTGTGTTTGAAAAGTTCGATTAGTTCATGGATTAATGAACTAATTGATCTCCCATCCCGAGAGACCAGCGAAAACCAGCATGAACGTCCCGACCCGGGAGACAGACCCTTCCCCGCACGGCACCGCGAAACTCAGCGATGTCGAAATCGGGTTCGTTCGTTTTTTCGTGCATTTGGCGATGCAGCTCAACCTGGCCCGCTCCGTCGGAGAAATTTTCGGCTATCTTTTCGCCTCACCCGAGCCCCGCACCTTCGATCAAGTGGTGGACGCCCTGGAGATCAGCAAGGGATCCGCCAGCCAGGGATTGAAGTTCCTCGGCAAGATCAGCGCCGTGTCCATTGTCTACGTTCCCGGGGACCGGCGATCCTATTACCAAGCCGAGGGCAGCATGCGCAAGGTCTTCGGCGACGCCTTCCGTGAAACGGTTCGCCCCCAGTTGGAGAGCAACCGCCACTATTTGCACGAGATCGAGCAGCTCACCGAAGCCGCCGGGGACATGACGCCGGAAATGGGCGAGCACTACCGCACCCGCCTCTCCTCGCTCCGGGGGTGGAATGACAAGGCCCTGATGCTCCTGCCGCTTCTCGACAAATTGTTTTCCCTGCCCGCCCCCTTGTTTCCTTTCAACCTGTTTGGCGCCAAACCGCCCGAACCCGTTGACGGGGAGAGCCCCGAGGCCTCCTCGTAACCAGCCGTCACCCCTTGTGCTGGAACAGCACCGCAAATCCCCCGCCCGTCCCGCAAAAGGTCTCCCCGGCAACCCGCCGCGCGCGAACGACCAAGGGCGGAAGCGTGGGGGGGAAATGGGGAAATCTTGAAATTGGGAAATTCAGTCAGGCGCGCAACACCAGGAGCTAGGAGTTAGGAGTTAGGACGCGAAGCGGAGATAGACGGAGTGAAACGAAGTCAACTAGGAGCTAGGCACATAAAACCTAACCACCTAAAACCTAACACGCGGCGCAGCCGTCGCACTAAGCACTAAGCATGATCACCTGCATCGGAGCCGGTTATGTCGGCGGACCCACCATGGCGATGATCGCGGCGCGTTGCCCCGATATCCGGGTTGACGTCGTCGATATCAACGAGGAGCGCATCGCCGCGTGGAACTCGGACGAACTCCCCGTCTACGAGCCCGGCCTGCGGGAACTCGTCGAGCAAAGCCGGGGGCGCAACCTCTTCTTTTCCACCGACGTGGCCGACGCGATCCGCCGGGCCGACATCATCTTTGTCAGCGTCAACACCCCCACCAA
>JAAYAT010000360.1 GCA_012719225.1 Verrucomicrobiaceae bacterium
ATGAGATTGCGCACCGCTCCGCGCTCGGCCGCCCAGTCGAGCTCGCGGTAGTGGGCGAGAAGGGTGTAGGGGCAGACGAGGCTGAAGTTGGTTCCCAGACTGGGGCCTTTGGAAAGGCCCAGCGCGTCGTAGAAGGCGGCGGCGGCGGGCTCTCCTCCGTCCAGCTCCATCGAGAGGAGGGCGCCGTAACCGCCCTCGGCCCGCCGCACCGCATCATAGTAGGCAGTGCAGATGGTCGAGGGATGCCAGAGGGACTTCACTTCGGGGCGGGCCTTGAGCCATTCGACGAGTTCCAAGGCATTCTCGTTGGTCGCCTCGACCCGTTCTTGGTAGTGGCGGGAATTGACCTCGAGAGCGATCACATCCCTTTCGAAAAGCGGGCTGGCCGCTTCTTCGGCGGACATTTCCGCTTTCAGGAAAGCGTAGCAGGGCGAGGCGGGATTCAGCACGACCGATCCCGCGGCGACGTCACCGACTCCGGAGAAAGCCTTCGTCAGGCTCGTCGTGACGGCGTCGGCGAAACGAAAGCTGTCCACATTGACGGAGGTGGCGATGGTATCGTCGACGATGAGCGGCACCTCCTGCTCGCGCAGGATCTCGGCGAGTCCGGCGAGATCGGCGGTGCGGAGAAGCGGATTGCTCGGGACTTCGGTGTAGACCGCCGCCGCGCTTTTCCCCTCTGCGAAACGAGCCCGCAGTTCCTCGACACCGCCACTCTCAGTGACGGAGAAGTCGATCACCCCGGTGCCAAATTCTTCCTGCACTTTGAAAGAATCGAGATAGGGGAATTCGATCTGGATGGTCGGCTCGCCGGGCTGGCGTTTTGTCAGGACGCGGTGGATCGCAAAGATCGCGGCCATGCCCGAAGAGAACAGGAAGACATCTTCGGGCGAGGCGCCGTCGTAAAAAGAGGCGATCCGCTCCCTCAGGATGGTGCCAGCCTTTTCCCCTGCCCCGACCACCGCCGGATCGAGCGGTGCGTCGCTCAGGGCCGACTCGGCGAGACGACTGCTCACGATCTCCCCGCCGTGCTGCCAGCATTTCCAGGCGGTATCGTAGACGGATTCGTCGAGGAGCACGACGGTGAGATTCCCCCAGCCATACGATTCGAGACGGCAGGATTTTCCGGTGCGCTGCTTCACGTAGTCGGCACAGCGCCACGCCGCCGCGAGGGAGGGAAAGACGAGCGCGGATTCCCCGCTTTTGGCGAACTCCTGCTGGGCTGCGAGAAAGAGATCGGCGACAAGAGGATGAGCCACAAAGCGCGGATAGCCGCATTCGAAGGTATCGATAATCTCCTGATCACCCTCCTCGTAGCCGACTACATGGGTCCAGCGGGGCAGGCACATGGAGACGGCGTGGTCACTGTCGGGGATGGCGAGGCCGAGGTCCTCGGCGTCGCAATAGGGATGGGTAAAGGGATCGCGCATTTTTTGCCTTCGTAGTACTTCAATTTTTCAGGGAATCGGGCAGAGCCTGGCGCAGGTCGGCGATGAGGTCGGCGACTGTCTCGATGCCGACCGAAAAACGCACCAGCGAGTCGGTGATCCCGACCGCTTCGCGGGTTTCTTTCGGCACACTGGCGTGAGTCATCGAGGCGGGATGGCAGCAGAGCGATTCCACCCCGCCGAGGCTTTCCGCCTTGGGGAAAAGCCGGAGCCGCCCGACGAAGGCCAGGGTCTCCGCGAGGCTCCAGCCGAAGTCCACCGTGACGATGCCCGAGCCGCCGCTCATTTGTCGCCTGGCGAGTTCATACTGCGGATGGGAGGGCAGGAAGGGGTAGCGGACCGCGAAGGCGTCCGATTCCTCTTCGAGAAAGCGGGCCAAGGCGAGGGCGTTTTCACAATGGCGCTCCATCCGGATGGCCTCGGTCTTGAGGCCGCGCGAGGTGAGCCAGCAATCCATCGGGGCGGGCTGGAGACCGAGGGCTTTCTGGGCGAAGATCATCTTGTCGCGCCACTCCTCCGAGTTCGTGCAAACCGCGCCAGCGAGGGCGTCGGAGTGGCCGTTGGCATACTTGGTCAGGGACAGGAGCGAGAGATCGGCGCCGAGTTCGAGGGGACGCTGCAGATAGCTGCTCGCAAAGGTGTTGTCGACGAGAAGAGGAGCCCTGACCGCGTGGGCGGCCTCCGCGACTGCGGCGATGTCGATGATCTTGAGATTCGGGTTGGTCGGCGACTCGATCCAGACCAGCGCGGGGTTCAGCGTGGCCAGGACCGACAGCGAAGCCGCGTCGGTGAAATCGAGATACCGGACCGAAACCCCGAATTTGGCGAAGACCTGGGCGAAAAGGCGGAAGGTGCAGCCGTAGATATTTTCCTCGGCGACGACGAGATCGCCGCTTTTCAGGGTCGAGACCACCGCCGTGATCGCCGAGACCCCGCTGCCGAAGCAGGTGGCGTGGGCGGCGCCCTCCAGACTGGCGACGGCGCGGTCGAGGAGACGGAAATTCGGATTGCCCGAGCGGGTGTAGTCAAAACCGTTGGGATTGCCGTATTCAAAGGTGGACGTCAACCAGACCGGCGGGGTCACCGCGCCGGTCTCGCTGACAAAATCTCGACCGAGATGGATGGCGCGGGTTTCGAAGCCGCCACGGGGTTCAGTAGGCATGTCGGAATCAACAGGGTTCCCCGTCGGAGTCAACCCTCTTGCGTGGCATACCGGCCTCTCACCGCGAACGGAATCCGGACTCCCTCCTTGCCAGGTCTCCGGATTCTCTCCAAGGTATCCGCTCCGTGAACTTTCCTTCCCATCCCACACCGCCGCAGCTTTTCCGCCAGTTTGAAAGGGGCGAGATCAGTCGTGAGGAACTGCACGCCTCGCTCGCGCTGCACGCCCGCGGGCTCATCGGGGAGATGGTGGAGGAGCGGAAAAATCCCAAGTCGTCCTATCTCGAACGGCTCCGCAATTTCGCGGCGGCACGCAAGCTCACCGCCCGGCACGGCGGTCCGAGGGTGCGCGAAATCCTCGGTGCGCTCGGGGAGATCGAGGGGTTTCCTCCGGCCCAGATCCTCTGGAACGCGGGCCACGCGGATGTGCCCCTGCATTGTTTTTTCCGGTCGAGAATCGAGCCGGTGTTCCGCATCACCCGGCTGGAGGTGCAGCCCATGCTCGTCAGCCTCGATGTCGAATACGGGGCTCGCGACCGCTCCCGCACGACGCGCGAGTCCATCCTTTTCCAGCGGAACGCCCGCCTCGAACTGGAGCTGCTCGACCGCTTCGCGAAATGACGATTTTGTCAGGCTGCGCTCAACTGGTGAGTTTCAGTTCCGGCTGCTCTTCGATGCGGGCGAAGGCGAGAATGGCCTCGGTGTCTTCGAAGTCGGCCACCTGAACGCCCTCGCGGATGAGTCCTTCGCAGATGTCCTCGGCGGCGACGCGGCCTTCGCCATCCTCGGGTTTTTTCACCACGAAAAGAAATTCCCCGGGGAGACAACCGACCCGGCGGAGGCGGTTCACCTTCGCGATCCACTCGTCCCCGTAGGTGTAAATCGGCGTCGGGGTGGGGCGATCGAGATTGAGCGGTTTGATCGCTTTTTCGGGGACCTCCGATCCTTTCGGGGTGAAGGCGAGGGGGATGCCGACATGGTAGGCGTCGGTCCCGACCCAGGGCGCTTCGCGGTAGATCCGGCCGAGGCGGTTGGCTTGGAAGAGACGCCGCAGGTCGCGGGTGAGTTGTTTCTCCTCGTAGTCCGCCGCGTGGAGATGGCGATGATCGACGTAGCGGTCGTAGAGCGCGGCAAGGGCCTGATCCATGTCCTCGCAGAGGCGGGTCCCGCGCGAGGCGTAAAAGAAGGGCGAACCCTGCGGGGCGGTGAGACGCTCGAAGAGGTGGCCCTCGTCGGTTCCGACGAACAGGTCGATCTGGGCGGGGTGGTTTTTCGCGACCTGGCGGGCGTCGTCGCTCCAGAGATTGGTCTCGATGGAGAGGGCTGCGAGCTCGCTCTCGAGCCGGCGCAGGCCGCTGCGGTAGAGGCTGAGATCGAGCTCGGGAAAGCAGACCCGGATGCGGCGGGTGCGCTGGGGCGCGATCAGTTGGTAGCGGAGGTAACGGCTTTTCGCCTCGACCGCGACGATGCCCACATTGACGAATTCGCCCAACTCGGGGTAGGGGCGGAAGCCGATCGCGGCGTAGTGCAGAATGAGGTGCATGGTAGGAGTTCGCCGGTGGTTCAGCCGGGCAGGATGCCGTCGGGTGCGAGCGCGGGTTTGATGAGGCGGGCGGCGAGATCCTGGCGGGTGAAGGACACGAGGGCTTTCCGGCGCGGCCCCTTGGTCCACTCGCCCGGCATTTCGGCCCAGAGTTTGTCGAGGTTGTAGATCGCCGACTCGAAGCGGGTGCGCCATTTTTCCAAAAAGGGCTTCTCGAGGAAAGGCCGCGCGTCGCGGAAGGCGTGCTCGCGCGAAAAGGCGACGGGATCGAAGGCGGGATCGAGACACTGGTCGTGGTCGATCAGGAAAATGCGCTGCAAGACGGGATCCCACAACACGTTGGGATCTCCGCCGAGCATGTCGAGGCGGCGGTCGGAGTTGCGCACCCACCAGTCAAAGCAGAGGCAGCGCTTTTTCGTCTCCTCGTCGATGTCGCGCAGATGGGAGGACCGGATCTCGTCGCCGAAGGAGACGCGCTGCGAACCGAAGGCCACCCCGGCCTGGAACGTCGCGGGGTCGTCGACGAGGGCGTGGGCGGCGAGCTCTTTCGGGATGGTGACGAGGCGCACCGGCGCGACGGGGAGTCCGCACTCCTCCGCGAGTCGGCTGATGAGGTATTCCATGACCAGTTCGTCGCGGGTCAGGTTGTCGCGTTTCACGAAGTAAAAATGTCCGTCGTTCGCCTCACAGAGAAAAGGCCGGCTTTTCCCGTTCGCGGCCCGACCGGCGATGCTGACAAGTTCGATTGGCATGGTGCGCAAGGACAGGAAAGTAGACAGGGCGGACGCTCCACGGCAACCAAATCTTGCAGGAAAAATGACGACATTTTTAGTAGCGGAAGCTGACGCCTCCGCCGATGCCGTAATCGGAGTGGTATTCCGAGATCAGGGAAAATTGTTTGGTGAGCAGATATTCGAGCCCGCCGGACCACTCCCATTCGCTCCCGGTGTCGTATTCGATTTCCCCGAAGATGGAGAGCCGGTTGGTCAGCTGTAGCGATTTGCCGAGTCCGAAGCGGAAATCCCCTTCGCTGTCGACCTGGGCGAAGCTCTCGACGAGATAGGGCAGCCGGTATTCCACTCCGCCGAAGGCCCGGTCGGTGGCGGGGAATTCGTTGCTGAGCCTGGCCCCGAGCACGGTGGAAAAATTCGGACCGAAATACCGTTTCCAGCCGAGATCGATCTCGTATTGGGTGTGGTCGAGATCGAAGTCCTCCCAGCCGAGATCCCACGTCGCGAAATAGTCGTTGCGGGCGTTCCGGAAGCTGGCCGTGCCCATGCTCAGATGGGACTGGAACGAACCCGCGGCGATGAAATAGAGGTGGTCGTGACCGTGCTCCCCGAGATCCGGAACGTGGCCGGGCCCCTGCTCCTCGTAGGAGAAAATCCGGGCCATCCCCGCGTGCATGTGATAGAGCAGATGGCAGTGGAAGAGCCAGTCGCCGCTCTCGTCCGCTTCGAACTCGACGGTGCGCTTGCTCATGGGCGGCACGTCGATGGTGTGCTTGAGCGGGGCGTCGGGCAGGTCGCGCTCGTCGAGAACCCGGAAAAAATGCCCGTGCAGGTGGAGCGGGTGATGCATCATGGTGTCGTTGATGAACTCGAGCCGCAGCACTTCGCCGCGCGCGATCTTGATGACACCGTCCTCGGCCATGGATTTGCCGTTGAAAGACCAGATGTAGCGCTCCATGTCCCCGGTGAGACGCAGCTCGATGGTGCGGCGCGGGAGGGAAGCGTCGAGCCGGGTGCTCCCCGTCGAGCGGAGCCGGGCATAGGGGGACAGGGGTCGCTCGGGTTCCGCCGCGAGGGCGGCGGCGTCCGTGGCGGGGACGTGGAGGTGATCTTCGTCCAGCGCGGCGAGGAGATGGTCGTCCATGTTGTAGAGGTTCGCCCGGGGAATCTCCGGGGCGGGATGCTCCTCCCCCTGACCGAGCCACACCGAGGCGTGCCCCGAACCGTCCTGCGCCGTCGCCCGCACTTCCCAACGGCCCTCCGGCGGCACCGTCACGAGGACGTCGTAGGTCTCAGCCATGCCCATGAGGAGCCGGTTCACCCGGATCGGTTTCACCGAGGGACCGTCCGCCGCGACGATTTGCAGCGGTCCGGCGGCGGACTGGAGATAAAAATAGGTCGAGGCCCCCGCGTTGATGAACCGCAGGCGGGCGGTCTTGCCGTTGGGAACGCCGGGGTCGAAGGCGCGTTTCCCGTTGGCGAGGAAGGCGTCGTAGGCCACATCCGAAATATCCATCGCCGGCATCCGCGATTTTTCCCGCTCGAAGAAGGAGCCGAGCTCACCCGCCCGAATCGCTCCCGCGACGCTCTGGAGGGAGCCTTTTTTGAATTCGTACCAGTCGTTGCCGCTCACCAGGGTGCGCATGACCTCCCCGGGGTCTTCGAGGGTCCAGTCCGAGAGCACGATGACCTCGTCGCGGTCGGCGGCTTCGGCGACGCCGCCGCGGGGTTCCACCACGATGGATCCAAAAATGCCGCTCTGCTCCTGTAGTCCGGTGTGGCTGTGGTACCAGTAGGTGCCGGCGTGTTTCAAAGGAAACTCAAAACGATGCGTCGTGCCCGGCCGGATCGGCGGGGTGGTCACGTAGGGCACGCCGTCCTGTTCGTTGGGGAGGAGCAGCCCGTGCCAGTGGATCGAGGTATCTTCGCGCTCGAGCCGGTTGTGGACGCGGACCACCGCGACATCCCCCACGCGGAAACGCAGGGTGGGGCCGGGGAGGCTCCCGTTGACGGTGAGGGCGCGGACCGGACGCAGCACGCCATCGGGCGACCAGCGGGTCTCCGCGATCTCGAGGTCGTATTCCACGGTCGCGGCGGAAGCGATCCAGGGAAGAAGGGAAAGGGAGGCCAGAAAAAGTAGGAGAGCTCTCATCATCAGGATCGCGTCACACCGCTCGGAAAGGCGTGTCGCCGCGTGTCGTCAGGGCGTTGCCAAAGTGTCGTCAGAGGATTACGCCACATTTGTCGCGAAAAGGCATGCTTTTTCCCGTACCAATGCCACGGCCCCGGCGATCTTCCAGCGAACTCTTGCAAGAAACGGATTTCCCCCGACTTTGCATCGTATAGTCTCCCGATGCCTTCCTTCGATCCCGTATCCGTTCGCGCCGATTTCCCCATCCTCTCCCGGGAGATTGATGGCAAACCCCTCGTCTACCTCGACAACGGAGCGACCACCCAGAAGCCCCGCTGCGTCATCGACTCGATGTCCCGCTTTTTCTCCCGCGAGAACGCGAATATCCACCGCGGGGTCCACTACCTCAGCCGCGAGGCCACCGATGCCTACGAAAAGGCCCGCGAATCTCTCAAGGAGGCCCTCCGCGTCCCCGCGAGCCACGAACTCCTCTTCGTGCGCGGCGCGACCGAGGCGATCAATCTGGTGACCCACTGCCTCGCCGGAGAACTGCACGAGGGCGATGAGATCGTCCTCACGATCATGGAGCACCACGCCAACATCGTGCCTTGGCAGGTCCTCGCGAAAGAGCGCGGACTCCGCCTGCGCTTCGCGGGGCTGCGCGACAACGGCGAACTCGATCTCGAAGAATGGCGGTCGCTTTTCAACGAGCGCACCCGGGTGGCCGCCTTCACCCACGTCTCCAACGTGCTGGGAACGCGCAACCCGGTCGGCGACATGACCGCCTATGCCCGGAAACGCGGAGTCCTCACTCTCGTCGACGGAGCCCAGGCGCTCCCGCACGGTCCCGTCGATCTCGGTGCGGTGGGGAGTGATTTTTACGTCTTCTCTGGGCACAAGGTCTACGCTCCTGACGGGGTCGGAGCGCTCTGCGGTCCGAGGGATTTCCTCAACGCCGCCCCGCCCTACCAGACCGGTGGCGACATGATAGAGCAGGTCTCGATCGAGGGGACCACCTTCCGCGCCGTTCCCGAGCGGTTCGAGGCCGGCACGCCGAACATCTCCGGAGCGATCGGTCTCGCCGAGGCGTTCCGCTACATGGCCGGGATCGACTGGCCCGCCGCCCACGCCCACGAAGAGGAGCTCGCCGCACACGCCACCCGCGAGCTGGAAAAAATACCCGGCATCCGCGTCTTCGGAAAGGCACCGGACAAGGTCGCCATCGTCTCCTTCCTCTATGCGGCGGCCCATCCCCACGATGTCGGGACCATCCTCGACACCGAAGGCGTCGCCATCCGGGTCGGACACCACTGCGCCCAGCCGCTGATGCAGTATCTCGAGGTCCCCGCCACGGCGCGAGCCTCCTTCACCTTTTACAACAACCACGACGACGTGGAAATTTTTCTCCGCGCGATGAAAAAGGTGGTGCGATTTTTCGGGTGAGGTGGAAATGCGGACGCCATCCGAATCGCTTGCTTTCCCCTCTCCTTCGGGCAAGTTTCCCGACTTTTGACCGGACCCCATGAGCGCTGAACCTCTTCAAATTTACATCGACGGCACCTTCTATCCGCAGGCGGAGGCGAAGATCTCCGTTTTCGACCACGGACTGCTCTACGGAGACGGGGTTTTTGAAGGGATCCGCTTTTACAACGACCGCGTCTTCCGCCTCGAACAGCATATCGACCGCCTTTTCGACTCGGCCAAGGCGATCCACCTCACCATCCCCGCGACCCGGGCGGAGGTCTCCGAGATGGCGCTCGCGACGATTCGCGAGAACAATCTGCACGACGGATACATCCGCCTCGTGGTGACCCGCGGGGTCGGTTCCCTCGGTCTCAGCCCCTACCACTGCACCCAGGCTTCCATCATCGTGATCGCCTCGACGATCTCGCTTTATCCGGCGGAAAAGTACGAAAAAGGTCTCATCCTCTCGACCTGCGCGACCCGCCGCCCCACCCACGATTCGCTTTCGCCGGCGGTGAAGTCGCTCAACTACCTCAGCAACGTGATGGCCAAGGTCGAGGCCCTCGCCTCGGGCGCGGAGGAAGGAGTCATGCTCAACGCCGCCGGATACGTCGCCGAATGCACCGGCGACAATATTTTCATCGTCAAGAACGGCGTCATCTTCACGCCCACCGTGGGATCGGGCACCCTCTACGGGATCACCCGCAAGGTGGTCATGGAACTCGCCGCGGAGGCCGGATTCGAACTCCGCGAAGTCGAGATGAGCCGCTACGATCTCTAA
>JAAYAT010000040.1 GCA_012719225.1 Verrucomicrobiaceae bacterium
GGCTTCGACTACCTCCGCGACAACGGCATGGCCCAAGCGGCCGACCATCAGGTCCAGCGCAACCATTACTTCGCCCTCATTGACGAGGTTGACTCCGTCCTCATCGACGAGGCGCGCACCCCGCTGATCATCTCCGGACCCGTGACCGTCCGGCAGGACCAGCAGTTCGATCTCTACAAATCGGCCATCCAGAACCTGCACCGCAAGCAGACCCAGCTCTGCAACGACCTCGCCCAGGAGGCGAAAAAAGCGCTCGACGCCGGAGACGCGACCGAGGCGGGATTGCTCTATTACAAGGTGAAACTCGGGATGCCGCGCAACCGCGCCCTCCTCCGCGCCATGGAGAATCCCGAAGTGCGCCGCGCCATTGAAAAAACCGAGCTCGAATTCTATCGCGACCCGCAGAAAACCGCCCTCTTCGCCCTCAAGGAGGAACTCTTTTTCACCCTCGATCCCAAGGCCCACGAAGCCGAGCTCACCGAAATGGGCCGTCAGGTTCTCAGTCCCGACGACCCGCAGGCCTTCGTCCTGCCCGATCTCTCCGAATCCTTCTCCGTGATCGACGGCGACGATTCCCTGACCGACAAACAAAAAGCGTCCACCAAGCACGAATTGCAGACCCAGATGGCCGCCCAGGCGGAAAAGATGCACACCATTTCCCAGCTCATGAAGGCCTACACCCTTTATGAGAAGGACGTCCACTACGTCGTCGAGGACAACCGCGTCATGATCGTGGACGAGAACACCGGCCGCAAGATGGCCGGTCGCCGCTGGTCCGACGGCCTCCACCAGGCCGTCGAAGCGAAGGAAAACGTCACCATCGAGGGCGAGACCCAGACCTACGCCACCATCACGATCCAGAACTACTTCCGCCTCTACGAAAAACTCGGCGGCATGACCGGGACCGCCGAGACCGAAGCGGCCGAGTTCCACGACATCTACAAACTCGAAGTCCTCGTCGTCCCGACGAACCGGCCCATCGCCCGGATCGATCTCAACGACAAAATCTTCAAGACCCAGCGCGAGAAGTTCAAAGCCGTCATCGAAACCGTCAAAGAGCGCTACCTCGCCGGACAACCCATCCTCCTCGGGACCGCCAGCGTCGAGTCCTCCGAAGTCCTCGCCCGCATGCTCCAGCGGGAGAAAATCCCCCACGCCGTCCTCAACGCCAAATTCCACCTGCAGGAGGCCGAGATCGTCTCCCGCGCCGGTCAGTCCGGGTCCGTCACCGTCGCCACCAACATGGCCGGACGGGGCACCGACATCAAACTGGGCGAAGGCGTCGCCGAAAAAGGCGGGCTTTTTGTCATCGGGACCGAGCGCCACCGCAGCCGCCGGGTCGACCGCCAGTTGCGCGGACGTTGTTCCCGTCAGGGCGATCCCGGTCGATCCGTCTTCTACGTCAGCTTCGAGGACGACCTCATGATGCAGTTCGGTGCCGCCGAGCGTATGACCAAAATGATGGAGCGCTTCGGACTCGAAGAAGGGCAGGAACTGGAACACCCCTGGCTCAACAAATCCGTCGAGAACGCCCAGAAGAAAGTCGAATCCCGCGACTATCTCTCGCGGAAACACATCCTCGAATACGACGACGTCATGAACAACCAGCGGAGCGTCGTCTACGGCTACCGCAACGAAGTTCTCCAGACCGAAGACCCCCACGCCCTCATCGTCGAGATCATCGAGGAAGCCCTCCCCGTCATGCTCGACGACTGCCTCGATCCCGAGACCGGCAGACTCATCCCCGAGGCCGCCCTCCAGGTCGTCAACACCCATTTCCCCCTCGGGTTGACCACCGAAGACGCCGGTTTGGACAGCCGCGACGACGAGGAGAATCTCGACTTTCTCATCTCCCAGGTCAAAGCCGCCTACGAGGTCAAGACGAACCACGAGGACCCCGAGCGCGTCGAGGACCTGGAGCGCTGGGTCATCCTCCACAGCATCGACCAGCTCTGGCAGGAACACCTCTACGAAATGGACAGCCTGCGCGAGTCCATCGGCAACTACCGCTACGCGCAAAAGGATCCCCTCGTCGAATACAAACACTCCGCCTACGAACTGTTCGTCGGCCTGATGGACCGCATCAAGACCGAGGTCCTCGGCAATCTCTTCCGCACCACCACGACCCGCCCCGAGGACTTCAACCGCGTCCTCCGCGGCATCCAGACGAGCCGACCCGACGTGCTCTCCGGTCTCGCCGCGGACGGGGGTGCCAGCCTCGCCCCGCCCGCTCCCGCGCAGAACATGCCCGAGATCCAAATTCCCAAGACCCCCCTCCGCCGCGACATGCCCAAGGTCGGACGCAACGACCCCTGCCCCTGCGGAAGCGGGAAAAAATTCAAGGCCTGCTGCGGCAAATCCTGACGCCGTCGGCGCGCCGAAGCGCCAGCGGTTGTCCTCCCTCTCACGCCAATGACCCTCATCCTCATTCTGTGTGTCGTTGGCATCGTCGCCGTGCTCGCCGAGCTGGTCCTCCCCGGAGGCATCCTCGGTGTCGTCGGCGCGCTCTGCCTCGTCGGAGCGGTCATCGCGACCTACCTCTCTTACGGAGGCGTCGCCGGGACCATCGCCCTCGCCATCGTGGTCCTCGCCGGCGTGGCCACCCTCTCCCTCTGGATGCGGCTTTTCCATCGCCTCCCCTTCACCCGGCAACTCGTCCTCGGGGATGCCGTCGGCGTCGATGACGGAATGCGGAAACGACAGGACATGACCGGGCGCACCGGTCGTGCCCTCACCGACCTGATGCCCTCGGGACGCGGCGAATTCGACGGAGAAAAGATCGATGTCGTCGCCGAAGGCCCCTCGATCCGACGCGACGCCCGCATCGAGATCGTCGAGACCCGCGGCCCCAGCATCATCGTGCGCGAGATCCGGGAAGGAGGCTGAGCGGTGCATCTCTATCTGCACATCCCCTTTTGCCACCACATCTGCCCCTACTGTGGTTTCTACAAGCACAAACCCGGTCGCCTCGCCAATCGCGCCTTCGTCGACGCCCTTCTCGCCGAAGCCCGGAAGCGGGGCGAAGAAAGCGGCCCCCTCGCCCCGCGGACCGTCTACTTCGGCGGCGGCACCCCCACCCTGCTCGGCCCGGCCCTGCTCGAACGGCTCATGCGAGGCCTCGGCGACCACTTTGACCTCAGCCAGGTCCGCGAGTGGACCCTCGAAGCCAATCCCGCCACCTTCGACCTCGAAAAAGCCCGGCTCCTCCGCGCCCTCGGGGCCGACCGCATCAGTCTCGGGATCCAGTCCTTCCAGCCCGACATTCTCTCCACCCTCGGACGCGACCATTCCCCCGACGACGCCATCCGCGCCTACCACACCCTCCGGGAAGCGGGATTCGAAAACATCAGCATCGATCTCATGTTTTCCATTCCCGGTCAGGACACCGCGCTCTGGCAGGCCGACCTGGAACAAGCCGTCGCCCTCGCCCCCGAACATTTTTCCGCCTACAACCTCACCTACGAAGAAGACACCGAATTCCTGACACGTCACCAGTCCGGCGAGCTCGATGCCAGCGAAGACCGCGACGCCGACCTCTTTTACCAGGCCATCGACTTCCTCGAAGCGCGGGGATACACCCACTACGAGATTTCCAACTACGCTCGACCCGGCCGGGAATCGCGCCACAACCGCGCGTATTGGACCGGCGCCGACTACCTCGGACTCGGTCCCGGGGCCGTTTCCACGATGGCCGGACAACGCTGGAAAACCCTCCCCGACACCGCCGCCTACGTCCGGGCCGCCGCGGCCGGACTCGACACCCGCACCGACATCGAAATCCTCAGCGACGCGGACCGCCGCACCGAAGCCATCGCCCTGCGTCTCCGCACCCGGGAAGGCGTCCCGCGAGAGTGGCTCCCCTCGCCCGACCCTCTCGCCTCCCTCATCGAAGAGGGTTTGGTCGAAGAGCAAAGAGGGTTCCTCCGCCTGACCCGCGCCGGCAAAGCCCTCGCCGATCCCATCGCCGGGGAACTCGTCTGAGCCGGGAAGCCTCGGGCGTCGAAGACGACAAGGTTGACATCCTCCCCCGGCCGCTTACCGGCAGAGGGAACATTGGCATGTTCCAGTCACGCATCACTAAATCGCTCCCCCACCACTTCCAAAAAAGTGAAGGGTCGCGCCACGAAGTGGTGACTTCGCGCGACGAGGCAGGGACTTCGCGTAACGAAGCAGGAGCTTCGCGCGACGAAGTAGGGACTTTTTGGGCAGATTTGGGCGCTTTGGAGGGGAAACTGGGCGCTTTCCGTGCAAAATGCCCGATTTCGGGTGCCTTTGGGCTGATGCGGGGGCGAGAGGGGGAAATGGGGGAAATATCGCTCGTATGCGCCCGGGGCCGTTTATTTTGGTGGAAGACTTGCTATTGCCAACTGGCTCATCGAGGTGGGAGTCGGGGCTGTCCGAATATCCAATCGGCTCACCGGGGACGGTCAATCCGCGACGATCTTTCCTCCGTCGCCCCCCTTGTGCTGCTCCACCGACGAAACGGGCATGGAGACCCGTTCTACGGGCGGCTTCAACACAATGACGTCCGTGATTTCCTCCTCGAAATCGAAATCGCCATCGAAATCGATCTTCCGTCCGGGCAAGGCCCTCGCCGATCCCATCGCCGCAGAACTCGTCTGAGCCGGGAGGCGACCCCGGCAGGGCAATTTTCACCTTTCCTCGGGGGTTCCCCGCCCCTATCGTCTCGGACTTCAACAAGTCCACGCCTCCATGCCCGAACCGACCGACCCAGCCCCCGCCCTCCAGGAAGACGACGTCGCCGCCATCGACCACCTCCGCGCCACCTACGACGAACTGAGGGGCGAACTCTCCAAGGTCATCGTCGGTCAGGATGCCGTCATTGAACAACTCGCGATCTGTCTTTTCGCCCGCGGCCACGCGCTGCTCATGGGCGTGCCGGGACTGGCCAAGACCCTCCTCGTCTCGCGCCTCGCCGAGACAATGTCGCTCAGCTTCAGCCGCATCCAATTCACCCCGGACCTCATGCCCATGGACATCACCGGGACCGAAATCCTCCAGGACAACGGCTCGGGACGACGCGAATTCGAGTTCGCCCACGGCCCCGTCTTCGCCAACATCGTGCTCGCCGACGAGATCAACCGCGCTCCCTCGAAAACCCAGGCGGCCATGCTCGAGGCCATGCAGGAACACCGCGTCACCGTGGCCGGACACAGCTTTGAACTCCAGCCGCCCTTTTTCGTTCTGGCGACGCAGA
>JAAYAT010000361.1 GCA_012719225.1 Verrucomicrobiaceae bacterium
CGTCGGACGCGAGGCCAACGCGGTCTATGGAGAGGAGTGGAACGGCGTCCAAACCGGAGTGCTCCATCATCGCCACCACTTCGGTGCGGTGGAAAAACCGATCAGCCCCTACGTCATCCCGGGCGATCCCGAGAGCGGCGTCCTCCCCCGCGTCAGCGCGGAGGATCCGGGGGTGAAGGGCGAAGGCGACCACCGCGTCCAGGCTTACTGCTTCCGCATGTGCCTGACCGATCATCCGGAAAACCGCGTCCCCTTTCCCAAGCCCGAGGGCTATGATCCGGGGCAGTACGAGCTGCTCCTCCGCATCTTCGAGGCGGGCTGGCGGGAGACCTTCCACAAATTCGTTCCCCTGCCGAACCACAAGACCGACACCAACAACCACGGTCCCTTCAGCACCGACAATATCGGGTACAACTACGACTATCCCGAGGCCAGCTACGAGCGGCGGCGCGAGATCATCCAAGAGCACGAGACCTACCAGAAAGGCTGGCTCTATTTCATCGCCAACGACCCCCGTGTCCCCGAGGAAGTGCAAAAGGAAATGCAGCGCTGGGGGCTCGCCAAGGACGAATTCACCGACAACGGTCACTGGCCGCACCAGCTCTACATCCGCGAAGCCCGCCGCATGGTGGGGGACTTTGTCATGACCGAAAACGAGCTGCGCAAAAAGAACCCCACCCCCGAGTCCGTCGGGATGGGATCCTATACGATCGACTCGCACAACACCCAGCGCTACATCACCCCCGAGGGCTACGTGCAGAACGAGGGCGACATCGGGGTGAGCACCCGCGGCCCCTACGAGATCGCCTACGGATCGCTCGTGCCGAAGAAAGAGCAGTGTAGCAACCTCATGGTGCCCGTCTGCGTCTCCAGCTCCCACATCGCCTTCGGTTCGATCCGGATGGAACCGGTCTTCATGATCCTCGCCCACAGCGCGGCGACGGCGGCGGTGATGGCGCTCGACGAGGGGATCGCGGTGCAGGATGTCGACTACGGCAAACTGCGCGAGAAACTCCTCGCCGAGGGGCAGATCCTCGAACACGACGCCCCCCTCGCGGGCGGGCGGGGGACCTCTCCCCGCAAGCTCCCCGGGATCGTGGTGGACAACGAGCAGGCCGTCTCGACCGGGAGCTGGACCGAAAGCGGCTCCGCCGAGGCCTTCGTCGGCTTCGGGTATTTCCACGACGGCAACGCGAACAAAGGCCGGGCTTCGGCGCTTTTTCAGACCAAAATCGAAAAAGCGGGAAGCTACACCGTGCGTCTCGCCTATCCTCCGAACAACAACCGCGCCTCCAACGTGCCGGTGGAAGTGACCCACGGCGGCGGGGTGGAAAAAATCCTCGTGAACCAGAAAAAAGCGCCCTCGGACGGGCTCTTCGAGACGCTCGGCACCTTCGACTTCCCCGTTGGCGAGGCGTCCGTGAAGGTGAGCAACACCGGTACCGACGGCTATGTCATCCTCGACGCGGTGCAATGGCTCCCGGCGGAGGAATAGGAGAGCGCCCCTCCTTGGGTCCAAACATCGTTCGAGCGCCAGCAAAAGGGAGCGCGGGTTTTCCAACCCGCGACGAAGCCCATCCGGGGCAGAGCCGCTAAAAAGCCAACCGCTACATAGCTAAACCGGCCCCGCATCGAATACGAAGGCGCGGTTTCCCGACCTGTTCGGAAGCCACAGCCCGTTTTCGGAGAAACTCGTTGACTCACTCTCTACAACGGCCTGCTCCTCGCTCGCCGCCCGGTTTTTTTCAAATTTTCCCTTGACCGGTTTCGCTCCTCGGTGCGTATATGGCGACGCGCTACATGATAACGCGTCTCAATATTACTATTCATCCTATGGCCGCTTCCCCCCATCGATCGTCTGTCCCCACCGCCGTGTGGATCGGCCTTTTCGCCTTCCTCGTCTGTCCTGTTCTGTTTTCCCAGGAAGCCGCCACCCCAGCCGAAACCGCCCCTGCGGCTTCGGCCGATGCCGCCGCTTCGTCTGCCACCGCCGAGGAGGCCGCGGCCCCTACCGAGCTTCCGGCGACGGTCGTCCAGTCCACCCAGCCCGCCCCTGCTCCCGCCCCCGCGCCGGAACCTGCTCCGGTCCCGGTCGCTCCTTCGGCCCCCGTGGTCAAGGCGCCCGCCCCGGTGATTCTCAACGATGCCGCCCCCTACGTGGCCGACGTGCCCGTCTCGGCCGGCCGCAACGACATCCCGCAGATGGAAAACG
>JAAYAT010000362.1 GCA_012719225.1 Verrucomicrobiaceae bacterium
GGACCGATCACGACGGGCTTGTAGACGGTGGTGTTTTCCGGCGTGACCCCGAGGACATACTTGTTGGCCTGGTCGGTGAGGATGCTCTCGTCCTCGATGAGGAGGCCCTCGTATTCGGCGGACATGGGCAAACGCACCCGCGTGAAAAATCCCGGCACGAGACGCCCCTCGGGATTGGGCAGTTCACAGCGCAGCACCATGCTGCCGGTGGCGGAGTCGAGATGGTTGTCGAAGGACTCGATGAATCCCTTGTGAGGGAATCCCTCCTCGTCGGCGAGCTGGACCTCGACGGGAACGCGGTCGTCGCCGTTGGTGAGGAGCGCCCCCTCCTGCCGCAGCGAGAGGAGCCGGAGGAGACTGTTCTCGTCGATGTCGGCGTAGACGTGGACCGGGTCGACGCTGACGATGGTGGTCAGGAGAGTGGATCCGGCGGTGACGAAGTTCCCTTGGGTGATGATGGCGCGACCGATCCGGCCCGTGACGGGAGCACGCACTTCGGTGTATTCCATTTCGATCTCAGCGCTCTGGAGGGCGGCGCGGGCGGCCTCGACCGCGGCGAGGCTCTGGAGATGGGTGCTTTCGCGGCCCTCGGCCTGCTCGGGCGCGATGGCGCGGGCGGCGAGCAGTTCGTTGACGCGTTCGAATTCCCGCTTGGCCATGTCGGCGGCGGCCTCGGTGCGGGCCACCTCGGCCTTGGCGGCCCGCAGGCTCGCCTCAAAAAGGCTCTGATCGATCGTGAAAAGAATGTCGTCCTTTTTCACCATCTCCCCGGCCTCGAAATGCACCTCGGTGACGTATCCGCTGACGCGCGGGCGCAGTTCGACCGATTCGACCGCCTCGACGCGACCGGTGAACTCCTCCCACTCGACGATGTCGCGGGCCTCCACCTCCGCGAGAGTCACCGGAACCGGAGGCATCCCGCCACCACCTCCACCGCTTGGGGGAGGCTCCACGGGAGCGCCGCAGGAAGCGAGGAGAACGAAGGGAAGCGGGAGGAGCGATCGGATGTTCATGGGTCAAAGGGAGAGGGCCGCGGCGGGCGGGTCGCAGGTGGCGGGCCGGGTGCGGCCGGAGAGGAGGAAGAGAGCCCCGGGTTCGAAATCGTCAAGGGGGGCGAGGTCGTTTTTCATGCGGGCGTGCAGGAGGAGCCCCTCGCTGAAGGCGAAAACCATGCGGGCGAGGAAGCCGGGGTCGCCCGCGATGATCTCACCGCGCGCCTGCCCGTCCAAGATGGCTGATTCGTAGTAGCCGAGAAACTCCGCGAGGATCTCCTCCAGCCGCTCGCGCAGCGGCGCGTCGGTGGTGGCCACCTCGGCCCCGAGAGAGTGGATGGGGCAGCCGAGGACGCGTCCGTGCTCCTCACGGCGCGCCTCCTGTTCGCGGCGGGAATCGCGGAAACAGTTCAAAATCCGTTCCAGGGGAGCCACTTCATCGGAGAAAAATCCGTCGAGCTCGACCCGGTATTCGGCCCAGCCGTGGTCGAGCGCGGCGAGGGCGAGGGCGGACTTGGATTCGAAGTAGTAGTAGAAACTCCCCTTCTTGACCCCGGCCCGTTCGCAAATATGGTCGACCGAGGTGCGTCCATAGCTCCCCGTCCAAATCAATTCCAACATGGCCTCGAGGAGCCTCTCCCTCGCGTCACTGACTCGTCCCATGCCCGGACTTTCGACGAACTAGACGAACGGTCAACTATTTTTAAAAAATACGATTTTATTTTTGGCGAAGCC
>JAAYAT010000363.1 GCA_012719225.1 Verrucomicrobiaceae bacterium
AAAAGTCAAAAGTCAAAAGTCAAAAGAATGAAAGAAGTAGAGGAGTAAAGTAGGAAAGTAGCGGAAATCAGGAGCAACCCTGCGATTGAAAATCCAATGATTGGCACCGACCGTCGGCGAATCCCATTCTCTACTACTTCCTCCTCTACTACTTTACTACTTCCCCTCCCCCATGAACTCCCGCCGCCGCTTTCTCAAAACCACCGCCGCCGCCGCTCTTTCCGCTCCTTGGATCGGTTGGAAAACCACTGCATCGGGCGCGCCCGGCGACACTCTTCGGTTCGCCAATTTCGGGGCCAATGGTCGCGCCTGGGGCGATCTCACCGGGATGATGGACGTCCCCAATGTCTCCCTCGCCGCCGTCGCCGAGGTCGATCTCGCCCGCACCGACAAACTGCAAAAGGCCTACCCCGGCACCAAGGTCTTCCAGGACTGGCGGGAGCTCCTCGACAAGCTCCACAAGGAGATCGACGCGGTCGTCATCGGCACGCCCGACCACATGCACGCCCCCATCGCGATGGCGGCGATGCAGTTGGGCAAACACGTCTACTGCGAAAAACCACTCACCCGCACCCTGCAGGAGTCGCGTCGCCTCCGCGAGTTCGCTGCCGCGAACGGGCTCATGACCCAGATGGGCATCCAGATCGCCTCGACCCCCGGCAACCAGACGGCGGTGAAATTGCTGCAGGAAGGCGTCGTCGGCAAGGTCCGGGAAATTCACAGCTCCTGCCCGAAATCGTGGGGCTCGATGGAACCGCTCCCCGAGAGCAACGAAGCCCCGCCCGAGACCCTCGACTGGGACCAATGGATCGGCGTCGGCAAATACCGCGAATACATTCCCCGCGAATTTCATCCGAGCCAATGGCGCAAGCGAATCGGCTACGGCACCGGCACCCTCGGCGACATGGGCTGTCACATTTACCACACCTGGTTCATGGGACTGGGTCAGCCCGCCACCCTCGAAGTGACCTCGCGCGGTCCCGCTCCCGTCGACGGCGACAGTTGGCCCCTCGACGGCCTGGTCCACCACCGCATGCAGGGCAATTCCCTCACCGACGGCGACTTTGATTTCACCTGGTACGACGGAGCCCAGCGCCCGCCTGCGGAAGTGTTCGCCCTGCTCGGGCCCGAGAAAAAAAACGCCGAGGGCAAGACCATTCCCAACGCTCCCTCGACCGGCACCATCGTGGTCGGCAGCACCGGAGTCCTCGTCATCCCCCACGGCGGCCTGCCGACGATCTTCCGCGACGGCAAAAAATCCGACGAAGTCATCGAGGCCGTCGCAGCAAAACACCACCACAAGAATTTCGTCGACGCCATCCGCGGCGACATCAGCGGCAAACCGCTCACGAATTTCGATTATTCGGGTCCCATGACCGAGACCGTCCTGCTCGGGACGGTGGCGACGCGCCTGAAAGGGGAAACTCTCAAGTGGGACGGCAGCGCCGGGAAATTCACCAACTCGGACGCCGCCAACGCGATGATTCACGACACCTACCGCGAGGGCTGGGAGGTCGAGGGACTCTGAGCCTCCGCGTGAAACTCCTTTCTTGATCTCGCCGCCCCTCGGGACTAATAAGCTTCTTATATGATTCGTTCTCAAGAAGCCCTCAGCCGTCTCCGTGAAGGCAATCTCCGGTTCGCCGGAGATCTGCCGAGTGATGAAACCTGTCTCAGCGGCGCGGCGCGGCGCAGCCAGTTGGTCGAGGGGCAGCAGCCCTTCGCGGTCATCCTCGGCTGTTCCGACTCCCGCGTCCCCGCCGAGATCGTGTTCGACCAGGGGCTCGGGGATCTCTTCGTGATCCGCGTCGCCGGGAACATCGTCGCGCCCTCACAGATCGGCAGCATTGAGTATGCCGCCGAAGTCACCGGAGCCCGCCTCGTCGTGGTCATGGGCCACTCGAACTGCGGGGCGATCGGCGCCACCATCAACGAACTGCAGCGCCCCCAGGCGAGCCGCTCGCGCAACCTCAGTTCCATCGTCAACCGCATCCGGCCCGCCGTGGAGACCCTTCTGGAAACCGATCTGGTGCAGGACCACGCCGCCCTCGTCCGTTATGCGGTGAGGGCCAATATCCGCGCCTCGGTCGATCATCTCCGCCATGGCTCCGAGATCCTCGAACGCCTCGCCGACGAGGACGGTCTCGCCGTCGTCGGAGCGGAATATTCGCTGGAGACGGGCTTGGTCGAGTTTTTCGAAATACAGCCGAAGGTGCTGGATTGAGGGCTTCGGCCCCTTCCGCGTGCTGCGCGCGAGTCACTCCAAAGGCTGGCGGGCGGCGAGCCAGCCAAGCCGGGGATTCTGTGTTACCTTCGGCAGTCTCCCGACGCCTCCCTTTTGATGATTCGCCGCCTCCGCATCCCCAGCTTTCTCCTCATCCTCCTGCTCGGGCCGACGCTTTTCATCGGGATCCTCCTGCAGGAAATGACCTATCTGAATTGGTTCCTCCCCGCCGTGGTGCTCGGCTGGCTGGGACTCTTCGGGCTCTGGTATCTGCTCTTCGGTGACGGGACCGGAAAAAGAAGGATACGCCGTCTCGGGATTCTTCTCGCCGTTTTCCTCGCCAGCGCCTTTCTCGCCTCGCAGCTCCTCCGCTACGAAGGCTCGACCGGCGGTTCCTCCTTTCCCCGCTTTTCCTGGGTCTGGGAGACGCCCCCCGCCCGCTCGACGATACCGGCGACAGCACTCCCACCCGACAGCGCCACCGACACCACCGCCGACAGCGATCCCGCCCCCACCCCGCCGACCGATGACACCGCCCTCGCGGAACTCCCTGGTTTCCTCGGATCGGATCGCGACGGGATGTGGAAGGATCTGCCCTTTCACCCCGACTGGACGACCTACCCGCCCACCCTGCTCTGGCGGCGTCCGATGGGGAAAGGCTGGTCCAGTTTCGCCGTCTCGGGCCAACGCGCTCTGACCCAACAACAGGTCGGCGATGACGAGCACGTCACCTGCCTCGACCTTCTCACCGGCGCCGAACTCTGGCACCACCGGGATCCGGAGGTCCGCCTGCTCCTGGAACGGGCCGAAAACAGCGGCGCGGCGATGGGCGGCGACGGTCCCCGCGGCACCCCCGTCATTTTCGAGGGAAAGGTCTACGCCATGGGAGCGACCGGCATCGTCAACTGCCTCGACCTCGAGACCGGTCGACCGATCTGGTCGCGCGCGCTCCTCCGCGAGTTCGACGGGGGCATCCAGCGCTGGGGCATGGCCACCTCGCCCCTCGTCCTCCCGGCGGAAAACGCGGTCGTCTTCGCCGGACCCGACTCCCCCGGCCCCACCCTCATCGCCCTCGATCCGCTCACCGGCGAGACCGTTTGGATCTACGAGGGCGGCGGCGCGAGCTACAGTTCCCCACGCCTCATGACCTACGGCGGGCGGCTCCAAATTGTCAGCGTCAACGCCGCCGACGTCAGCGGGATCGATCCCGCCACCGGCACCGAACTCTGGCGACATCCCTGGCCCGGAAAATTTCCCAAAGTCGCCCAGCCCATCGCCTACGGGCAAGAGGGGCTCCTCGTCACCGCCAGCTACGGTGCCGGCAGCCTGCTGCTGCGTATCACCCACAGTGCTCCCGACGGGGCCTTCACCGTGAGCGAGCAATGGAAATCCAACCGGATGAAAACCAAATTCAGTTCGCCCGTCATCGTCGGAGACCACGCCTACGGGCTCGACGAAGGCCGCCTCGCCTGCATCGCCCTCGCCACCGGCGAACGCGTGTGGAAGCGGGAAAAATTCGGCTTCGGCCAGCATCTCCTTTTCGCCGACCGCCTCCTCGTCCAGACCGAGGCCGGCGATATCGTCGTCGGTCGGGTCGATCCGGAAAAATTCCACGAGGAAGGCCGCCTCGCCGCCCTCTCCTCGATGACCTGGAACACTCCGGCGGTGGCGGGACGATACCTCCTCGCGAGGAACGACCGCGAAGCCGTCTGCTATCTGCTACCCCCGCCGGACCCGAACCTTCCCACCCCCTAACTTCCACCCGTATTGCCTCATGTCTTTCGCAGCCCTCAGCACGGAAATCTCCGTCCCGACCCGGGGCAAGGGAACCTACGAGATCACCGACGCCCTCCGCGAGTTCGTCGCCTCCAGCGGCATCGTCACCGGACAACTCACCGCCTTCGTCCGACACACCAGCGCCAGTCTGGTCATCATGGAAAACGCCGACCCCGAAGCGAGAACCGACCTCCACTCCTTTTTCGACCACCTCGTCCCCGAGAGCCTCCCCTTCCTCGTCCACACCTACGAAGGCCCCGACGACAGTCCCAGCCACCTCCGCATGGCCCTGACCCGCACCAGCGAAGTCATTCCCCTCGTCGATGGTCGCCTCGCCCTCGGGACCTGGCAGGGCGTATTCCTCTTCGAGCACCGGCGCGCCCCCCATCTCCGGCACATCACCCTCTCTCTCCTCGGGGAAAAAAGACCGTAGCCCGAGCCGTCATCCGGCCGCGTCTCAGAGCGGCTCCAACCCCACCGATCGCGCGATTTTGGTAAAGCGGGGCCGACGCAGCCACATGAACAATTTCGCGGCGATCGAGACCACGACGTAGAGCAGCGCCAGCGTGATCAACTCGCTTTCAAAGCCGAACCCCAGCATCACCGCGAACGGCGCGAGAACCAGTAGCGGGAGCACGATCAATCTCGTGATCCGTTGCGGCCGGGCCAGCAGCCGCAGCCGCGTCAGCCGGCCCTCGTCCTCGTGGTATTCGGTCACCGTCAGGGCTGCCCAGTTCCAGAACCAACCGCGTTTCAGGATGACATCCGTCTTGCCGGAGGCATCGTCCTCGGCCCGGGGAAAACGCTCCAGGAGCGCCGCGAGCAGCTCCCCGCGTCCGACACCCTCACTGCTCCAGAAAGCCATTTCATCGCCCAGCTTCCACCAGCCCGAGGCGAGCTTTTCGACCGCCTCGCTTCCCACAAAATGGACGCTGCCAGCCCAGTTCACCTCCCGCCAGCCGCCGAGCAGGCGCGTCCCGCTGCGGAGGAATCCCTGGAGGAGAATGAGCCCCGCGAGCACCAGGCGCGAACTCGTCGAGTCGAAGGCCGGATCGATCACCGACCGGCCCGCCCGACGCAGCGCGATCGCGAGTGAACCCGCGATCATCAGCCCCATCGGGAGCAGGAGAATCGGGAAAAAGACCGCCCCCACCCCGAAGCCCGCGACACCGGCCCACCAGAGCACGTGGAGCAAGGCCTCGGACAGCCCCGATTCCCTCTCCGGATAGACCAACTGAAACGGCTCGTAGCCGTGGTGGCCGTGGTAGACGAACGCCCCGCCGCGATTCCCTCCCGAAGTGTAGACCTGGCCCCGCCAGATCGCTCCGCCCGCGCCGCGGAAACGCTCCCGATGGATCGGCATCAGGAGCGCCTCGGCCCGTCCGTAGCCCATCTGCTGACGGAAATAGGCGGCATAGGAAAAACGGCGGTGATGCCAGACAAAAGCGGCCGGATGAAAACCCAGCTCGTATCCCGCCGCAAGAATCCGCCAGCAGAGATCGACATCGTCCCCCGCCGAGCGGAACACGGGATTGAACCCGCCGATCTCTTCGAAGACCGACTTGCGCACCGCGAGATTGCAGCCCGGGAGATGCTCCGCCCGGGTGTCGCTCAAGAGCACGTGCGCCGGTCCGCCCGGTGCCGCCGCGACCCGCGCCTGCGCCGCCGTTTCCGCCGACGGCGGGATGTTCGGTCCGCCCACCGCCCCGATTTTCGGATCGTCGGAAAACAATTCCGCGATCCATTGCAACCAATCCGGCTCGGCGATGCAGTCGTCGTCGGTGTAGACGAGGATCTCCCCCGTCGCCGCCGCCGCCCCGGTGTTGCGCGCCACGCTCAGCCCGCGGTGTTCGACCGCGAAATAGCGGACGGCCTCGTAGGCACGCGCCAGATCCTCCACCCGGGGATCGGCCCCGTCGTTCACGAGGAGCAGCTCCACCGCCGGGTAATTCAACGCGAGGAGCGAGTCGAGACACTCCACCAGCGTCGCGCTGCCTTTGTGGGTGCAGACAATGACCGAAATTTTGGGCGGATCCGTTAGGGACAGGCAATCCGACGGCTTTCCCCAGAGCCCCCAGGACTCCCTCACCACATCCACGGCGGGGCGCTCGGACTGGTCGCGCCGCGTCAGGCCGAATTCCCATCCCTCCACGGTGCTGCCGCCGCGCTGCCAGTGATCGCTCCAGGCGAAAATCGTCGAGCCCGCCACCCCCGATCGCCCCGCCGCCTCGAGATAATGATCGAGGATCCCCGCCTGCCCGAGATCTCCGTGCCGCAGCGCGTCGGCCCCGAACTCGGAGATGAAAAGCGGCTTGTCCCCGGCCAGGTTCTGCAGCCGGGCGAGGTAGGCGGACAGCTCCGCCTCGCCTTCGAGATACAGGTTGAACGCCACGAAATCCTGATTCTGCGGCAGCAGATACTCCGTGCTCGGGTAGTTGGCGTAGGCGAAAAGAGTCCCCGGCGCGTTGGTGTGACCGAGGTCGATGAGCCGTTCCAACTGTTCCACGACCCGCCCCGCGCCCATCCAGCGGACCAGCGTCGTCTCGATCTCGTTGCCCACGAAATACCCGCCCAGCGCCGGATGTCCGTGGAAGCGCCGCACCGTTTCCAGGAGCAAGCGATCCGCCTCCGCGAGAGCGCCGCGCTCGCTCAGGAAATCGATATGCTGCGACCACGGCAGGGTTAGAAACACCCGCAGGCCCGTCTCGGCGCAGGCGTGCATGAACTCCAGCGATGGGATCTCGTAGAGGCGCAACGCGTTCGCCCCGAGCCGATCGCGGATGCGCGCGAGCTGGGCGCGACCCTCATCGGGAAACGCCCCGACCGGGAACGGGCCGAAGGTCACCGCCCGTATCATCGCGACCTCCCCTCCCGCCCGGAAAAACTTGCCCGAGACCCGCAGCGGGTCTTTGATGGCGGATACCGGAAAATCGAGGGCAGGCATGGAAAAAAGGCGGGAAAATGGGGATACGCAAGAGGGTCGGATCGATGACCCGACAGGGTATCCACGAGGGTAGGGACGTTCCACCCTTGCGAATCAGCCTCAAGTACTTTTCCTCCGCGGAACTTTTTTCCCCCTTCCCGACGGCCCTCGCGACCGGCATCCCGTCCGTGGAATCGCTTGTCATCCCGCCTGCTTCGTGGTAATCGGCAAGCCTGTCTGTTCCACTTTCTCAAAAAAAACGTCCCCATCCCGCCCCGCGTCCATGAAAAAACTGCTCCTCTGCCTCCTCGCGATTCCCCTCCTCGCCTCCTCCGACGAACCGGGCCAGTGGATCGATCTCTTCAACGGAAAAAATCTCGACGGCTGGGTGCAACGCGGCGGCGAGGCGAAATACACCGTCGAAGACGGCGTCATCGTCGGCACCACCGTCCCGAAAACACCGAACTCCTTCCTCTGCACCGAGAAAGACTACGCGAATTTCATCCTCGAAGTGGAGTACAAGGTCGATCCGACCCTCAACTGCGGCGTGCAGATCCGCTCGAACAGCCTGCCCGACTACAAAAACGGCCAGGTCCACGGCTACCAGGTCGAGATCGATCCGGCCGACCGCGGCTGGAGCGGCGGCATCTACGACGAAGGCCGCCGCGGCTGGCTCTACGATCTCTCCGCCGATCCGGCGGCGCGCTACGCTTTCCGGCAGAATGATTGGAACCACTACCGGATCGAGGCCATCGGCGACCGCATCCGCACCTTCGTCAACGGCGTCCCCGCCGCCAATCTCACCGACGGGATGACCGCGACCGGCTTCATCGGACTCCAGGTCCACGGAATCGGCAACCGCGACGAAACCCTCCAGGTCCGCTACCGCAATGTCCGGATCCAGGATCTCGGCGAGAAAACCGACTACCGCACTCCCGAGATCGAGACCTACACCCACGAGGGTCCGCTCGTGAAGGAAGGGGCCGCCTTCCGCAAACTCGCCGAGGGATTCAAGTTCACCGAAGGCCCCGCCCTCGCGCCGGACGGAAAAATCTATTTCTCGGACATCCCCAACGAGCGCATCCACGTCTACGATCCCGCCTCCGGCGAGACGAGCGTTTTCCGGGAGGAAAGCGGCAAGGCCAACGGACTTTTCTTCACTCCCGCCGGTGCCCTCATCGCCTGCGAGGGAGGTGCCCGCAGCCTCACTCGAATCGACTTCGAGGGCAAACGCTCCGTCCTCGCCGAGACCTTCGACGGCAAAAAACTCAACAGCCCCAACGACGTCGTCCCCGACGGCAGCGGCGGTTTTTACTTCACCGATCCCCGCTACGGCAAAGGGGAGGACCGCGAGATCGACATCGAAGCGGTCTACTACCTCACCCGCGCGGGCAAGCTCACCCAGGTCGCCGCCGATCTCGTAAAGCCGAACGGAGTCATCATGTCGCCCGACAGCCGCATCCTCTACGTCGCCGATCCCGGTGCCGAGACGATCTTCGCCTACGACGTGCCCGAACCCGGCAAGCTCGCCAACAAGCGCGCCGTTGCCTCCGTCGGCAGCGACGGCATGACCATCGACAAGGCTGGCAACTTCTACGTGACCTGGAAAGGGGAGATCATCGCCTTTTCTCCCGAGGGAACCGAACGGCTGCGCCTCACCGTCCCCGAAGGTCCCAGCAATTGTGTCCTCGTCGGGAAAACCCTCTACGTCACCGCCCGGACCGGATTCTACGCCATCGATCTGGAAGTCGAAGGCGTGCGCTGAGTTGCTTCGGGCGGGGTCTCCGCGAGGTGACGCGTAGAGGAACATGCCAATGTTCCCCGGCGAAGCCTCCACTCACCGGACCGACGGGGGGAATTTTGGCAAATTCCGCTACGGGAATCCCCTTCAGAATCCGCCGACACACCGCAGGGTGAATCCCTTCAGATATTTTGTCTCGGGCAGGGTCACGATGACGGGGTGGTCGCGTCGCTGCGAATGGGTCGCGAGGAGCCGCAGATTGCGCTTCGCATCGACCGAGGCGGCGGCGATGACGTCGAAAAACTCCTGCTCGCTGACGTGGTGGCTGCAACAGTAGGTCGAGAGGATCCCGTCCGCGGTCAGGAGCTTGAGGGCGCGCAGGTGGATCTCCTTGTAGCCGCGCATCGCTCCTTTGAGCGCTTTGCGGCTCTTCGTGAAGGAGGGCGGATCGAGCACGATGAGGTCGAATTTCCGCTCCGCCGTCTCCGCCTCCTTGAGAAAATCGAAGACATTCGCCTCGAGCGCCTCCACCGTCAGGTCGTTGCGCTCGGCATTGCGACGCGTCGCCTCGACCGCGGTCCCGCTGATGTCGATGGCGAGGACCGAAGCCGCTCCCGCTTTCGCCGCGTGGAGCGCGAACCCCCCCTGGTTGCAGAAGCAGTCGAGGACCGCTTTTCCCGGCGAGAGCTCCGCCACCGCCGCGTAGGCATCGAGTTGGTCGAGGTAGATCCCGGTCTTTTGCCCGGCGAGCAGGTCCACTTCCTGGAGCAATCCGTTCACCGTGATCGTGAACGGCCCGCTTTCCGTCCCGGCGAGCCGCCCGACGACGGGTTCGAGACCTTCCGCCTTGCGGATCGGGGAATCGTTGCGCTCTATCACCGTGATGCCTTCGCCAAAGAGCCGCTGCATCGCCTCGACGAGGAGTCCTTTGCGCTGGTCCATCGCGAGGGTGAGGGTCTGCAGGACAAAGGCCTCGCCGTAGCGGTCGATCACCACCCCCGGCAAACCGTCCGCCTCGCTCCAGACGAGACGGTAGACCGGCTCGGCGAAGGCCATCGCCTCGCGCAGATTGAGAGCCCGGCGCAGGCGACGGTCGAAAAAATCGGGATCGAGATCCTGCTTGCGACGCGAGATGCGACGGGCCACGATCTGCGATTCGGGATTGTAAATCGCCGACCCCAGGGGACGGTCGCGAAAGTCCTTCAGCGAGATCACGTCGCCCGGCGCGGGATCGCCGAAAATTTTCTCCACCTCGCTGGAATAGACCCAGTCGTGGCCGTGAAAAATGCGGGAGCGGGGTCTGATAACAAGTCCGGCCATAGTGCCGCCGATCCTCGCCCACGAATCCCCTCCCGTCAAAAGGCCATCCGGGGGCGAACCGGGGGAAAAAGGATTCAGCAAAAGCATCTTTCCCACTCTGTTTTCCATATTTATTTCGAATCAGATCGGGGACTCCCCCGACCACCACCACCCGTTCCAGTACCGCGGGATGCCTACAATGCGTACCCTGACGCGACCGTTTCCAGCGGTAGCTTGTGTTCACCGGCTCATGCGCGGACTCTTCCCCATCCTCCTCTTGCAGATCCTGCTGGCAGCCGTCACGCAGCTCTCTTCTCATGCCGAGGGGAATCCCGCTCTGGAAAACCATCCCGGCAAGGTCATTTACCAGCAACTCTGCCTCGACTGCCACGGTCCCGACGGAAAGGGCGTCAAAGACAAAGCCGACGATCCCCTCGAGGGCAGCCGGACGCTCGAGTCCCTCGCCAAGCGGATCGAGCGGACCATGCCCGAAGGCGACGAACACCTCTGCGTGGGCGAAGAGGCCCAGTCCGTCGCCGCCTACATCTACGACGCTTTTTATTCCATCGAAGCCCGCGCCCGCAACACCCCCGCCCGCATCGACATCTCCCGCCTCACCGTGCCGCAATACCGCAACTCGGTCGCCGATCTCATCCTCAGCTTCCGCGGCGATAACCGCATCCCCGAAGAGCGGGGTCTCAAGGCCCGCTACTACGGGAGCGCGCGCTTCAACGAACGCAAGGAATTCACCGAAGCGAAAAAACCCGACAAATTCGAGCGCGTCGACGGGAGGGTTCGCTTCGATTTCGGCGAGGGCATTCCCAAACACGAGGAGGCCAAAGAATTTTCCCCCGAAGGTTTCTCGATCCGCTGGGAGGGCACTCTCCTCGCGCCCGAGACGGGAGTGTATGAATTCGTCGTGAAATCCCGCAACGGCGTCACTCTCTGGGTCAACGAGAACCAGCACGGCGAAGAGAGCGGGAAAAAAGTCATCGACGGCTGGGTCGCACCCAACAACGAAGTCCGCGAAGAGAGCGGCAGCCTTTTCCTCCTCGGGGGCCGCCCCTATCCCATTCGTCTCGATTTTTTCACTTGGAAGGAGAAAGCCGCCTCCGTCGAACTGATGTGGAAACCGCCCCACGGCGTCCTCCAGACCATCCCCGAACGGTGTTTGACCCCGACATGGTCCCACGAGTCCCTCGTCCTCGACATCCCCTTCCCGCCCGATGACCGCAGCGTCGGCTACGAACGCGGCACGATGGTCTCCCGCGCCTGGCTGGAGTCCGTCACCGCCGGTGCCCTCGCCGCCGCGGAGCACGTCGTGACCCACCTCGACGGACTCGCCAAAACCAAGCCCGGCCAGGAGGACCGGGAGGAAAAGATCCGGGACTTCGCGAGCCGATTCGTCGCCCGCGCCTACCGCCGCCCCCTTTCGGGAGAAGAGGAGAAAGGTCTCGTGCGGGTTCATTTCGAGGATTCCCCGTCCCTCGAACAATCCGTCAAACGCCTCGTGCTGCAGACCCTCTCCTCACCGCGTTTCCTCTACCCCGATGCGGGCGACGCGGGTGGTTCCGACTCGCCCGACCGCTGGACCATCGCCTCGCGCCTGGCCCTCTTCCTGTGGGACTCGGTTCCCAACCAGCGCCTCCTCGACCGCGCCGAAAAAGGAAAACTCGACGATCCCGAAAAGCTCGAAAAAGTCGTCCGGGAAGCGGTCTGGAACTGGCGCACCCGGGCGAAGATGCGGGGCTTTTACCATCACTGGCTCGAACTGGAGCGCGCCGACGAACTCGCCAAGGACGAGGACACCTACCCCGCCTTCGATCCCGCCGTCGCCGCCGACCTGCGCACCTCCCTGCGGCTTTTTCTCGACGAAGTCACCTGGGGGGAAAAGACCGGCTACCGCGAGCTGCTCCTCGCCCGCGAGATCCCCCTCAACGAACGCCTCGGCAAAATCTACGGCGCCGACGTCAAAGGCGACTTCCAGCCCGTCGCCCTCGACGCCGGCACCCGCGCCGGGGTCATCACCCACCCCTTCCTGCTCTCCACCCTCGCCTACCACAACGATACCTCGCCCATCCATCGCGGCGTCTTTCTCACCCGCAACATCGTCGGGATGCCCTTGAAGTCACCGCCCATGGCCAACCAGTTCAAGGACGCCGCCTTCGATCCTTCCCTCACCATGCGCCAAAAAGTCACCGAGATGACCAAGTCCGCCGACTGTATGGCCTGCCACGTCACCATCAATCCGCTCGGCTTCAGTCTCGAACACTACGACGGGATCGGTCGTCGGCGCGACCAGGACCGCGGCAAGCCCGTCGACGCCGCGGGCGAACTCGCCACCGAGGGAGGCCATGTCATCCCCCTCGACGACGCCCGCGATGTCGCCGAATTCGCCGCCGCGACCCCCTCGGCCCACCGCACTTTCATCGAGCAACTCTTTCATCACTTCATCAAGCAACCCGTCCGCGCCTACGGCGAAAACGAAATGGAGACGCTTCACGAAGCCTTTGCCGAGAGCAGCTACCGCATCCCCGATCTTTTGCAGCACATCAGCCTCGACACCGCCACCCACACCCCCGCCGACGCCCCGATCGCCGCCAAATGAGCGAAGAGAATCTTTTCCCTCACCCCCTTTCCCATTTTCCATTCTCACACCCACAATGAAAACACGCCGCGCCTTCCTCCGCCAACTCGGCATCTCCTCCGCCGCCCTTCCCTTTCTCACCGGTCTCCCCGGACTCCAGGCCGCCGGAGCCCAAAAAGGCCGACGGCTCATCATCATGTTCTCGCCCAACGGCACCGTCCCGTGGGAATTCTGGCCCGAGGGCGAAACCCTCGATTTCAAGCGCATTCTCAAACCGCTCGAAGCGTACAAAGAACACATCACCACCCTGCGCGGGCTCAACAACGACATCGGCGGCGACGGGGACCGCCACATGCGCGGGATGAGCTGTCTCCTCACCGGGACCGAACTGCTCCCCGGCAACATCCAGGGCGGATCCGACACCCCCGCCGGCTGGGCCAGCGGCATCTCCATCGATCAGGAGATCAAAAATTTCCTCCAAAGCAGGGACGAGACCCGCAGCCGTTTCGGCTCGCTGGAATTCGGCGTCGCCGTGCCCAATCGCGCCGACCCGTGGACCCGGATGTGCTACGCCGGGTCCAACCAGCCCATCGCTCCCATCGACGACCCCGCGCAAATGCTCGCCCGACTCTACGGACGGCAAAAAGACAAGGAAAGCCTCAGCTCCATCATCGACGGAGTCCGGGACGAACTCAAAAAAGTCTCCGGCACCCTCGGCGTGGAAGACCGCACCCGCCTCGAAGAGCATCTCACCCTCGTCCGCGAAATGGAGATCGAGCTCCAGCGGGAGGACGAGAACCCCGATCTCACCCACTCCGTGCCCGAGATCGATCCCGACATCGAACTCGTCAACGACAACACCCCGCGCATCAGCCGCATGCAGATCGACCTGCTGGTCAACTCCATGGCCAACGACATGACCCGCGTCGCGACCTTGCAGTTCATGCGCTCCGTCGGGCAAGCCCGCATGAACTGGCTCGGGATCAAGGACGGACACCACACCCTCTCCCACGAATCCGACGAAAACCCGGACGCCGTCGAAAACCTCACCAAGATCAACGAATGGTTCGCCGGCGAGCTCGCCTATCTGACCCAACGCCTCGCCGACACCCCCGAGCCCGGAGGCGACGGCAGTATGCTCGACAACACCCTCGTCGTCTGGCTGAACGAACTCGGCAAGGGCAACAACCACACCCTCAAGGACATCCCCTTCGTCCTCGTCGGCGGCAAGGCCCACGGAATCAAATCCGGGCGCGCCCTCCACCTCAGCGGCGTTCCCCACAACCGTCTCTGGCTCACCCTCGCCCAATCCATGGGGCACGAGATCACCCGCTTCGGAACCGCCAAATACTGTGAAGGCGGCGCCCTCTCACTGGGCTGAATCCCTCGACCGCTTCCCCCCACTGGAAGATCGGCATCTTCCTCCTCTTTGCTACTTTGCTACCTTCCCACTTTCCCACTTTCCCACTTTCCCGCCTAACCCCCACCATCATGAAAAACGTTCGGAGACTCTGGATCCTTTTGGCTTTCGTCGTGTTGTCCTCGTTCGCCGTGCTCCTCTACTACGGCGGAGAAATTTACCGCGAAGCGCCCCCCATCCCCGAAGAAGTGGTGATCCAAGAAACCGGGGAGGTCCTCTTCACCAAACAACAAATCCTCGACGGGCAGAACGTGTGGCAGAGTACCGGCGGCCAACAGCTCGGCAGCGTCTGGGGGCACGGTGCCTACGTGGCACCCGACTGGACCGCCGATTGGCTGCACCGGGAAGCCGTCTTCCTCCTGGATTTCTGGGCTCGGGCGGACGGGGCGGACGACTACG
>JAAYAT010000364.1 GCA_012719225.1 Verrucomicrobiaceae bacterium
ACGGGATCGATCAAGGCAAACGATGTAGCGGACGCGATCAGCCAGCTTCGCAAGAGCGGTCTCTATCCCACCCAGGTGGTGGCCGCCGGTAAGGGAGGTGTCTCCAGTGCTTCGAAGAAAAAGGCCAAGGCCAGCGCCAAGGCGAAAAAGGGCGCGACCACCGGCGGGCGGGTCAACGGCAAGATCCTCATGATTTTCACCCGGCAGCTCGCGACCCTCGTGGATGCGGGCCTCCCCCTCCTGCGCGGACTCTCCGTCCTCGGCAAGCAGGAAAAAAACCGCGCCATGGCGGGCACCATCAACCACCTCGCCGATTCCGTCGCGGGCGGCTCGACTTTCTCGGAAAGTCTCGGGCAGCACCCCAAGATCTTTGACAAACTCTACGTCAACATGGTCAAGGCCGGGGAACTCGGCGGGGTTCTCGAACTCGTCCTCGTCCGCCTCGCCGAATACCAGGAAAAAGCCCAGAAACTGAAAAACCGCATCGTCGCGGCGATGGTCTACCCCATCATCGTCATCGTCATCGCGGTGGCCATCCTCATCTTCCTGATGGCGGTGATCGTGCCCCGGTTCGAGAAAATCTTCGCCGAGATGCTCGGGGACAAACCCCTCCCCGAGATCACCCAGTTCGTCATCGGGATCAGCCGGTTTGTGCAGGACTCGTGGCTCATCATCGCCATCGCCCTCGCCGTCCTCTACGCCGGTTGGAAGGTCTTCGCGATGACCAAGGGAGGCCGCAAGGTCATCGACCGGATGAAGCTCTACATGCCCGTCTTCGGGCCGGTCCAGCTCAAGGGGGGCATCTCCCGCTTCACCCGGACCCTGGGGACCCTCGTCACCAGCGGCGTGCCCATCCTCCAGGCGCTCAACATCACCCGCGACACCGCCGGGAACGTCATCATCGCCGACGCCATCGACAAGGTTCACGAAGCCGTCCGCGAGGGGGAATCCGTCGTCGCCCCGCTCGAGGCGAGCCGCATTCTCCCGCCCATGGTCATCAGTATGGTGGACGTCGGGGAAGAGACCGGCCAGCTCCCCGACATGCTCCTCAAGATCGCCGACGTCTACGACGACGAGGTGGACAACGCCGTCGATGCGATGACCTCGATGATCGAGCCCATCATGATTGTCTTCCTCGCCGCCATCGTGGGGACCATCGTCATCGCGCTCTTCATGCCCATGATCACCATCATCACCGAGATGAACAACCAGTCCGGCTGAGCCCGGACGAAGGAGCAAATCGGGACGAAACGGGGCAAATCGGAAAATTCAGTGTTTACATTGTATTGACGATTTGCCCCTCCCTCTGATACAGTCGAGTCATGAAAATACATCCTCCCTCCCGTCGGCGCGGCGGTTTCAGCATGATCGAGCTCATGGTCGTGGTGGGCGTCATGGTGATCCTCGCCGGCTTGCTGATCGGCTCCCTTCCCGGCATCCAGAGCCGGATCAACCGGGGCAAGGTCGAGGCTTTCCTCGCCGAATTGGAAAGCGGTCTCTCCAAGTACCAGATCGATCACGGCAGCTACCCGCTCAACGAGCCCACCGGCGACCGCGATTCCGCCGGTGTCGATGGGGCGGCGGTGCTCTACAAGCACCTCTCCGGCGACTGGAACCTCGACGGCAAGGTCGACTTCGAGCAGAACGAAAAGGTCTACGTTCCGAAGCTCGATTACGAAAGCAACCGCGAGGCGCGGGAGCCGCGTTCCATGTCCATAGGGGGGGAATACATGGTCATTGATTCCTACAGCAACCCGATCCGCTACCTCGCCCAGGTGCCCAACCTCCAGCCGAACCAAAAGCGCGAGACCTACAATCCGACCTACGACATCTGGTCCATCACCGACGCCGATCCCAAGAACACCGACGAAGCGGCGAAGTACATCACCAATTGGCAGGGAATGTAGGGGGGAGCAGGTGAAAGGTAAAAGGTGGGAAAGTGAAAGGTAGGAAAGTGAAAGGTAGGGCGAACCGTCCCCGGTGAGCCGCCCGGACGATCAGGGATGATCTTTTTCCTTTCTCGATCAACGGGGAAGATTAGCATCTATCTACGGCTAAAAAGCAAAACAGCTACCCGCTAAACAGCTAAGAGCGAAGCTGTCCGAATGCCCAATCGGCTCACCGGGGACGGTTCGCCCCACCTGTGTCGAAGTTCGGAACGGAAGCTGAAGCACATTCCCGGGAACATTGGCATGTTCCGCCACTCAATCCCTCAATCCCTCAATCCCTCAATCCCTCAGCCCCTGAAAACTGAAAACTGAAAACTGAAAACTGAAAACTGAAAACTGAAAACTGAAAACTCGTTCATTTTTATTTGAACTTGATGATTTTGCGGGTACGTAGCCTTGGTTTGAGTCCCCGATGCTCTTGGAGACGAAAATGACAGCCGAAACTCCGCGAGACGGTGCCGAATCCCTCTGGGGGAATCGCGACACCACTGGCGGTAGCGTGTCCGGCGCGGTCTCTTCCCCTGTCGGGTCGGTCTGCGGGGGGAGCGAAGAACTGGAGCGCGAGTCCATCGATTACTTCGTCTCCTTCGTCCAGATGTTCGGTTTGCAGAAGTCCATCGGGCAGATCTACGGGCTCCTTTTCGTCTCGGTCGATTCCCTCGCCATGGACGACATCGTCGCCCGCCTCGGGATCAGCAAAGGGAGTGTCAGCCAGGGTCTCACCGCCCTGAAGGGACTCGGTGCGGTCACCTCCCACAGCGTCCCCGACGACCGTCGCGAACATTTTCAGGCCGATCTCAACGTCTCCCGCATCGTCACCCACTTCTTCGAAGATCGTCTCCAGCCCCTCCTCGAAGGCGGGGAGGGACAGGTCCGGTCCATGTTGCGCCTCGCCCGCGAGGGCGGTCCGGCCCACGAATTGGCGGAGGTGGTGATGCGTCTCGAGGCGCTCCGGAAATGGCAGCAGCGGGGCCGCGGCATCCTTCCCCTGATCACGAAATGGCTGCGCCGCTGAGGGGTTAGCTGTTTAGCTTTTAGCTGTTTTGCTTTTTAGCCGTAGAGGAAGATGCCAATCTTCCCGGTAAAGCGAACGAGGAACATTGGCATGTTCCGCTACCGAGGATTGGCAATAAAATGTAGAGGAAGATGCCAATCTTCCCCGCAAATCCCTCAATCCCCGAGAGATCGTCCCTGATCGTCCGACGGCTCACCGGGGACGGTTCGCCCCACCTTCCACCTCCCCGTCCCCGGGAAAAATCCATGACGAGCAACCATTTCCAACACGAGACCGCCGTGATCGACGCGGGGGCCGTCATCGGCGCCGGGACCAAAATCTGGCACTTCGCCCATGTGTGTGACGGAGCGAAAATCGGCCGGGACTGTTCCTTCGGGCAGAACACCATGGTCGGACCCGGCGTGGTTATCGGCAACAACGTCAAGGTG
>JAAYAT010000041.1 GCA_012719225.1 Verrucomicrobiaceae bacterium
AGTTCTCGGATTACGAAGAGGCCCTCGCCGCGACGAAACCCGACGCGGTCTCGATCAACACCTATCCCGACACCCACGCCGATTACACGAAAAAAGCCTTCGCGGCGGGTTGTCACGTTTTTCTCGAAAAACCCATCGCCGTGACTGTGGCCGAAGCGGAGGAAATCGTCGCAGCGGCGAAGGCGGCGAACCGCAAGCTCGTGATCGGCTACATCCTCCGCGTCCACCCGACCTGGGAACGCTTCATCGAAGTGGCGCAGACGCTGGGCAAGCCGCTGGTGATGCGGATGAACCTCAACCAGCAGTCCTCCGGCGAGATGTGGCACACCCACCGCATGCTCATGAACTCGATGTCGCCCATCGTCGACTGCGGGGTCCACTACGTCGATGTGATGTGCCAGATGACGCGCTCCCGCCCGATCCGGGTCAGCGCGATCGGGGCGCGCCTCAGCGAGGAACTGGTGCCGGGGATGTACAACTACGGCCAGCTCCAGGTGACTTTTGAAGACGGATCCGTCGGCTGGTATGAGGCGGGATGGGGTCCGATGATGAGCGAGGTCGCCTTTTTCGTGAAGGATGTCGTCGGGCCGAAGGGCTGTGTCAGCATCGCCGGGGTCGACGAAGGCGAGACCTCCAGCGACGACATCGGTTCGCACTCCAAGGCAGAGACCCTGAAGCTGCACCACGCCGAGCTCGGGGCCGACGGTCAGTTCGCCCGGCCCGACGAGATCATCGACTGCGCCGACGAGCCCGACCACGACGGTCTCTGCGCCCGCGAGCAGGAGGTCTTCCTCAACGCCATCGTCAACGACGTCGATCTCAGCGATCACATGGAGGACGCGGTCAGCAGCCTCCGCATCGTCCTCGCCGCCGACGAAGCCTTCCGCACCGGAAAGACGGTCGAACTCTGAGCGGAAGGGATTACCGTTTGACCATTACCTCGTTTGGGCGGATTCTACGCGCCTCTAAAACGCAGAGGATACAAAAGATGGCAGCAAAGATCTATACGGATAAGGACGCGGACCTGGGAGTGCTGAAAGGCAAGACCTGCGCCGTGATCGGGTTTGGCTCACAAGGCCACGCACACGCACTCAACCTCAAGGACAGCGGGGTCAAGGTCATCGTCGGCCTCTACGCCAAGAGCAAGTCCCGCGAGGTGGCGAAAGAATATGGCTTCGAAGTGATGGACACCGCCGACGCGGTCAAGGCGGCGGACGTGATCTTCATCGCCACCCCCGACACCAAAATCGCCGGCATCTACAACAAGGACATCGCCCCCCACCTCGTGAAGGGACAGACGGTTCTTTTCAGCCACGGCTTCGCGGTTCATTTCAACACCATCGAATTGCCGGACTTCGTCAACGTGATCATGGTCGCCCCGAAGGGCCCCGGACACATCGTGCGGCGTCAGTTCGTCGAGGGCAAGGGCGTGCCCGCCCTCATCGCGGTGCATCAGAACCCCGGCAAGGACGCCAAGAAAATCGCGCTGGCCTGGGCCAAGGGCGTCGGCGGCACTCGCGCCGGTGTCTTCCAAACCTCGTTCAAAGAGGAAACCGAGACCGACCTTTTCGGCGAGCAGACCGTGCTTTGCGGCGGCGTCAGCCAGCTCATCACCGCCGCTTACGAAGTCCTCGTCGAGGCCGGCTACCAGCCCGAGATGGCCTACTTCGAATGTCTCCACGAGCTCAAGCTGACCGTTGATCTCATCAACGAATCCGGCATCTCCGGGATGCGCTTCTCGATCTCCGAGACCGCGGAATACGGCGACGTCACGACCGGTCCGACCATCATCGACGCCTCGGTGAAAAAGCGCATGGAAAAGGCTCTCAAGAACATCCAGAACGGCAAATTCGCCAAGGGCTGGATCGCCGAAGCCGAGAGCGGCGGCAAGAACTTCGACGTTCTCCGCAAGGAAGGCCAGAAGCACCCCATCGAGAAAGTCGGCGCCCGTCTCCGCGGACTCATGCCCTGGCTGAAAAAGCGTGACATCAAGGGAAGCCAGGCTTCCTATCATTGATCTCATCTCCTTTCTCAGGAGAAATCATTTGGAAAAAGCCGGAGTGGAAACGCTCCGGCTTTTTTTTATTGGGGCGAGGCAATCGGGAAAAATCAGGGACGATCCCGATGCGGCCGGTCGGTCGAGGTTTCCACCACCTCCGCCTCGACGGTGATGACCGGGGAGGCGGTGTCGACTTGGGGGCCGCGCTTCGTCGGTCGGCCCAGGTCGTGTTGCGCCACGGTGATTTTTTCCTGGATCGATTGCTTGAGATATCCTCGTATCAGGGCGCGCACCGGAGGCAGCAGGAGGAGGACGCCGAGCCCGTCCGCGAGGAAGCTGGGGATCACGAGGAGCACTCCGGCGACGAGGATGAGCAGGCTGTCGATGATGGCTTCGTGAGGGATTTTTCCCTGCTGGATCGCCTCCTGGTAGCGGGCCAGCGCCTTGAGTCCCTGGGTGCGGGCGAGAAATACGCCGAGGATCCCGGTGAGCAGGATCACCGCCAGAGTGGCACCCATCCCGATGCGCTGCCCTATCATGAGCAGAAGCATCAGTTCGATCAGGGGGAAGGTGACGAAGAGGACGAAAAGGCGAAACAGCATAAAAAAATGGTCTACCGGAGTTAGAGTCCTCCGGCGTTGCGACGTTCAACTCCGGGGAAGCTCAAGTCGATTCCTCGGGGATATTGCGGCAGTGTTTGAGGCGATACCCTCCGTCGACGGGCAGGAGGGTGCCGGTGACGTAGTCGGCGTCATCCGAGGAGAGATAGAGGGCGGCTTTGCCGATGTCCTCCGGAGTCCCGAGCCGACCCCAGGGGAGTTTGCGGGCTTCGGCGGCCATGGTTTCCTCGTCGTAGTGGTGGCGCTCCCCGGGCGTGTCGATCCAGCCGGGTTCGATCACGTTAACGTTGATGTGGTGCTCGAAGAGTTCGACCGCCATCGTCGCCATCATGGAATTGAGACCGGCCTTGGCGGCGCTGTAGGCGAGGCAACGGGCGTTGGGAACGCGGGCGAGGACGCTGGAAATGAAGGTGATTTTCCCCGGTTTCCCCTTTTCCACAAAATGACGGGCGACGAGCTGGCCCATGTGAAAGCTGCCGAGCAGGGCCGACTTGAGGATGCCCTCGAAGTCGGCGGCATCGTATTCGAGAAAGCTGGCGCGGCGGTTGTAGGCGGGCACCCCGACGAGAATGTCCACCGTGCCGAAGCGGGCGATGGTGTCCGCGACGGCTTTTTCACAGCCCTCGCGGGAAAAGGTATCGGCTTCCACCGCGAGGCAATCGACCCCGGTGGCGCGGATGGTTTCGGCGGCGGCGGCGAGTTCCTCGCTACCGGGACGGTCGACGAGGGTGACGGCGGCCCCGGCCTTGGCGAGTTCGAGGGCGCAGCCCAGGCCTATGCCGCGAGCTCCGCCGGTGACGATGGCGATTTTGTCCTTCAATTTCATGGAGGGCGCACTGTAACGCAGGGCTGGCCGGGACGGAAGCGCTGAATTGCCGAATCGCGCCGGAAGACTTCATCCCGCCTTGACCGGGGGGCGAATCCGGGGAACTTGCGGGGTGAACCAGGAATCCCTCTCCCGACTGAAGGCCGCAGTCCGCGATGTCTTCGATTTCCCGAAACCCGGCATCGTCTTCAAAGACATCACCCCCATCCTCGCCAGCGGGGAATTGTTCCGCGCCGCGATCGACGAATACATCGCCGCCATCGGCGACGCCAAACCCGACAAGATCGTCGGGATCGACGCCCGCGGATTCATCTTCGGAGCGGCGATCGCGGACCGGCTCGGGGTCGGGTTCATTCCGGTTCGGAAAAAGGGGAAACTGCCCTGGTCCACCCACGGCGCTTCCTATTCGCTCGAATACGGCGAGGCCCATGTCGAGATTCACCAGGACGCGGTCCGGCCCGGGGAACGCGTCGTTTTGATCGACGACCTTCTCGCGACCGGCGGCACCGCCGGAGCGGCCCTGCGACTCATCGAGGAACTCGGCGGCGAGGTGCTCTGCCTGCTCTTCCTCATCGAACTCTCCTTCCTCGACGGACGCAAGAATCTCGATCCCGCCGTGCGTACCGAGTCGCTCCTGTCCTACTGATCCGACCGGAGGCGACACTGCTTTTCCGCACTCCCCATCATGAGCTACGAAAGCGAGATCCTGAGAGACTGGTACTTGCTCTTTCACTACGGATCGCCGGAGGAAATCCTCGGCGGGCTGGGATTTGATCCGGCGGGATTGCCCGCGCGTTGTCTGGAATTTCCCGTGACCACGGTGGAGGCGGCGGGATTGTCCGACCCGGTCGCGCGGGCGCTCGACCTCGGCTGTGCGGTGGGACGTTCCTCGCTGGAACTTTCCCGGATCGCCGGGGAAGTGATCGGGATCGATTACTCGGCGGGTTTCATCGAGGTGGCGGAGCGGGTCAGAAAAGGCGAGCCCGTCACCTGCGCGCGCTACGGGGAAATGCATAGACCGCAGACCCTCGCGGTGCGTCGGCCGGCGGGAGTCTTCCCCGAACGGGTGCGTTTTGAAACGGGTGACGCGATGGACTTGCGGGAGGGCCTGGGAAGCTTCGACCTGGTCCACGCCGCCAATCTCCTCTGCCGCCTCTCCCAGCCGCGGCGTTTTCTCGACAGGCTGCCGGAACTGGTCCGCCCCGGCGGAAAACTGGTCATGGCCACCCCCGCGACCTGGCTGCGGGAGCACACACCCGTGGAGAATCAGCCCGACGGCACCACCCTCGAATTTCTCCGGGCGGACTTGCAAAAAGACTTCGACCTGCTCTCGGTGACGGAACTTCCCTTTCTCATCCGCGAACACCAGCGCAAGCTCCAGCTCAGCACCTCGCAGACCAGCCTGTGGCGTCGGAGATCCTGAGAAACCGGCGAACCGAAGAATCGGCCCGCTGATTTTCCCCAAAAACTGAAAGAACCTCGCGCGGGTCGTCGTAAAGAGACGCCATGAACTATCTCGCTCTTGTTCTTTTTTGTCTCTGGGTTCTCACCGAGTTGCTCTCGGGGCGGAACGCGGCGTCTCCGGTGTCGGAGGGATTGGCGGATCAGATCACGGAATACGGGGAGGCGATGGCTTCGGACTTTCCGATGGCCCGCGATCCCGGGGACCGGGAATCGTAAGGGGCGGCTCAGTCCGCCTTTTTCATCGCCGCGAGAAGCTGATAGGTCTGGAGCTGCTGCACGTAGAGTTCGGCCTTCTCCCGTTCCCCCGTCCAGACGACGGAGCTGCCGAGCTTGTGGACTTCCATCATGAGGGCCTCGGCTTTTTCCTGCGGATAGCCGAAGACCCGTTTGAGCACCAGGGTGACGAAACTCATCAGGTTCACCGGATCGTCGTAGACCACGACATTCCACGGGCTGTCGATATCGGCCTCGGTCTCCGTCCGGGTGATGGTGATTTCGTCGATGTCGGGGGTCATCGGGGGAACGTGGTTAAATGGCCCGTAGCCGGGAAGGGGGTTCGGCGGACGTCTCTCCGGCATGTTCGTCTCTATCCCCTCGCAAGGCAACCGCGACGTGGGGCAGGGCGAGCCGGTAGGCGGCCAGGACCTCCTCCGCGCTGCCCGCTTTGTCCCGATAGTCGCGCTCCCCGCCGCCGGATCCGCTCGGGGGCAGGGCCGATTCGAGTTCAAACCAGGCGTAGGCGCTCAGGGCGGAACCGAGGGGGAGGTGGTAAAGGGCGCACTGCAGGGCAAAAAGAGTCGTGGTATGGCCGGGAGTATGGCCCGAGGCGATCCGCTCGACGAAGCGCTGCCATTGGCGGTGGGCGCGCCGTTCGGATTTTCCTTCGAGGAACGCGCCGGCGACCTGCAAGCTGCGGGAGCGAAGGCTGTCCGTGAGGGCGGCGTCGAGGCGTCGGTCGGCGGCTTCGATTTCCTCCACCAAGGAGGCGGCGGCGCGATGGTAGACCTCGACGAAGCAGGCGGAGAGATGCGGCGCGAACCACTTTTCCAACCAGATCGTCCAAGCGGCGGCGAGATTCCCGCGGTCGTTCCACGCGAAGGTCGCGGGAGATTGCGGCGACACGCCCAGTTGCGAAATGAGACGGGCGAGGGCGAAACCCCCGACGTCATCCGCATCGGCAAGGTGAAGGGTGTCAGGCATCCAACCCCGACGGCCGGAGCCGCCTCAGAGCAGACCGGCTTCTTTCAACGTCTTGAACGCACCGTTCTTGTCGATGGTCTTTAGCGCGCGGGCGCTCACGCGGATGCGAACAAATTTGCCGAGCTCGGGCACCCAGACGCGCTTCTGGCGCAGGTTGGGCTTGAACTGACGCTTCACCGTTCCGGTGACGTGACGACCGATCCCGCCCTTTTTCTTGGCACGCCCGCTGCGGTGGATTTTATTGCCGGCGACAACCTTGGCACCGGTGATTTTACAAACTCTCGACATCTTTCGGATCCGTTAAAGGGTTCAAAGGGCAGTGTCGGCGGGCGCAAAACCTTCGGCGTCGGCTACGAACTGCGGGGCGGGCAATGTCCGCATAAATCCACTTTGGTCAAGGGAAAATGCGGCGCCCCCCCCGGGAGGAACGCCGGGCCGGGCACGGAGGCGGACTTTCCCCTTGCGGAAAGGTGGGGGCGGCTATCTTGTGTGCCCTCATTTTACCCTTTTGAAAATCAGTTCATGAGCGACGCCTCCTCCGAGAAAAACACGGTCCTAATGGAAAAAATCGTCAGTCTTTGCAAAAGACGCGGCTTCATTTTTCAATCGGCGGAACTCTACGGCGGTCTCAACGGCTGCTGGGACTACGGTCCGCTCGGCACCGAACTGAAGCGTAACCTCAAGGACTATTGGTGGCGCCGCCACGTCCAGGAGCGCGAGGACATCCTCGGGCTCGACGGCTCCATTCTCACCCATCAGGCGGTCCTGAAAGCCTCTGGCCACGTCGGCGGATTCTCCGATCCCATGTGCGACTGCCTCCTCAGCAAAGCCCGTCTCCGCGCCGATCAGATCACCCCGCAGAGCGGCACCGCCTACTGGTTCACCGGCGCTTCGCACTCCGAATCGGGCTGGAGCGTCGAGCGGGACTACGCGGTCCTCGCGGTCGAGGGTACGGACGAGAACAAGGCCCGCAAGACCGCCCGCCAGTACTACGCGCAGTTCCTCTCCGACAAACAAGTCTCGCCGAAGAGCCTCGAACTCCTCGGCGAACGCACCGAGGAAGTGACGGAAACGACCCGCTTCAACCCCGAAAACGGATCGCTCCTGACCGAGCCCCGCGCCTTCAACCTCATGTTCCAGACGCGGATGGGGGCCTCCTCGGAGGAATCGGACGAGAGCAGCATCGCCTACCTGCGGCCCGAGACGGCGCAGTCGATTTTCGTGCAATTCAAAAACGTCCTCGAGACCTCCCGCGTCAAACCGCCCTTCGGCATCGCCCAGATCGGGAAAAGTTTCCGCAACGAGATCAACCCCCGCAACTACACCTTCCGCTCGCGGGAATTCGAGCAGATGGAGATCGAATACTTCTGCCGACCCGAGGACGGACTCCGCCTCACCGACGAGTGGCTCGAGGCCCGCCTCGCCTTTTACGAAGAAATCGGGATCCCCCGCGAGCGTCTCCACGTCGTCGACATCCCCGACGAAGACCGCGCCTTTTATTCGAAGAAAACCTACGACATCGAATACGAATTCCCCTTCGGCATCCAGGAGCTCGAAGGCGTCGCCTACCGCACCGACTACGATCTCTCGGTACACCAGAAGGGTTCGGGCAAATCGATGGAATACTTCGATGAAGAGACCAAGGAAAAATTCCTCCTTCACGTCGTCGAGCCGAGCGCCGGCTGCGACCGCACCATCCTCGCCCTGATCTGCGAAGCCTTCGACGAGGAGACCGTGACCAACGAGAAAGGCAAGGAGGAAACCCGCACCGTGATGCGTTTCTCCCCGCGCATGGCTCCGATCAAAGTCGGCGTGTTCCCCCTGCTCAAGAACAAACCCGAACTGGTCGCCAAGGCCCGCGAGGTGCAGAAAATGCTGACTCCTTACATGACCGTCTTCTACGACGAAGCCGCCGCGATCGGGCGCCGCTATCGCCGTCAGGACGAAGTGGGCACGCCCTGGTGCGTCACCATCGACTTCGACACCATCGGCGAAAACGGCGAGGATCTCAGAGACACCGTCACGATACGCGAGCGCGACTCGATGAAACAGGAGCGCATCGCCATCGCCGATCTGCGCGGCTTCCTGCTGGATCGGATCTTGTGACCGGCGATCAGGCCGCGCCTCCGTCCCCCAGCAGATCCATCACGCTGAGGATGCCGACGAGGCGTCCCGCCGCATCGGTGACGAGACATTTCTGACGACCCGAGCGGATCATGTCCTCGACCGCCTCGTCGATTTCCCCATCGACCGGGCAGACCGGGAGCGGGAAGCGTTCGATCCCGGCCAGCGGCGTCTCCAGGGTGACGTCGGCGCGTTTCAGATAATCAAAGAGATCCTCCCGCGCGAGGGCACCGTCGAGGGTGCCGTCGGGCGACACGATCGGGTAGATGCTGTGGCGTTTTTCGCGGAAAAGGGCGATGGCATCCCCCACGCTGGCGTCGCTCGGCAGACTCGCGACATCGCTCCGCATCCGCTCGCGGACGGGCCGACGCAGGACCGCGGGATCGAGCCGGGCCTTGACGGATTCGATCTCGGCCTCGGCGCTGCCCTGGATCGTCGTCCGCCCGAGGACGCGGCGGAAACGGCTGCTGCTGCGGAAAAAAGGCAGGACCACCTCGCCGCTGAGCGAGACCAGTTCGGTCGGCCCTGTGGCGGTCGCGTCGTAGAGATAGCCGCCGCCGTGGACGAGAGCGCGTTCGCCGAAGTATTCCCCCTCGTCGATGCGGCGCACCACCTTCCCCTCGGCGTCGTGCAGCTCGATCCCACCCTCTTGCACCACGTAGAGGGAAAAGGCCGGCTCGCCCCGGTTGAAGAGGGTGTCGTCCGGTTCGAGATGGACCTGGCGATAGAGTTTCGTGAACCGCGGATTGAGCAGGGTGATGTCGCGGGGAAAAAAGAGATCGAGCGACCAATCGATCATGACCCGCAGTTTCCGGTCGAGCCCGGGCAGCTTCGAGAGGTAGATGGATCGCCAGAGGAACCAGGCGAGAAAGCCCGAGAACTTCAGCCCGAAAAGACTCGCCACGGCGCTGCGGTGGCCGATCGAGGCGAGTTCGCCGAGACCTTGGAACTGAAAAGGGTACAGTGGCCGACCCGACAGGGTTGCGCCGAGATTGCGGGCGAGGGCGTGACCCTGTCGGGTCGCGAACTGGGCCGTCGCCGGACAACTTTGACCCGGCTTTCCCGCGAGCGGGACGACCGCGCAATCGCCCGCCGCCCAGACCGAATCGACCCCTTTGACCCGCAGGAATTCGTCGGTGACGAGCCGGTAGCCCTGATGCTCCACCGGGCTGGCGTCGCAGAGACCGCGGATCACCGAATGGGGGGCGTTGCCCACGGTGGAGACGACCGTGGCGGTTTCGATGACCTCACCGGACTGGAGGTAGACCCGGGTCGAAGTGCAGGCGCGAACCCTTTCCTCAAGCCGGATCTCCAGTCCGCGGCGGCGGAGCTTTCGGGCGGCGTAGTCGCCCAGATCCGGGTCGAGGGTGTGGAGGATGCGCTCGCGGCTGTGGACGAGGACCACGCGAATCTCCTCGCGCGGCACGTCCCGATATTCCCCCGCCGCCTCGTGGAGCAGGTCGAGGATTTCCCCCGCCGTCTCGACGCCGGAGAAGCCTCCCCCGACCACGACCACGGTGAGGAGCCGTCTGCGGACCTCGACCCGCTGCTCCGCGTTCGCTTCCTCCAATCGCGAAATAAGCGTGGCGCGCAAGATCATGGCATCCCCGACATTTTGCATCACGAAGGCGTGCTCGGGCATCCCGGGCACGCGGCTGAGGTCGATCTCCGCGCCGAGGGCGAGCACGAGATGATTCCACTCGATGATCATTCCGGCGGAGAAAAATCCCGTGTCGACGTGGACCTCGCGCTTTTCCAAGTCGATGTGGCGGACGCGGCCCCGCAGCACCCGCAGACCGCGACAGAGCCGCCGGATCGGATTGATGACGTGACGCGGGGCGATCGACGCCCCCGCCACCTCGGCCAGCATGGGCTGGAACACCATGTAATTCTGCTCCGAGACGATCACCGCGTCGTGCGGCGCGACTCCCGCTTTTTTCAAATTCCGGGCGAGCCGCTGGCCGCAGTAGACCCCGGCGAATCCGCCACCGAGAACGGCGACTTCGACTTTCGTGCGGAACGGTCCGGGTGCAGTGCCCGGGGAGGAGGGGGAAGCCATCGCCAACGATGCCGCAAGGCGCGGCTCCGCGCAAGGATCGCCGCACGAAGGGAAAATCCCCAGTGCCTTTCCGGACGTTCGGAGGGGCGGCGGCGTTTTCCCCGTTCGATCCAAAGCGGCGCGGAGCGCCGCACTCCAAAGGGAAAAGACAACGGATGCCGATGGCACGGCATCCGTTGTCCGGGAATGCGGTGTTCTCTCAGCGCCCCAGGTTGGCTACGAGGCGGTGCACGACATCAAAGTATTCCTGCAATTCCGCCACCGGCATGGTCAGGGGCGGGGCGACGCGGATGACTTTTCCGGCGAGGGGCCCGAGCAGGTGGACCCCGCGGCCTTCCTCGTCACCGAGGTAGCAGAGGCGCACGATCTCGGCGGCGACTTCATCGGCGCTCAGTTGGCCGACGGCCTCGCATTCGATGCCCCAGACGGTGCCTTCGCCGCGGACGGCGTGGATGGCGGGCAGTTCGTTGAGTTTGACGAGATTCTCCTCGATGGCCACGCTGAGACGGCGTCCCTGCTCCAGCACGTCGGTCTGCTCGAACTCATCGAGGGTCGCGAGGACGGCGGCGCAACCGAGGGGGTGACCGCTCCAGGTGTCCGATCCCTCGCCGAAGCTGAGACGGGCGAAGACGTCGGCGCGCCCGACCACGGCATCGACGGGCATCCCGTTGCCGAGTCCCTTGCCGAGGGAGACGAGATCGGGTTCGACCCCGTATTCGCTGTAGGCATACATCGAACCGGTGCGCCCGAAGTTGGCCTGCACTTCGTCGAGGAAAAAGAGAATGTCGTTCTCCTGACAGAACTGCGCCAGCATTTGCATGTATTCCTTCTGCGGATGATAGGAGCCGCCGCCACCGAGATAGGGTTCGGTGATGAGCACGCTGAGGCGGTCGCCGAATTCGGCCTTGAGCGCCTCGAGTTCGGCGCGGTAGGGCGCGAGGTCGATGGGTTCGCGGCGACGTTGCAGGGTCTTGCACTCCTCCTTGGGAAAGCTGATGAAACGGACGCGGGGATCGCGCTCCTTGTCCGTCTCGCTGCCGGTGACCGCGCCCGAAAGACCTTTTTTGCCGTGGAATCCGTGGCGGGTCGCAAGGATGATGCCGTCGCCCTGGGGACGCTTGGCCAGCCCGGCCCAGAGACCTTTTTGCACGGCCTCGCTGCCGCTCGCGGCCCAGAGGATCTGTTCGAGGCGTTTTCCGCCGGGGGCGGCCTGGAGATTGGCGAGGAGACGTCGGCTCGCCTCGAGTTCCACTTCGGTGACCGCGTTGTAGGAGGTCAGGGTCACGCCCTCGTGGTATCCGCTCTCACCGGCGGCGTCTTCCAAGGCCATGTATTCGATGACGCGTTTCCACCAGCGTTTCGGATTGTGCCCGAGGTTGGCGACGAGCACGCCCGAGGTGAAGTCGGCGAGTTTGCGACCTTCGGGGGTGTAGTGGTAGGACCCCGCGCTGCGGTGCAGCACCGCCATACTGGGGGTGCGGGTGCGCAGGCAGGACGGCTCGGCCCCGGTGAGGTCGTGACGGAATTGATTCGAGGCTTCTTCCCCCTCGTGCGCGACGAGGTGGGCGGGGCGGGTGGCGGTGGATGTAGTCATGGGTATAAAAAAGAGGGGTGGGATGGGGGTTCAGACGGTGCCTTGATAGAGCATTTCGGGTTCGGATTTTCCGGGGAGATAGAGGGCCAGCCCGCCGGCCCGTCCGTTCACTTCGACGATGCCGTTGGGTTCGCCGGCCGCGTGCCGCGCGAGGATGCTCTCCATGGCCTGGACGGCCGCGACGACCTGACGATCGGCGGAGAGGTCGTTGTAGTTGCGCGAGGCCATTTCGGCGAGTCGGTCGGCGCGTTGTCCGGCGGCTCCGCCGAGTTCCACATAGGCGACCTCGCGGGCGAAGCGCTCGATCACCTCGATGCCGTAGCCGCGGCGGCTGCGCTCGCCCCAGGGCTCGAGGAAGGTCCCGTTGTAATGGTTATTGATCGTGGTCTTGAGCTCGTTCGGAGTCCGGTCCTCCACGGTGAGTTCGACGCCTCGCTTGCGGCTGTGGCCGTTCCAGACCCCGTTGTCGAAGCGGAACTGGACCTCCTGCTCGACGTAGCCGGGGAAGTTGTCCGGAGTGACCCAACTGGTGTGGATGTCGAAGGCCGCCTCGCGTCCGCTCTCGTATTCGTAGACGAGCCGGAGCTGGGTGGAGTCCCAGGTGGGGCCGTCCTGCGGCCCGACCAGACCCCGTTGACCGGTGCAACTGACACTCTTGAGTCGCCCCCCGAAGGTAAAGTCGATCAGCTTCAAATAATGCACCGCGACGTAGGTGCCGGGGTTGCGTCCGGTGATCCAGGCGGCGAACTGCTGGCCCGAGATCGACTTGGGTTCGAGGAGGGTGCAGTAGCCGTTGTTGACATGAGAGAGCACGCCGTCCTCCACGAGGGTGCGCAGCTTTTTATGATCGGGATCGAGGAGCTTGTGGTAGACGACTTTCGCGAGGACGCCCTTCGCCTTGGCCAGCGCGGTCAGTTCGTCGAGTTCGTCGAGGCTGAGAACGGAGGGTTTTTCAATGATGACGTGGCGGCCCGCTTCGATGCCGAGACGGGCGGCTTCGAAGTGCTTGTCATCGGGAGAAGCGACGCAGAGGAAATCGATCCCGCTGGCGAGGAGATCGCCCACGGCGTTGTCGCCGGAGTGGTTTCCAAACCCGGCGAGGCCGCGGCGCTCGCAATAGGCCTTCGCCCGATCTCCGGTGCGGGTGGCGGCTCCGGTGAGTTCGACCCGGTAGGCACCGACGGCGGCGTCATAGATCCCCTCCTCCGCCGTCTCGAAAAACGGGGCGTAGGTCTCGTCGAAAATCATGCCCATGCCGACCATGCCCCCGCGGAGGACGGGCAGGACGACGGGTGTTGCGGAAGTATCGGTCATAATGTGGGGAGAGGTAGGGAGGCCGGACAAATGGCGCGGAGTGAAAAATTTTCCTTGAATGAATGCACTTTTGAAAGTGTATTCATTTTAAGGGCGGCGCTTCCGCTGTCAAATCGAATTTTCCTTTTCCCCATGTCACCGCCCGTTTTCAATCCTCGTCGCTATCCGGAACTCTGCTCCCTCCTCGGGGAGGACATCGTCGATCCGGAGCGTCGCTCCCTCGCGGAAGAAGCCCACGACCGCATCCTCCTGCGCATCGTGCGGGGCGAACTCACCGCCGGGACGGAACTGAAAAGCACCCGCCTCGCCGAGGACCTCGGGATGAGCCGCACCCCGGTGATCCAGGCGCTCGCCCGGCTCACCGCCGACGGGATCGTGAGCCAGACCCTGAACCAGCGCGCCTCGGTGCGGCCGGGGGCGGAGAACTGGCTCGTCGATCTGCACCGCACCCGTCAGTTGATCGAACCCGAGGCGGCCGACGCCTCCGCGGGCCGTATCCCGGAGGCGGTCCTGGCCGATCTGGAGACGCTGGTGGTGGACGCGAAACCGGGAAAACGTCCCGGCTGGCAGACCGCCGCGCGCTGGCTCGACCTCGCCCTCCATCTCGTCGTGGCGGAGTTCTGCGGCAATCTCTCGATGCGGGAAATCATCCGGCGCTGCTGGAGCTACAAACGCCTCTCCTACGAAGCCGGCAACGACACCGACCGCCATCTCCGCGAGGGGTGGAAACAGCACGGTGCCCTCCTCGATGCTCTCGCGGCGGGCGAGGCGGCGACCGCCGCCGCCCTGATGCGCGAGCACCTCAGCACGGCCGCGAAACGCACCGCGGGCGGGCGGATCGTGTGAACCGTCAGCTCCCGCTGGTTTCCGCGGCGGCTGTCGTTTCCGTGTCCGCGGTGTCGGTGGGATTCTCCCCCTTCACGCCGGTGACGCGGAGCTGATGCCCCATGAAACACTTGCCGTCGAGCAATTCGACCGCCTTTTGCGCTTCGCCGGTGTCGGCGAGATCGACGCGGAGACTTTTGGTGACGGCGCCTTCGGTGGTGGTTTCCTCCTGATGGCGGATCGCTCCGATCCCGGAGAAAAGATCGGTGATGTCGGTGGCCGAGGCCTCGGCGTTGAGCTTGTCGACCCGCAGCGAGGGAGAGGTGACGACTTCGATTTCGAGCGGCTTCACCTGGCGGGTCGGCTTTTCGATGAGATCGCGGTCACCGCCGCGTCCCCGTTCGCCTCTGCCGCGTCCTCCCCCGGAACCGGAGCGCCCTTCCCGGGAACGACCTTCGCCGCGAGGCGGGCGTTGGGGTTTTTCGTTTTCGCCGCGACTTTCATTGCGGCCTTCGCTCTTGGCACCGGTCACGAGAATCTGGCGGCCTTGGAAATCTTTGTCGTTGAGCGCCGCGGCGGCCGCTTTGGCCTCGTCGACACTGCCCATTTCGACAAAGGCAAACCCTTTGGAGCGACCCGAACCCGCCTGGGTGACGACGGCCGCCTCGGCGACGGTGCCGTGCGGCGAGAAGAGGGCGGCGAGGTCCTCGCTGGTGGTGTCGTAGCTGAGATTGCCCACGTAGAGACGCGGGGTCGTCGGCTCGACGAGGAGGGGCGCGCGGCGTTCGCGTTTGCCGCCTTCGCGTTTTTCCCCGTCCCGCCCGCTTCCTTTCGTCGGAGCGGATTTCGCGGAGGGGGCTTTCGGTGCGGGCTTCGGCGCGGCGAGATCGACGAGGCCGAAGGTGATGATCTTGATGAACTTCTGGAATCCGGTCGGGCGCGGCGTGGTGCGGCGACGGATGATTTCGGGTTCGTCGTCAAAAGAACGGCTGCCGCGCGGCGGGCGCGAGCTGGCCGCCTCCCGGCGGGATACGTCGCCCTCGCGGGATCCGCCTCGGCCACGGGATCCGCCACGGCGGTTACGATCTCCTTCGCCGCCGCGGGATCCGTTGCGGGGGCGGGAACTACGATTGCGATTCCGGTCTCCGCCGGACGATGAATTTTGCATGGGTCTGAACAAGGTTTCGAATCGGTCCGGGACTCAGCAAGAGACAGCGCTGATCGGGCGGTAGGAAGGGAATTCTTCCCCGCGGAGGACAAATCAGATTCCCCGGACGTTGCGTATCCTAGTGCAGGAGAACCGATGAGCAAGCTATATCCTCACGTTCCGCCCGGCGCTCCGTCCGGCGGGAAAGGCCGCTTAAAACGGAATGTCGTCGTCGGATTCCTGCCCGTATCCACCGGGCGGCTCGCTCAGGGGCGGGCCGTCGTCTCCGTAAGCCGGAGGCGCAGCGTTGCGGGAACCACCCCCGCCCGCGCCGGGCTTCTCCATCTTCCACGCGGTGAGGTTGACGTAATATTTTCCATTGTATTCGTTGCCGCGAATATCAAAGAAGACCTTCACCGGATCCCCGACTTCATAGCCGTCGATCAGGGAGGTCTTTTCCTTGAGGCATTCGAATTTGATCGACTGCGGAAATTTTCCGTCCTCGACTTCCACGACGAATTCCCTCTTGGTGAACCCGCTCGCGAAACTTTGCACTTCATTGATCACCTTGACGGTGCCGTCCAACTCGAAATTCTGTCCCATGTCGTTTCTGTAAGAGCCTTAGGTATCACCCGAAACGCGGCCGAGGCAACGCAAAAAAGCGATCTTTTCTCCCCCCCTCAGCTCCTGCGCTTCGCATTGATCTCGGTGATCTGTGAGTTCAGGGTGCAAAAGTCATAGGCCCAGCCAATCAAAAGCAGACCGCCGGTGACCAGATAGAGGAGCCCGGTGAGCCACTTGCCCATGTAGAGGCGGTGGATCCCGAGGTAGCCGACGAAGGTCTGCAGGATCCAGGCGACCGAATAGTCCACCTCCCCGGCCTTGTAGCGCAGTTCGGCCTTCCGCTCCATCCCCGGGATGAGGAACAGGTCGATGAGCCAGCCGACCCCGAGGAGACCGAGGGTGAGGAACCAAATCAACCCGCTGACAGGCTTGCCGAAATAAAAACGATGCGCCCCGGTGAAACCAAAAATCCAGAGGACATACCCGATCGTTTTGCTGTGCGTCGATTCCATGGCGGAAAACTTCGCCGGAGGCCGGGTTTTTACCAATGATAATTGCGTCCGGCGGTCGGATCACGAAAGGCCGTCGTCCACCAGCGGACCGAACCCCACGAGTCGCAGGACGGCCTTCCCCCGCTCCGCGCTGGCGCTGAGATCCACCTCGAAGCAGGCGTGCCAGTCGTTGTTTTCCGACTCGTCGACGAGAATTTGTTCCACCTGCCAGAGCGAGGCTCCCGCTTTGGCCTCGATGCGGCAGTGCTTCGCGTTGCGCGCCTCGGGGTCGAAACGGAGACGCCCGTGCCCTTCGTGGAAGCGGGTCAGGATTTCCTCCAAGCCGGGCACCGTGATCCCCTCCCCTCCGGGAATTTCCTCCAGCGCCGCCTCGATCTCTCCTTGCGAGAGTCGTTTCAGAAAATCGAAAATCGCGGTGCGCACGAGCCGGGTGAAGGCGGCCTTGTCCCGGGTCACCGGTTGCGGTTTTGGTTCGACGATTTCTTTTTCCCCGGAGACGACCTCCCCGTGCCGCATCCGCTCCCACTCGTCGAGGAGACTGGAATCTATGCCCCGCAGCATCGTTTCGAAAAAGGTTTCCGCCTCCTCCACTTCGGGGGTCTTCCGGAGCGGCGGCACGGTTTGGACGAGGACTTTGTAGACATCGGAAAGGTGGCGCAGCAGGACTCCCTCGCTGCGCTCGAGGCCGTAGGATTTGATGTAGTCCTCGAACGAGCGCCAGTTCTCGAACATCTCGCGGGCGATCGACTTCGGGCGCACCGAGGCCTCTTTCGCCCAGGGATTGCGCAGGACGAATTCGTTGTAGGTCGCGTAGAGGAACTCTTTTCCCGGCTGGGGATGCTCCACCTCGTCGAGCCGCTCGATCCGCTCCTCGTATTCCACTCCGTCGGATTTCATCTGCGCCATCAGGGCCGCCTTGGCCTTATCGACCTGGCTGCGGATCACCGCGGTGGGATCTTCGAGGATGGACTCCACCAGCGAGAGCACCTGGAGGGCGTATCCGGGATCCGCCTGGTCCAATTTTGGAATCGCTTCGAGCAGGTAGAGGCCGAGGGCTTGGTTGAGAGAAAAATCCTCCTGCAGCTCGATGTTCAGTTCCACCTTCGCGGGACCTCGCCTTTCGTTCCACGGGATCACCGAGAGGATCTTGCCCTCGACCAAGCCGCGGAAGAGGGAAAAGGCACGCTTCCGCCACTTCCGTTTCGCCGCTGTCGTCTCGTGGCAGTCGGTGATGAGTTGGCGAAGGGCGGCGCAACCGTCTTCGTCGTGTCGGCTCAGGAGATGCAGCAACATGCCGTGGCTCACCGAAAAACGCGAACTCAGCTTCTCCGGCGGCGACTCGATGAGCGTCCGAAAGGTCGTCTCGTCCCACATCACAAAGCCTTTTTCGGGCGGCTTCTGTTTGACGAAGCGGTTCTTCTTCCCCTTCGCCTCCGCCTTCTCCTCGCCCTTGAGATTGGCGATGACATGCCCGGGAGCCTGGGCGATGACGTAGCCTTGCGTGTCGTAGCCGCGCCGTCCGGCGCGTCCGGCGATCTGGTGAAAATCGCGCACCGTCAGGATTTTCGTCTTCTGTCCGCTGTATTTGAAAAGCTGCGTGAACAGGACCGTCTTGATCGGGACATTCACGCCGACCCCGAGGGTGTCGGTGCCGCAGATGACTTTGAGCAAGCCCTTTTGCGCGAGCTTTTCGACGAGGACGCGGTATTTCGGGAGGAGACCGGCGTGATGGATCCCGAGCCCGTGACGGAGGAGTTTTTTCATCTCCTTGCCATAGGGACTGCGGAAATCGGCATCGACGAGTTCGGCGTGGATCGCCTCTTTTTCCTCTCGCGAACAGTAGTTGCGGCTCATCAGATTCTGCGCCGTCCGGGCGCAGGAGCGCTGCGTGAAATGCACCAGGTAGACCGGCGCCCTCCCCGCCTCGACCAGTTCTTCGATCTTCTCTTCGAGAGCGGTGGTGCTATATTCGAACTCCAGTGGCACCGGTCTGTCGTCCGATTTCACGAGAACGGTTGGCGCTCCGGTCAATGCCGTGATGGTCTTTTCAAAAAAACCGGTATCCCCCAGAGTCGCGGACATGAGGAGGAACTTCGCCCGCGGCATCGTCAGCAGCGGCACCTGCCAGGCCACCCCGCGCCCGGGGTCCGAGTAGTAGTGAAATTCGTCCATGATGACGTCGTCGACCCGCGCCCGCGCTCCCTCGCGCAGGGCGAGATGGGACAGAATCTCCGCCGTACAACAGATCACCGGTGCCTGCGAGTTCACCGTCGCGTCGCCGGTGATCATGCCCACCTTTTCGGGGCCGAAGGTCTGGCAGAGTGAGAGGAATTTCTCGTTCGCGAGCGCCTTCACCGGCACCGTGTAAAAGCAGCGGCGGCCCTGACAAACCGCCCGGAACTGCACCGCCATCGCGACGAGTGACTTGCCCGATCCCGTCGGGGTGTTGAGAATCACATTGTGTCCCGCGTAGAGTTCGAGGATGGCGGACTCCTGATGGGCGTAGGGTTCGATTCCCGCCTCAATCAGATAGCTGAGAAAGGCGTCGAGAATCGCGTCGTTGGAGGCAGGAGGGTCGAGCCGGTCGGAAGAAAGGATAGGCATAAGAGGGTGGAGTCCTCGATCTGACCCTGTCGACTCATTCCTCCAAAAAGGCAATCCCCTCCTGCTCCGGATACCAGACCCGCTCCAGCCACAATCCGCTGGCGGGGGCGGTGGGACCGGCGGCCTGGCGATCCCCGCTCGCCAGGATCGCGGCGAAGTCCTCCGCCGGACGCCGCCCTTCCCCGACCAGTTTCAGCGTTCCCGCGATGCCGCGCACCATTTGTTTCAAAAAACCCGATCCGACCAAGCGGAGACGCCAGACCTGATGCTGCGAACCGCAAAAACTCCCGGGCCACCGAACCGTTTCACAGGTCACGGCCGCCTCGTCGATCCGGCGCACCCGCGAGACCGCTCCCGAGCGGGCGCTCGCGAAAGGGGAAAAATCGTGCTCGCCGAGGAGCGACCGCACCGCCGCCTCCATCGCCGCGCCGTCGAGGGGATGGCGGCACCACATCGTGTAGCGCTGCAAGTGCGGCAGGTTCACCGGACCGACTTGAAAGTAATAGCTGTATTGCTTCGCCGCGGTGCGCCGGGCGTGAAAGGCATCGGGCACCCGGCCGAGCCGCAGGATGCGGAGACAATCCGGGAGGCGGAAGTTGAGGCCCTCGCGGAGATTTTTTTCG
>JAAYAT010000365.1 GCA_012719225.1 Verrucomicrobiaceae bacterium
CCCGCGGCATCACGATCACATCCGCGGCGGTGACCTGCGAGTGGATGCAGACGGAGGAGGCCGGCGTCTACAAATCCTATTTCGGCGAGAAGCAACGGGTCAACATCATCGACACGCCCGGTCACGTGGATTTCACGGCGGAAGTGGAGCGTTCCCTCCGGGTGCTCGACGGAGCGATCGTGGTTTTCTGCGGCGTGGCGGGCGTGCAACCCCAGTCGGAAACGGTCTGGCGTCAGGCCGATAAATACCAGGTCCCGCGCCTCGTTTTCGTGAACAAGATGGATCGGGTCGGAGCGGATTTCGACGCGGTCGTCGAGGATATCCGTTCCAAGCTCGGGGCGAACGCGCATCCTGTCCTGATCCCGATGGGGGCGGAGGACGAACTCAAGGGCCAGATCGATGTGATCAATCTCAAGGCAGTCCTCTACTCCGATGATGACCAGCTCGGTTCGACCTACGAGGTGACCGAGCTCACCGACGAGCAGCTTGAGTTGGCCCAAGCGGCGCGTAAGTCTCTCTTGGAGGCCCTCGCGGATGTCGATGACGAGATCGGGCTGAAATTTCTCGACGAGTCCGAGATCCTTCCCGCGGACATCAAGGCCGGGTTGCGCCGCGCCACCATCGCCAATGTCATCGTTCCGGTGGTCGGCGGTTCCGCGTTTAAAAACAAGGGGATCCAGTATCTGCTCGACGCGGTGGTGGATTACCTCCCCAGTCCCCTCGAAATTCCCGCCGCCCAGGGAATGCGGGTGGACGATGAATCCGTCCTGATCGAGACACCGGCGGATGACAATGGCAAATTTTGCGCCCTTTCCTTCAAGCTGTGGTCGGACAAATTCGTCGGCAAGCTCGTTTTCATCCGCGTCTATTCGGGCAAGGTCTCGAAGGGGGACAAAGTCTACAACTCACGGACCGGCCGCGCCGAGCGGGTCGGTCGGCTCATCCAGATCCAGTCGAACGATCACAAGGACATCGACACCTGTTACGCCGGTGACATCGCCGCGATCGTCGGACCCAAGAACGTCCGCACCGGTGACACTCTCCACGCCGATGGCTTCGACATCATGCTCGAGCCGCCCGCTTTCCCCGATCCAGTGATTTCCATGGCGGTGGAGCCGAAAACGACGGCGGATTCCGACAAGCTCTCCGAAGCGCTTCAGCGTCTCGCCGAGGAAGATCCGACCTTTGTGGTTTCCACCAACGAAGAGACCGGACAGACCATCATCGCCGGGATGGGGGAACTCCACCTCGAGATCATCCAGTCCCGTCTCCTCTCCGAATTCGCTGTTCGCACCAATGCGGGCAAGCCGCAGATCGCCTATCGCGAGGCGATCGGCCGGTCGGCGGACGGGGAATTCAAGCTGATCCGGCAAACCGGCGGCAAAGGCCAGTATGCCCACGTCATCGTCCGCGTTTCTCCGAACGGGCGCGGCAAGGGCTTCACGATGGAGAACCGCGTTACGGACGGCGAGATTCCGAAGGAATTTATCGCCGCCTGCGAAAGCGGTGTCCGCGAATCGCTCGGCAACGGAGTGATTCTCGGTTACCCGGTGGTGGACGTGCATGCCGAGCTCCTCGGCGGTTCCAGCCACGACGTGGATTCCAACGAGCATAGCTTTAAAATCGCCGCGATTCTCGCGATGCGTGAGGCGTTCGCCGCCGCCGGACCGATCCTCCTGGAGCCGGTCATGCGGGTGAGTGTGGACGTGCCGGATGAATATTCCGGTGATATTATCGGTGATCTGAATCGTCGTCGTGGTCGCATCCTGGAGGTGGATACGCGCAACGATCTCAGCCACATCCAATCCGAGGTGCCGATGGCCGAGATGTTCGGTTATGCCACGGACATGAGGAGTCTTTCCAAAGGCCGCGCCAGTTTCGCGATGGAACCGCTGCGGTTTGAAGAGGTGCCAGCCGCCATTCTGGAGCGGATGACAGAGCAGTATGTGTGACGCTAAATCATTTATCATTTAAACGAGTAAACTGAAATGCAGGGACAAAGTATTCGAATCAGGCTGCGGGCATACGACTCCAGGCTTCTTGACAAGTCGACCTTGGACATCGTCGAAACCGCCAAGCGCACCGGGGCCCGTGTCGCCGGACCGATCCCACTTCCGACCCGCATCGAGAAGTTCAGCGTGAACCGCTCTCCTCACGTCAACAAGAAGTCGGCCGAGCAATTCGAGATCCGGACGCACAAGCGTCTCCTCGACATCGTGGAACCGACTTCGCGGACGGTGGATGAATTGAAGAAGCTGAATCTCCCCGCTGGTGTCGACATCACCATCAAAATCTAAGTGGTGCAAACCCCGTTACATTTTAAGGAAGGACGACTGCAATGAGCATCGGATTAATTGGAAAAAAAGTAGGCATGACCCGCATCTTCAACGACGAGGGTGTGGCTGTCGCTGTGACTGTCATCGACATCAGCGACAACGTTTTTGTCCAGAAGAAGACTGCGGAAAAGGATGGCTATACGGCCGTTCAGGTGGGATACGGCGAGCAGAAAGAATCGCGTCTCAATCGCGCCGAACTCGGTCATTTGAAGGCCAACGGAGGTGCCCCGAAGAAGAAAATTCTCGAGTTTCGTCTGGAAAACGACGAGCAACTCCCGGAGGTGGACCATCCCGGTCTCGACCTTTTTGACGAAGGCCAGTGGGTTGACGTCATCGGCACGAGCAAAGGCAAGGGCTTCCAGGGGGTCATGCGACGCCACAACTTCGCCGGCCAGCCCCAGGCGCACGGCCACATGATGCACCGGCGTCCGGGTGGTGTCGGGGCCGGCACCGACCCCGGCCGCATTTGGAAAGGCAAGGCGATGCCCGGTCGTCAGGGCAATGACCGCAAGACGATCCAGAATCTCAAAATCGTGCAGAAGCGCCCCGAGGACAATGTCATCCTCGTCAGCGGAGCGATTCCCGGCGCCAACGGCGGCTACGTCGTGATTCGCCCGGCGAAGAAAAAAGAAGGCCCCGTGCAAAATCTCAAGGCCGGAGCCGCCAAGGCCGCCGCAACGGAGGAGAGCGCTGAGGGCTGACCCCGGCGAGACGGCACTCCCGAACTGATAGAAGGAATATTTACACCATGGCAGCTAAGACTCTCAATCTCGAAGGCGCGAAGAGCGCGAGCATCACCCTCGTGGAAGATGCCGACCGCGGTCTCCAAGCCGTGCATGACGTCATCGTGGCGATGCATGCGAACCGCCGCAGTGGCACCGCGCATACCAAAACCCGCGGGGAAGTGTCTGCGACGGGCAAGAAACCGTTCAAGCAAAAAGGAACCGGCCGCGCTCGTCAGGGCGGCAACGCTTCCCCCATCCACCGGGGGGGCGGAGTGGCTTTCGGTCCTCGTCATCGCGACTATTCGAAGAAGGTGAACCGGGCGACACGTCGTCTCGCGTTTGCCAAGGTGCTGACCGAGCGGATCGCCGATGAAGATGTGCTCACGGTGGCGGACTTCGCCATCGCCGACGGCAAGACCGCGAGTTTCGTGAAGGAAATCAAGGGCCTCGCCGGGGAGGTGAAACGCGTCCTCATCATCGGCAACGACTTCAGCGAGGAGACCAAGAGGGCGGCGCGCAACTGCCAGTCCGCCCAGCTCGTCTCGGCCCACGAGGTCAACAGCGAGCAAATCCTTCATTACAGCAAGATCTTGGTGGTGGAATCTGCCCTCGAAACTCTCGCCGCACGGACCTCTCACTGAACCAAAGCAAGGCACGCCTTATGAAAGATATTTTTCAAGTCATCGACACCATTCAGCTGAGTGAGAAAGCCACGCTGCTGACCGAGACGAACAATGAGTACGTCCTCAAAGTGAATCGCCACGCGAACAAGCTGGAGATCCGCGAGGCCGTCGAGAAACTCTTCGGGAAAAAAGTCGCCGCGGTCCGCACCGCCAACTACAGCGGCAAGAAGAAGCGCGAGCGCCGCGCTGACTTCGGCCGCACCAAAGCCTGGAAAAAAGCCTTCGTTCGTCTCGAGGACGGCGAGTCCATCGAATTTGTCTAACCGTTACCGCTTCCAAAGCCATGGGTTTAAAATCTTACAGACCAAACACACCGTCCAATCGGTATAAGCTGCTCCCCGACTTCGCCGAGGTGACCGCCTCGAAGCCGGAGAAAAGCCTCTGCCGTCCCCTCAAGAAATCGGGTGGACGAAACAATCAGGGCCGTATCACCTGTCGTCACAAGGGCGGTGGTCACAAACGCAAGTATCGTCTCATCGACTTCAAGCGCACCCGTCGCGACGAGGCGGCGAAGGTGGTATCCATTGAGTACGATCCCAATCGCACCGCCCGGATCGCTCTCATCGAGTATTCCGACGGCCAGCGTTCCTACATCATCGCTCCGAAGGGGCTGGAGGTGAACGCCGAGGTCTCCGCCGGAGAAAAGGCCCCGATCAAGCCGGGTTGTGCGCTCCCGCTGGGCAGCATCCTGACGGGTTCGACGATTCACAACGTGGAGCTGACCCCCGGCAAAGGCGGTCAGATCGCCCGCAGCGCCGGCCAGGGTTGCATCCTTTCCAACCGCGAAGGCAACTACGCCCTGGTCAAGCTTCCCTCGGGAGAGATCCGCAAGATCCACACGAGTTGTTACGCCAGCATCGGCAGCGTCGGGAACGGCCAGCACGAGCAGGTCATCAGCGCCAAGGCGGGCCGCTCCCGCTGGCTCGGAATCCGTCCGACCGTCCGCGGGATGTGCATGAACCCCGTCGATCACCCGAACGGTGGTGGTGAGGGCAAATCGAAATCGGGCGGTGGTCGTCAGCACCTCAAGAGCCCTTGGGGCCACGTCAAAGGACAGCGCACCCGGGAGAAATACAAGGGTAGTGACAAGTTCATCGTCGAGCGCCGCAAAGCGAAAAAGCGTCGTCGTTAATCCAGTTTGAATTCAGAGAGAAACTATTATGGGTCGTTCACTTAAAAAAGGACCGTTTGTCGATCACAAGTTGCTGGTCAAGATCGATGACATGAATGGAGCCGGGCACAAACGCCCGATCAAGAATTGGTCGCGCCGCTCGATGATCACGCCGGACTTCGTGGGGCACACCTTCCTGGTTCACAACGGGAAAGAGTTCAACTCCGTCTTCGTGACCGAAAACATGGTCGGCCACAAGCTCGGCGAATTCTCCTTCACCCGGAAATTCGGCGGTCACAGCGGCCACAATCCGAAAATCAAAGGCTAATCCGGACACCCTGATCCGCATCCCCTCGTTCTACCGTTCCATTTTTCCATCCATGAGATTCCCCCGCGTCATCTTCCTGTCCGCCTGCTCCGCTTTTGCGGTTGCGGTGGCCGGGCTGTGCTCCGGCGGGGCGCTCGCGGCGCAGGAGAGCGGGACGGAGGAATCGGTGGAGGTGCGGGAGCTCCGGGCGGCCTTGCTCTTGTCCCGGAACCAGCTCGCCGCCGAGCGGGAGCGTGGCGGGGAACTCGAAGAGCAACGCCAGGTCCTCATCGAGAGCCTCGCGGAAGCAGTCCGCGTAAGTGAGGAACAGATGGCGGCGGCGCGGGAAACCAAGCTCAAGCTCGAGGCCTTCGGGGTCGATCTCTTCACCCAGGAAAACAACAGTTTGGAGCAGCGCCTCCTCAAGGCGGTCCGGGACCTCGACATCGCCCAACAGGAGATCGAGCGTCAGTCCGGGGCGATCCGCCAGCTCAGCGAGCATTTTATGAAAGTCCTCCAATCCGCTCCCGAACTCACCGAGGCGCAGCGGACCGAGGCGGAAGCGGCCATCGCGGAGGCCGGTCGGACCCTCGCGGACCCGGCCGCCGGGAGCGAGGGCGAACAGGACATTTCCAAGGCCAAGGTTGTCAGCATCGACAGCGGTGTCGGACTCGTCGTCTTTGACGCCGGTCGTGGCAGCGGCGTCAGGATCGGGACTCCGATTACCGTGACGCGAGGCGACAGACCGATCTACTCCGCCATGATCGTGGACGTGAGGGAATCCATTTCCGGTGCCGTCCTGCAGGACAGGATGGCGGACGCGGGAGAGGTCGAGGTGGGTGACGGCATCCGTCTCCTGCCCGAGCAGAAAACTTTATAAGCGATAATTATTATTAGAACCATGGACGTCACTTCGACATACAAATATGCCAGGATCTCGGCGCGCAAGGCTCGCGACGTGGCCAGAGAGATTCAGGGTCTCCCCGTTTCGGACGCTCTCGATATCCTGAACTTCACTCCCCGAAAAGGAGCGGAGCTGTTCAGCAAGACGATGAAAACGGCGCTCGCCGATGCCGAGAACAATTTCGAGCTTTCGGTCGACGGTCTTTTTGTGAAAAGCGCGGTGGTTGGCGAAGGCCCCACGTTCAAACGATTCAAGGCCCGTGCCCGCGGTTCGGCCGGTTCCATCCGCAAGCGCACCAGCCACCTCACCGTCGTCCTCTCGGACGAGGGTGGTCCCGAGGAAAAAGCTCCCAGAGCGGCCCGGAGTGCGAAAAAGGCCCCTGCGGCTCCTGCGAAAGAAGCTCCCGTGAAAGAGACGGCCGAACCCGAAGCCAAGAAGGCGCCGGAAGCGGCCGCAGAAAAAACCACTTCGGATGGAGCAAGGCTTGACGAAGCCCGCGGAATGGTCTATGACTCCGCCCCCGCCGAAGTCGACAATCTCGAGGTGATCAGCGGAGTTGGCCCCGTTCTCGCGGAGAAGCTCAATTCCGTCGGTATCTATCGTTTTGAGCAAATCGCGAACTGGACCGAAGGGAACGTGCGGGAATTTGACGAGCTTCTCTCGTTTGGTGGTCGCATCGAGAGGGAAGAATGGATTACGCAGGCCAAGACCCTGCTGGAGGAGAAACGAGGCAACTGATTCACGACCAACCTAAGATTTTTATATGGGACAGAAAGTACATCCGATCGGTTTCCGGCTCGCCGTGAGCAAGGACTGGCAGTCCAAGTGGTACGCGCCGCAGGGCGAGTATGCCGAGCAGCTCCACGCCGACCTCAAGGTGCGTCGCTACCTCGAGGGCAGACTCCAGAAGGGCGCCGTTTCCCGCGTCGTCATCGAGCGCGCCTGGAACAGCGTCCGCGTCACCCTCCACACCTCCCGCCCCGGCCTCATCATCGGCAAGCGCGGCCAGGAGATCGAGATCATGACCGCCGACATCAGCCGGATGTGCAAGGATTCCCAGGTCAAAATCGACATTTTTGAAATCCGCCAGCCCGAACTCGATTCCTCGTGGGTCGCCGCCCAGGTCGCGACGCAGTTGGAGCGCCGGGTTTCCTTCCGCCGCGCCATGAAGCGGGCGATCCAGACGGCGATGGATTTTGGGGCCGAAGGCATCCGGATCCGTTGTGCCGGTCGTCTCGGTGGTGCCGATATCGCACGCGCCGAAGCCTACCGCGAGGGCAAGGTGCCGCTGCAAACCCTCCGCGTGCCGATCGATTACGGTTTCGCCGAGGCGGAGACCACCTGGGGCATCATCGGAGTCAAAGTTTGGATCAACAAAAAAGAAGAAGTGCCGGGTGAAACACCGAAACGCCCCCGTCGCGACGGGGGTGGACGTGGTCCCGGCGGTCGCCCGCAACGCCGCGACTACAACGGCTGATCCGCCGAAAACCGTCACCCATCCATTTAAAGAAAAAGGAGACAAGTCATGCCTTTGATGCCCAAAAGAGTCAAGTTTCGCAAAACCCACCGCGGCAGCCGCGCGGGCAATGCGTCTCGTGGAACGAAAGTCAGCTTCGGTGAATACGGGCTTCAGTGCCTCGGCCGCGGCTGGATCACGAACCGTCAGATCGAAGCCTGCCGTATTTCGATCAACCGCTACCTCAAGCGGAAAGGAAAAGTCTGGATTCGCATTTTCCCCCACAAGCCGATCACGGCACGCCCGCCGGAAACCCGGATGGGGAAAGGGAAGGGACCGGTCGATGCCTGGGTGGCGGTCGTTCGCCCCGGCACCATGATGTTCGAGATATCCGGCGTCCCGGAATCCGCCGCCAAGGAGGCGCTCCGGCTCGCCGCCAACAAACTCGGGATTCGTTGCCGCTTCGTGCGCCGTTCCGATCAGTAATCATTTATACCACCGAGGAGAATCACGATGTCAAAATCCACCAAAGAACTGCGCGAACTGAATGTCGACGAACTGGCCGCGCGCCGTCGCGAACTCAAGGAGGAAGCTCTCCTCCTCCGGGTTCAGAAAGAAGCGGGCCAGCTCGAGAACCCTTCGAGACTTCGTCAGGCCCGCCGCGAAGTGGCGAAGATTGAAACGCTCCTGAGCGAGAAGCGCAACGCCGCCCAGGCCTGAACTGTAGGATTCCGTGTTGTCCAAAACATTTGCAAGCATTACCCATGAGCGAATCAGAGAATCAAATTGAAGCCGGATTGCGCAAGACGCGAGTCGGAGTGGTGACATCGGATGCGATGGATAAGACCATCGTGGTCGAGGTCCGTCGCCGGGTGCCGCACCCTCGATTCAAGAAAATCGTGAAACGCACCTCCACCTTTTTTGCTCACGACGAGGCGGGGGAAGCCAAGGTTGGTGACCGTGTCCTCATCGAAGAGACCCGTCCCATCAGCAAGAGGAAGTGCTGGAAACTCAAAGAGGTGCTCTCGCACTGATCCGATTCCCGGGCAGAATATTTTTTCGGTAAACTTTTACTATTACAAAGTCATGATTCAGATGGAATCCAAGGTGCAGGTGGCCGATAATACCGGTGCCCGCGTCGCAAAGATGATCGGTGTGCTCGGGACCCGTTCCCGCCAGGCCCGTGTTGGCGATATCATCACCGCCCACATTCGTGAGTCGATCCCGACGGCGAACGTGAAGAAAGGGGATGTGGTCCGTGCGGTGGTGGTGCGGACGGCTGCGCCGATCCGCCGGAGCGACGGTTCGGTCCTGCGTTTCGACAACAACGCGATCGTGATCATCGACAAGGATAAAAACCCCCGGGGCACCCGCATATTCGGGCCCGTCGCACGCGAGTTGCGTGAGAAAAATTTCATGAAGATCGTCTCGCTCGCGCCGGAGGTCTTGTAATTCACAACATCGTTTTCAAAAAGGGTATCAGCATGGCCAAGCGAGTAAAGACACACGTCAAAAAAGATGACCAGGTGGTCGTCATCACCGGCAACCACAAAGGAGACACGGGGCGCGTCCTGCAGGTGTTTCCCGAGAAGTCCCAGGTAATCGTGGAAGGTGTCCGCATGATGAAAAAACATGCCAAGCCGACCCAGGATCGCCCCGAAGGTGGCATCATTGAAAAAGAGGGTCCGATTCACATTTCGAACGTGAAGCTGGCCACCAAATAATCCAAAAGCAGTCAGGTATCAAGGTCATGGAACCAGCTCTCAAGACAGTCTACAAACAGAAGGTCGCCACCTCTCTCAAGGAGAAGTTCGCCTACGACAACGTCCACCGTATCCCCTCGATCGAGAAGGTGGTGATCAACGTGGGCTTTGGCAAAGCCGAGGACCGCAAGGCCGCGGCCGAGGCGGTGATCGAAGATCTCGGCAAAATCACCGGGCAGCGCGCCGTTCCGACCAAGGCGAAGAACGCCATCTCGAACTTCAAGCTCCGCGCCGGTGACACCATCGGTGCCCGCGTCACGCTGCGAGGTTCCCGCATGTGGGAATTCCTCGACCGCTTCATCAATGTGGCGGCACCCACGATTCGGGATTTCCGGGGTCTTTCCCCCAAGTCCTTCGACGGACGCGGCAACTACACCTGCGGCATCGCCGATCACACCATTTTCCCCGAGATCGAACTCGACAAGGTGACCCGCACGATCGGTTTCGATCTGACCATCGTGACCACCGCCGAGACCGACAACGAGGGGCGTGAGCTCCTCACTCTCCTCGGGATTCCCTTCCGCAAATCCGGCTCGGCCGCCTAACGAACTCACTTTATTTTTCAAATTCAAACTACCGGAACCATGGCAGTCGTCAGCGATCCCATCTCAGATTTCCTCACCCGCTTCAAGAACGCCACGATGGCGCAGAAAGAAGAGTTCTCCGCTCCCTATTCGAAAGTGAAGGAGGAGATCGCCCGCATTCTCAAGGAAGAAGGCTATCTCTGGTCCTACCAGAAAGTGGGCGAAGGCGTCCGCGCGGAGATTCAGGCCAAACCCCGTTACTCGGGCCACACCCCCGCGCTGAAAAATCTCAAGCGCGTCAGCCGTCCCGGTCTTCGCCGTTACGTCGGCTGTGAGGACATTCCCAAGGTCCTCGGTGGCATGGGGATCACCATCCTCTCCACCTCAAAAGGAATCATGGCCGGTCACACCGCCCGCAAACAGAACATCGGTGGCGAGCTCCTCGCACTCGTCTGGTAAACAGCGCCGAATCATTCCGGAAACTCAAGTATCGTACAGTCATGTCGCGGATAGGTAGAAAGCAAATCACTCTCCCCGAGAAGGTGGAGATCAAGGTTCAGGACGGAAGCAATCTTCTCGTGGAAGGTCCCAAAGGTTCGCTCCAGTGGGCGCTCCCGAGCGGTCTTGCCATCGAGCAGGAGGACGGCACCGTGGTGGTCACCCGCAGTTCCGAGGAGCGCACCGTTCGGGCGATGCACGGGACCGCCCGCAGTCTCATCGCGAACATGGTCGAAGGGGTCGTCAACGGCTTCACCCGCCACCTGGAGATCATCGGAGTGGGTTTCCGGGCCGCTGTCAAAGGCAGCGATCTGGATCTCAGCCTCGGGTTTTCGCATCCCGTCCTCCATCCCATTCCGGCCGGTTTGACCGTCACGGTCGAGGGGAACACCAATATCAAGATCGAAGGAATCGACAAGCAGCTCGTCGGCCAGTTCGCCGCCGATGTCCGCTCCTACTATCCGCCCGAGCCGTACAAGGGCAAAGGCGTTCGCTACAAGGGCGAACAAGTCCGTCGCAAACAGGGCAAGAGCGTGAAACGCTAATCGTACATTTCAGAGGAGAACCAACACATGAGTCTTTACATTCGCAAACAGGCCCGCGCCAAAGTCCGCGGCCGCATTCGGAAGAAAATTTCCGGTACCGCCGAGCGTCCCCGCCTCGCGATCCACTTCTCAAACCAGAACGTCTACGCCCAGCTCATCGACGATGTCGCTGGTCGCACTCTCGCCGCCGCCTCGACTCTCGACAAGGGCCTCGCGAGCAAGGGGACAAACAAGGAGTCCGCCGCCAAAGTGGGCGAAGCGGTCGCGAAAAAGGCCCGGAGTGCCAATATCGAGACCGTGGTCTTCGACCGGGGCGGTTTCCAGTTCCACGGAAAGGTCAAAGCCCTTGCCGATGCCGCCCGGGAAGCCGGTCTGAAATTCTAATTTGATTGTAATGAGCGACGATACCGTTAACGAAAATACGCCCGAAGAGGAAGTCACCAAAGAGGTGACAGCCGCGACCGAAGCCACCGGGGAAGTGGAAACCCCCGCTGCGGCGGAAACCGGGGCCGCCGCGACGGCGGAGGAATCCGCTCCCGCTCCTGCGACCGCCGCGGAGGGCGAGGCACCCGCCGCCGAAGAGGGGACTGAACCCCGTTTCGACAAACTCAAGAAGGCCGAGGAAATCCTGCGCTCCAACGCCCCGCCGTCGGCGCGGGAGGAATTGGAGAACTCCTTCGAGAAGGTGGTTCACATCAATCGTTGCGCCAAGGTCGTCAAAGGCGGACGTCGTTTCAGCTTCAGCGCCCTCGTCGTCAGTGGTGACCGCGAAGGCAAGGTGGGTTTCGGATTCGGCAAGGCCCAGGAGGTCGCCGAGTGCATCAAGAAAGCCAGCGAAGCCTCCAAGAAATTCATGGTGGCCGTCAACATCACCAGCAACACCATCCCGCATCCGGTGATCGGTGAGCACGGTGGTGGCCGCGTCATGCTCCTTCCCGCCTCGCCGGGGACAGGACTCATCGCCGGAGGCGGCGTCCGCGCCGTCGTCGAAGCCGCCGGGGTCAAGGATGTCCTCGCCAAGTCGATGGGATCGAACAACCAGGCGAACGTCGTCAAGGCCACGATCAACGCGCTGGAACAACTGCGCTCCAAGGAGCAAATCTACGCTATCCGCGGGAAGCGGGTGGCGGAAAAAAGAGCCCTGTAATTTTTCTGATTGGAGATACGATTCATGAGACTGCACGATTTAAAACCCGCTCCCGGATCCAAACACCGCCGCCGCCGCATCGGTCGCGGGGAGAGTTCCGGACTCGGTAAAACCAGCGGCAAGGGGCACAAGGGACAAAAGGCCCGCTCCGGTGCCTCGATCCGCCCCGGCTTCGAGGGCGGTCAGATGCCCCTGGCCCGCCGCCTTCCGAAAAAAGGCTTCAACAACGCCCAATTCAAAACCCGCTACGCCATCGTCAATCTCGCCGATCTGGAGCGCAAGTTCGCCGATGGGGACGAGGTCAACGAACAGACCCTCCGCAACGCCGGTCTGGTCAAGGGAACTTTTGACGGAGTGAAAGTGCTCGGCAACGGCGAGCTTGGCAAGAAGCTGACGGTTGCGGTCGAAAAGGTCTCGGCCACCGCGAAGGAAAAGATCGAAAAAGCGGGTGGTTCTGTCGCGGAGGCCTGATCCGCTCCGCCGGACAACCCTCTTTGCCGACCGGTTCAACCCTGTTGAATCCTCGCCTCCCTCTTTCCCTTCTGAGTCCATCCCCCGTTTTCTTCAATGATCTCCGCTTTTGCCAACACCTTCAAAATCCCGGAACTTCGTTCGAGGATTCTTTTCACCCTGCTCATCATCGTCATCATCCGCCTCGGTGCGGTCATCACCCTCCCCGGGGTGGATGCGAGCGTGCTGCAGGACTGGTATGGGCAGGTCGAGGAGCAGTCGGGCGATAGCCGTGGCCTCACCGCGGTGCTGGCGTTGATGAACGTGTTCAGCGGCGGCGGTCTCCAGAACTCGGCGCTGTTCGCTTTGGGCATCATGCCCTACATCAGCGCCGCGATCATGATGCAGTTGCTCACGGCGGTGGTTCCCACGCTCGGCAAACTGTCTCGGGAAGAAGGGGGCAGACAAAAGATCAGCCTCTACACCAGGGTTCTCACCATCGCGCTCTGTGTGTTCCAGGGGTGGATGCTGGCCAAATCTCTCGTGACACCCGAGGCCAACCCTTTCCTGCGCGATATCGCGAGCAGTTCGACGCGTGAACTGGTGCCCGACGCGGGGGTTTTCTTCATCGTCAATTCGGTCATCATCATCACCGGGGGCACTATGTTCCTGACGTGGATGGGCGATCAGATCACCGAGCGGGGGATTGGCAACGGGGTTTCCATCATCATTACGGTGAACATCATTTTTGCTCTCCCGGGAGCGCTGTTCCAGGTCTACAACACCTATGTGGCGAGTGCCGGGGACAATCTCCTGCGTCCCTTCCAACTCGTCGCCCTGATCGCCTTCCTCTTTTTCGTGGTGGCGGCGGTCATCGCGATCACCCAGGCGAACCGTCGCGTTCCGATCAACTACGCCAAACAGGTTCGCGGGGGCAAGATGTACGGCGGGCAGTCCCAGCACATGCCGCTGAAGGTGAACTACGCCGGGGTCATGCCCATCATTTTCGCGCAGGCCATCCTGATGTTCCCCTCGCAGATTATCGGCTGGGCTTTCCCCAACGAAGTCTGGGCGCAGAATCTCTCGATCACCCTCGGGGGCGGCGGAAACGGTCTGGTCTTTTACGCCCTCACCGGTCTGATGATTTTCTTCTTCAGTTATTTCTGGGTGGCGACGATGTTCCAGCCGAATCAGATCGCGGATGATCTCAAGAAAAACGGCGGCTACATCCCCGGCGTCCGCCCCGGAAAGCCCACCGCCGAGTTTCTCGACCGCACGATGAGCCGCCTCACCTTCGCCGGGGCGATTTTCCTCACGATTGTGGCGATCCTCCCACCCATCCTCACCGCGTTGATGGGAGTGCCGCCGCTCGCGTCGCAATTTTTCGGGGGCACCGGTCTCCTCATCATGGTCGGGGTGCTCCTCGATGTGATGCGCCAGGTCGAGACGCACCTGATCCAGCGCCACTACGATGGCTTCCTCCGCAAAGGCAAGATGCGGGGACGCTACGAGCGGCCCGGTATCAAGGGGGCTCCCGCCAGTGGCAACCAGATTCTCTGGCTCCTCGTGATCGCCGCGATTCTCATCATCGGCGGTATCGTTTACTACGAGGTGGCAAAGCTATAGTCGTCGTCGCTTTTGCCATGGCCAAGAGGAAGTCCAGAATCCAGCTCCGTTCCGGGAGCGAACTCGACGGGTTGCGCGAGGCCGGAGCCAAAGCGGCGGAAGTCCTCCAACTTTCCGCCGAACTGGCCAAGGCCGGGACCACCACCGGGGAGATCGATCTCGCGGCCCGCGATTTCATGGCGGACCGCTCCTGCGTCAGCGCCTTTCTCGGCTACAAGGGATTCCCCGGTCAGATCTGCATTTCAGTCAACGAGGAAGTGGTCCACGGCATCGGCGGTTCCCGCGTGCTCGAGGAGGGCGATGTCGTCAAAATCGATGTGGGCATCCGCACGGAAAGCGGTTGGATCGGGGACAATGCGAAGAGCGTTCCCGTGGGTGCGATCCCAGCGGACGCGACCCGACTGCTCGCGACCTCCGAAGAGTCGCTCCACCTCGCGATCAATCAGGCGAGAGAAGGGGAACTGCTCTCCTCGGTTTGCGGAGCGGTCGAGGCGCATGTCGGCACATTCGGCTACACCGTGGTGAAGCAGTTCGTCGGACACGGGGTCGGACGCAAACTGCACGAGGAACCCCAGGTCCCGAACTACTGGGATCCCGCGGAGATGAAGGCCCGCCATTTTAAAAATCCGCGGCTCCAGGCCGGCATGGTCCTGGCGATCGAGCCGATGGTGAACGCCGGAACGGAGGATGTCCTCATTCTGGAGGACGGCTGGACCGTGATCACCGCGGATCGCGCCCTCTCCGCCCACTTCGAACACATGATCGTAATCACCACGGATGAGCCGGAGATCCTCACCCCGCGGGCAAGAAGCTATGCTCCGGCAGAGATTTGAGCCCGTCTGGTTTTCTCACGGCAGGATCATAAAAACTTTTCAAAAATCCCGAGATTCGGACAAAACACTGGTTGCGAGACTGAAAATCTGTAGTACACATTCCATCCCCGCGCCCGAAATCCTTCGGGGGTCACGTTTTTGAGGAGTCCGGGCGAAATTCCCTCCTCGATCCACGACCAGCGCATTCCCCTTTTTTCCATGAAAGTCAGGCCATCAGTAAAACGTCTTTGCAGTGATTGTCGCATCATCAAGCGGCAGGGTGTTCTCCGTGTCATTTGCACGAATCCCCGTCACAAACAGCGTCAGGGCTAATCTTTTTCCAAGTCTACTTACATTATGGCACGCCTACTCGGAGTCGAAATCCCCAACGAGAAACGCATCGAAGCGTCTCTCCCCTACATCTTTGGCATCGGTCCGGCCACGGCCGGTAAAATCCTTGAGGAAGCGGGCGTCGACCCGAACATTCGCACCGGCGAACTCTCGGACGAGCAGATGAGCCGCATCGTCAACGCCATCACCGGTGGCGGCGTGATGATCGAGGGGGACCTCCGCCGCGATCTGCAAGGACACCTCAAGCGACTCACTTCCATCAACTGCTACCGCGGATTCCGCCATCGTCGGAACCTCCCGGTGCGCGGTCAGCGGACCTCCACCAACGCTAGAACACGCAAGGGTCGCCGCAAGACGGTCGGTGTGGTCCGCAAGTAATATTTTAGAAGGCACAAACTACGATGGCTGAAGAAGAGAACAATCAGGAAGTGGCCGCAGCGGCGGCGGATGCCGCGGATACCGTCAGCGCGACGGGTGGCGCGGATGTGGCGGAGGCTGCGGAGACGGCCCCGGCGAAGGCGGAAACGCCCGCACCGGAAGCGCGCAAGGAGAAAGAGCGCCCCCGCACCGCCGAGGACATTTTCCTGGAAATGGAAGGTGCCGAGGGCGCGGAAAAGCCGAAGATTCTCAAAGCCAAAGGCAGCAAGAACGTGCATTCCGGCGTGGTTCATGTCGCCGCGACTTTCAACAACACCATCGTCTCGGTCTCGGACCAGAATGGCAATGTCATCGGCTGGTCGAGTTCCGGCAAGATGGGCTTCCGTGGTTCCCGCAAAAGCACCGCCTACGCGGCCCAGCTCGTCGCGCAGGATGCCTGCCGTCAAGCGATGTCACACGGTCTCAAGCAGGCGGAAGTGCGAGTCAAAGGTCCGGGCGCGGGTCGGGAGTCCGCTGTGCGCGCGGTTCAGGGCCTGGGAATTGATGTTCTCAAAATTTGTGATGTCACCCCGGTGCCCCACAACGGTTGCCGCCCCAAGAAAGCCCGTCGGGTCTAAGGGCTCGCCCACCGATTATTACCCCTTTTTTATACTGAGCCATGGCTAGAGACACAGGTCCTACAGATAGAATCAGCCGCCGCTTCGGAGTGGCGCTTTTCGGTCCCTCCAAAGCGCTGGAGCGCCGCCCGTATCCTCCGGGACAACACGGTGCCCGCGGCGCCCGCCGCAAGAAGAGCGACTACTCCGTCGCCCTTGGCGAAAAACAGAAGCTCCGTTTCCAGTATGGCGTCATGGAGAAGCAGTTCCGCCGCTACTTCGCAGAAGCGCAGCGCGTTCGCGGGATCACCGGTGATCATCTCGTGCAGCTCCTCGAGACTCGCCTCGACAACGTGTGTTATCGTCTCGGACTTGGCGTGACCCGCCGCGGTGCCCGTCAGCTCGTCGGTCACGGTCACATTCTCGTGAACGGTCGTCGTGTCGACGTCCCTTCTTTCCGGGTCCGCCCCGGAGATGTCATCTCGGTCCACGAGAACACCCGCTCGGTGCAGTTGGCCAACCGTGCCATCGACCAGACTTCCGCCCGTCCGGTGATGGATTGGCTTTCCTTCGACAAGGACAAGTTGACGGGAGTTCTCAATCGCGTTCCCGAAGCGGAAGAGATCGATACGATGGTGAACGTCAGCCTCGTGGTGGAACTTTACTCCCGCTAATTTTTCTCGTCTCCCTTTGCAAATGTGGCTTTCGGCGTTCTCAGGATCTCCGGAAGTCACATTTTTGCTTTTGGGAGAAATCGCTTTCAGTCGCTCAGGACAGTGACTATCTTCATCCCCTTTCTATCCGGAAATCCGAGTCAACATCGCAGTCCATGAAACGCCCTCTCCGTCGCCCTCTCCCGATCCTGAATCTCTTTCTCGTCGCCGCGCTCTCCACTCCTCTTTTCTCCTCGGCGCAGGAGACCGTGGAAGAGCAGGCCCGCAAGCTGCTCGAGCAGCACAAGTCTTCGCTCGTGGTGGTGACGGCAAAAGGAGTGCTCAAGGCAAAGACGACGGGAGATCCGCTCCCCGACCGGGACCAACAGCGCCGCACCCTCGGGGTAACCATAGGAGAAGACGGCCTCGTCGTCGTCTCGAACTCCGCGATCGATGCCAGCGTCGGTCTCGCCGGACAACAGGCGAGAATGGAAGAAGAGGTGGTCGAAATCCAGTCGGCTCTCACCGAGTTCACCGAGGTGGAGATCAGCTACGGCGATTCCACCCTGCTCAAGGGAAAAGTGTTGCGTCAGGATGTCGAGGCCGATGTCGCCTTCATTCTCCCCGACCAAGAGGCCGCGAAGGCCGCCAACAAAGTCTTTGACCGGGTCGATCTCTCCCAGTTCGCCGCGACCGCCGAGGCGGCCGATCGGGTCGTGGGCCTCTCCCGTTCCTCGGCTGTCTACGGATACATGCCGACGCTGGTCATGGGGCGCATCACCGGCGTTTTCAAAGGAGACCGGACCTTCTTCGTGACCGATGCCGGGACCGCGCAGGGCATTCCCGTTTTCAGCCTCGACGGCAAGCCGGTCGGCGTGACCGTCGTCCGCATCATCGACGGCAGCCCTTCCGGGGTGTTGGGAACTCTCTCGGCGGGTTCGATCCACGTGATGGCCAATCTGGCTCGCGAGGCGATCGAGTGAGTCGAGCCCCACTCTCCACGATGTCCTACGACGCCCTTCGCAACCTGAGTCGCGAGCTGCAGCTCGTCTCGGATGCCGCCGCCCTCCTCGGATGGGATCAGGAGGTGTTGCTGCCGGCGAAAGGAGTCGCCTACCGCGCCGAGCAGATGGCCTGGTTCAGCGGCTACCTGCACGAGCGCTTCACCCGCTCCGAAGTGGGGGACTGGATCACCGCGGCGGAGGACGAGGCGGCCGCGTCGGAGGACCCCCACGCCGCGGCCAATCTCCGGGAATGGCGACGCCAATACACGCGATCCACCTGCCTTCCGAAAAAGCTCGTCGAAGAGTTCGCGGAATCCACCGCTCTCGCCCAGGCGGCCTGGGCCGAAGCGAGGGAAAAGTCGGACTTTTCTCACTTTGCCCCGCATCTTACGAAGCTCGTGGATCTTTCCCGCGAGCACGCCGAACGCTGGGGCTACGAGGACTGCCTCTACGACGCGTTGATCGACCAGTATGAGCGCGGGGCGACAACGCGTCGGCTCGGTGCGACCTTGGGAGCGCTGCGGGAATCGCTCCTGCCCGTGGTGCGGGAGGCCACCGCTCAAGCGCCCCCCGACCGCACGAAGTTCACCGCGCATTATCCCAGGGAAAAGCAGGAGGCCTTCAACCGGGAGGTCGCCGAGGCGATCGGTTTTGATTTCGAGGCGGGCCGGATCGACACGGCGGTGCATCCGTTTTGTTCCGGCATGGCCCCCTTTGACACGCGGTTGACGACGCGTTACGACGAGGGGGATTTTCTCAGTTCACTGTTCGGTGTGCTCCACGAGGCGGGGCATGGACTCTACGAGCAGGGATTGGAGCGCGAACGGCGCGGGGAGCCAGTCGGCGCGGCGGTTTCCCTGGGCGTCCATGAATCGCAGTCCCGTCTCTGGGAAAATCACGTTGGACGCAGCCGTGCTTTCTGGGAAAAATGGCTCCCGCGGGCGGCGGAGTATTTTCCAAATCTCGCGGCGGTGTCGCCCGATGAGGTCTACGGATGGGTCAACCGGGCCGAGCTCAGTCCGATCCGGGTGGAGGCCGATGAAGTCACCTATGATCTCCACATTCTCTTGCGTTTCGAAATGGAGAGAGATCTTTTCGCCGGAAATCTCGAGATCGGGGACGTGCCGTCGGAGTGGAATCGCCGCTTCGAATCGCTCTTCGGCCGGAAGGTGGAATCCGATGCCGCGGGATGCCTGCAAGACATCCACTGGAGCTTCGGGATCTTCGGCTATTTTCCCACTTACAGCCTCGGCAACATCAATGCGGCCCATCTCGTCGCGGCGGCACGCCGACAGGATCCGGCTCTGGCGGAAGAGATGGACCGGGGAGAATATTCGGGGCTGCTCGATTGGACCCGGACCCACATCCACCGCCCCGGTAGTCTCTATCCGCCCGATGAGCTTGTCACTCGCGCGGCGGGAGGCCCCGCTACCGCCGAAGCGCTCGTGGAGCATCTTCGCTCCCGCTATCTGCGGTGAGGCTAAAGGGAACCCAGCTCCTTTCAGTGGGTCCCCTGAGCACGGGGAAAGTTACTATTTACAAGGCGGCGTATTTTGCTACCCTCGGTTTCGATGCCCCTGTGCGGGCCGATTCGAATGGAATTCTCAAACACCGCCCCGATCAAACCTCTCAACCAGAGAGCCAGGATTGAGCCTGCCACGATCGACGATCTGCCGCGGCTCGTGGATCTCACGATGGCGCTCTTCGAGATAGAAGAAGACTTCCATCCGGACCGAAGGAAGCAGGAACGCGGCCTGCGGGCGATCCTGGAGCAGCCGAACCGCGGACGCATTTTTGTCGTCCGGACCGATTACGAGATCATGGGGATGGTCAATGTCCTCTTTACCATCAGCACGGCCATGGGTGGTTTTGTCATCCTGCTGGAGGACGTCATCATCCACCCCGACTTTCGCCGACAGGGATACGGCTCCCAGTTGGTGGATTACGTGATCGCCTTCGCGCAACGAAAAGATTTCAAGCGAATCACCCTGCTCACGGACAAGATCAGCGAGGAGAGCCAGCGTTTCTTTGAAAGCTTGGATTTCCACCATTCCCACATGATTCCCATGCGCCGGACCTTTGGGGACTGATGGAACTTTTCGGACAAAAGCTGTGCTCATCCGGCCATGACGGCGAGTGAACGCCAGCAACGCCTCGTGGACGACTATCGTCTCATCGAAAACTCCTTCGAGAGATTCCAGATCGTCGTGGACACGGCACACGCGAAGGCGGCCCCGTTTCCGGAGGCCTCTCGCACGGAGGAGCACCTCGTTCCGGGATGCGTGTCGCGAGTCTGGCTGGCGGTGGCGAAACGCGAGGACGGGAGCTTCGAGGTGTGGATCGACTCCGAGGCCCCCGCGTTGAAAAGCATCGGGGCCCTCTTCTGCCACATCTATTCGGACGGGACGGAGGAGGAAATCGCGGCCACGCCTCCTGATTTCATCGAACAGCTCGCCCTCGATCGGCACCTCACCCCGACCCGTCTCCGCGGGCTCGGCCAGATCCGAAAGAAACTGCTGGAACGGATCGGTGAACTCGGCGTTTCCACCCATGACGCGGCGGGAGAGGGATGACGGACAGCCACCTTCATCTGCAGGACGCCCGCCTCGGCGACCCCGGACCCATTCTCGCGGCGGTGCGTCGTGAAAAAATCCGCGCCCTCGTTGTGAACGGCACGCATCCGGAGGACTGGGGGGAGGTCGCCCGTCTCGCGCGGATCGCTCCCGAGGTGATCCCCAGTTTCGGGCTGCATCCCTGGAGGGTGGGGGATGTTCCCTCCGACTGGCCCGAAACACTGGAGGGTCGGCTGCGGGAATTCCCCGAGGCGGGCGTGGGCGAGGCGGGCCTCGACCGCTGGATCCGGGGGCATGACCTGGAACGACAAAAAGAGGTCCTGCAGATCCAACTGGAACTGGCCGCCACCCTCCGTCGTCCGCTCTCCCTACACTGTTTGCAGGCCTGGGGAACCCTCTTGGAATGCCTCCGCAACGCGGATCTGTCGGCGGGATGTCTCCTTCATTCCTACGCGGGACCGGTGGAAATGCTGGGAGATTTTATCGATCTGGGGGCGTATTTTTCCCTCTCGGGATATTTTTTCCGGGACGGCAAAGAGAAAAAATTGGAGACTTTTGAGAGTATCCCCCCGGAAAGAATTCTTCTGGAGAGCGATGCTCCGGACATGATGCCGCCGGAGCAATTTGTTCGCTTCCCGCTCCCCGAACGCGACGGCGAAGCGATCAATCATCCCGCGAATCTCGTCTCCCTCTACGAGGCCTACGCGCGCTGGCAGGGCTTGGCCACGGCGGACGCGATCCTCCGCATCCGGCGGAGCTTCGCATCGTGGTTTTTCGGCGGGGAGCGAAAGCACTAGCTCGACCGGCGTCCGTCCCTCAGTGGGTCATAGCCGCGTCCATCGCCTCGGAGAGGGACCGCATCGAGTAGGGTTTCGGCAGGATCGCTGCGAAATTCCCGTTCAGGCCCTTGGCGAGGTCGCCCTCTTCAAAGTAGCCGCTCGTGGCGATGATGCGGGCGAGCGGATCGATGCGATGGATCTCTTTTGCCACCTCCATCCCCGAGAGTCCGCCGGGCAGGGTCATGTCGAGGAGGACGACATCGATGGCTTCGTCCGAATCGAGATGTTCGCGGTAGCGGGCGATCGCTTCCTCTCCGTTGGCGGAGTGGAGGTTCTCGTAGCCGAGATGTTTGAGCAGGCCGCAGGCGGCCCGCGCGACGTCGGCTTGGTCCTCCACGACGAGGACGCGTCCGCAGCCGCTGTCGGGTGTCACCAGCGAGGCTTCCGATTCCGGCGAAGGCGCCGAGGGAGCCGCGGGACGGCTAGTGGCGAGGTTGGGAGAAAACGTGCCCGCGGGATCGGCGGCGGCGTCGGTGGAGGGCAGGAAGACGAGGAACTCGGTCCCGACACCCACTTTCGAGGCGACCCGGATCGCCCCGCCGTGGTGTTCCACGATGGCCTGACAGGAAGCCAGGCCGAAGCCGCTTCCCTCGGGCTTGGTGGTAAAATTGGGACTGAAGATGTGGGGGAGGATTTCGGGCGGGATGCCGCATCCGCGATCCTTTACCGAAGCCACCGTATAGCGTCCCGACGGCATGGAGTAGGGGTTGCCGTCGGTGAGGTCGGCATTGCCAGCGATGAGATGAATGGTGCCACCGCTGGGCATGGCCTGGCTGGCATTGATGACGAGATTGTGAAGGACCTGATAGATTCGGGTCGGGTCTCCCTCGACGCGGCGCAGGTGGGAGGGGACGAAGAGCTTGCATCGTATCCCCGATCCGGCGGAGCAGAGCCGGGACACCCGGACGAGCAAATCGCCGAGGCCGAACACTCGTTTGTTGTTTCCTTCGCCCCGGGTGAAGGCGAGCATCTGGTGGGCGAGGATCTCGGCGTCGCCCAGGGCGAGATGCGCCTCGTTGAGAAAAACGCCCAGTTTGCCTCCGCCCGGATTGTGGACGGCGGCGAGTTCGAGATTGGACTTGATCGTCTGCAGGGCGTTTTTGAAGTCGTGGGCCACGCCCGCCGCGGTGAGAGAAATCGCCTCGGTGCGCGAGACGGCGTAGTCCGTCGCGGTGGAGGGGTCAAGCGGCGGTGCCGTGACCGCGGTTTGCGTTGCGGGGGCGGCGGGAGATTCCGCCGCGGGCGGGGTGCGTGTGGTCGAGGCGGGGTTGGCGGCACGCTCCGCCGATGTCGCCGGTGACACCGATGGGTGCCGGGCGGATTTTGCCGTTGGCCTCGACGCGGTCTTTCCCGGTGCCGCACCGCGGAGAGCGGGGGTGCCCCTGAGCGAAACGACGACAGGCTTGATTGTTAGGGTAAAAAATCCGCGACCATCCCGTTCCCGGGTGGTTGAACGTATCGTCCAGCGGCAGGGGCGGCGGGTTCCTCCGTTCCGCATCAGCATCCGGTCCATGTAACAATGGTTCGGGCGCGCCGCGATAACCGGCAGCTTTTCGATGAGAGCGGAGAGATCGGAGCGCTCGTAGAGAAGGCCCAGCGGCGACCCTATCAAGGAACTCATTTCGTAGCCTGACAACCGGGCGATGCGTTCGTTGGCGTAGACGATCCGGGGTCCCAGCGGTGTGGTGGAACGGGCTTCGATGACGAGAACACCGACACTTGCCTCCGGTGCGAGGGAGGTGGGTGGCTCGGTTGTTTCTACCAAACTCATCGGGCTTGTGGAATGGGAGTGCGGATCTTCCCGGAAGGGAACAACCATGTCTTTACGCGAAATTATTTAATTAAGAAAGCTTAAATTTCTCATTATTTCATTTCTTTGCGAAAACAGGCAAAAAAAGACCCGGAGTTTCCTCCGGGTCTTCTTTTTGTGCGGGGTGAGCGGCTCGTCCGATCTCAGGAGAAGAGCTCCATGATCGGATGGCCTTCGGTCACGATCGCGTCCGTTTTGGGGTCGCGGGTGTGGCCAGCCACGAGGAAGGGGCGGCCGGATGGGGCGTAGATGACCTTGTTCAGGTCGAGTCCCATCGCATGTGCGATGGTTGCGTTGAAATCTTTGGCCTCGACCGGATTTTCTTTTACCGCGATGCCCTTGGCGTCAGAGGCACCGTAGACCTGGCCGCCGCGGATGCCGCCGCCGGCGAACATCGTGGAGAAGACGCGGGGGTGGTGGTCGCGGCCGCCATTGGCGTTGATGACAGGGGTGCGCCCGAATTCCGTTCCGAGAACGATGAGGGTTTTCTCGAAAAGACCTTCCGCCTTGAGATCGTCGATGAGGGAGGAGAGGGCCTGGTCGAGTTGACCGCCGGTGGTCGGGATGGCGTCCCAGAGGTCGTTGTGCATGTCCCATCCGCCGGAGACCACTTCGATGAAACGCACTCCCGAACTGACGAGCCGCTTCGCGAGCATGGCACCTTTGCCGACGCGGGTGTTACCGTAGCGGGCCACCTTTTCTTCATATTTGTCCTCCAGAGAGAGGTCGAAGGTGGCGAGGTCCTCGCTCTTCATGAGCTTGAGGGTCTCTTCGTAGAACTGGGTGTAGGCCTTGACCTCGTCCGTCTGGAACTTGCGCCGGAAGGATTCGTCGAAGGTGTTCATGAGCTCGAGGCGCTTCTCGAAGAGATCCTCGCTGACACCCTGGTAGGGAGCGGAGTTCTGCACTCCCTTGTCGGGATCGCCGATGGGGAGGGGGGCGAGGGCGGGACCGAAGAAACCGGCCCCGGGGTGTTCGCCGCCTCCCCCGATCACGACGGAGTCGGGAAGGGTGTCGTGTTTCTTGCCGAGGAGGGTTTGCGCCCAGGGTCCCATGGAGGGGTGAATGATAGTGGCGCGGGGTTCGTAGCTGGTCCGCATCCAGTAGGCTCCGCCGCGGTGGTCGCCGGTCTTCTGCGTCATGGAGCGAACCACGGCGATGTCGTTGAAGCGTTTTGCCAACTGCGGCATGTATTCCGCGAGTTCCACACCGGCCACGCCGGTCGAGATGCCCGTGGTTTTGCCCCCCGTTTCCGCACCGGGCTTGGGATCGAAGGTCTCCATGTGGGTCATGCCTCCCGACATGTAGAAGAAAATGCAGTGCTCGGCCTTGCCACCACCGGCGGCAAGCAGGCGGTTCGCTCCGCCGATGGGGAGGATGCTGACGCCGAGAGCGGTTTTGGCCGTGCGCGCCACGAATTGGCGGCGGCTGAGTTGGTCGAGTCGATTCAGAGAGTCTTTCATGATGAGCTACAGAATAGGGATGGGAAACAGGGGGCTGGGAAACAGGGGGCTGGTTTATTGGATGAACATGAATTCGCGGGTGTTGACGAGCGCCCAGATCACGTTGCCGATGGCGAGGGCTTCGGCCTCCAGTTTCTGGGCTTCGCTCATGTCGCGGTCGGTCCGGGCGCGCATCCCTGACTGGGCGACGGATTTCTCCTCGGAGGTGGGGTAGCGGGAGAGCACGCTGAGAAAAATCTTGTCGATGTTGTCCCGCTTGGATCCTTTTCCGAAGGCGATCTCCTTGATGAGGTAGGCGTCGGGGCTGGTCAGCACCGCGTTGGTGATGGTGCCGTTGAGCAGGGCCATGACCTGGGGAGCCGATCCGGTGGTGAACTGGTTCTCGATGAGCTGTTTGTCGGACTGACCGAACATCCGGAGGAAGTGATCGGGCCGCATGGGCTGGCGGAGCTCGGAGGCCCGGAACATCTGCACCCCGTCGACGGTGTCTTCGCGGGAGACGATTTCGCCGCTGTATTTCTGCAGCTTGCTGACGTTGCGGAAATCCTCCTTCCACTGGAGAATCTGTTCGGCGGTCTGGAGCGAGGCGGGATCGACGTTCATCACCTGCCGATATTCTTCGGCACCGCGCCGGATGACGGACTCGGGGTCGGCGGTGGTCAGGGCGACCAGCGAATCCCAGATCTGTTCGGCGGTCATGCGGCGAAGGATGGGACCGGGGAAGTGGTAGGTGCCTTTGTCCACCTGGGTGAGGCTGGGGGTGAGGGTTTCGGCCTCGCGCTGGTAGGCCTTGGTGTTGTAGATCACACGGAAAAAGTCTTTCACGCTGAAGTCGAGGTCTTTCATCATCTCCTCGAGGAAGGTGAGGAGTTCGTAGTTCTGCGCCTGGCCGTCGAGGTGGCCGGGGATGTTGTAGACCGGTTCGATTTGGGCGAGGCCGAAGGCGATTTTCCAGAAGCGGTTCACCACGTTGATGGTGAAGCGGGGGTTGCCGGGGGAGACGACCCATTCGGCGAAGGCTTCGCGGGGCGATTCGTGCTGGGAAAGATCGGTTTTGTCCCCGAAGTAGGTCCCGGGCTGGACTTTCATTTCCGGCTCGCCGTCGTCGTATTTGTAGTCGTGGGGCAGCTTGACGACATTGTTCTCCAGTTCCACGACCTGGGTGCGGTGGGTGCCGAACCACTGGCCGAGATTCTGGTCCACCGTCTGGTTCGGGCGGAGCTTGCCGGCGTCGAAGAGCACCTTGTTCATGCGGTCGATTTCGGCGCGGTAGTCGCCGCTGCCCATCATCATCATGGCGTTGCCGCCTCTCGCCCGCGTGTCGGTGGTGCCCATGAAGGCCGCCATCTTATAGAAATCCATCTGGTAGACTTCCTCAAAGGGGTGATCGTGGCACTGGGCGCAGGTGATCTCGGTGCCCATGAAGATGGTGAAAGTGTTGGAAAGGTTGCAGAGCCGCATTCCCTGATCGGAGATGAGATATCCGACCGCCGGGTTTTCCCAGACCTTGCCCTTGGCGGTGAGGAGTTCGCGGACCAGCGCGTCGTAGGGCTTGTCTTCGCGGATGCTCTGTTTGATGAACTCCATGTAGGGATCGACTTTCAAGTCCCCGTTTCCCATCATGGTGATGCCTTCACGGATCCGGAGGATGTCGGCGTAGTAGGTGTACATCCGCATGACGAAGCCCTCGGAATCGAGCAGGTCGTTGATGAGGATGGCGCGCTTGTCGGGGGCGCGCTCGTTGAGGAAGGCTTCGGCCTCGTCGAAGGTGGGGATGCGTCCGGCGATGTCGAGGTAGATGCGGCGGAGGAACTGGTTGTCCGTGGTCATCTCGTTAGGGATGCACATCTGCATCTCCTTCTCGATTTCCTCTTTGCGCTTCACTTTCTCGTCGGCGGTGAGGTCCGTCTTCTGCGGCAGGGCGGCGAGTTCGTCACGGAGTCCGTAGTAGCTCTCCTTCAATTTGTTGAGAACGAGCTTGTCGATCTCGGCGGCGAGCGCGGCGGGATCGGTGGGCAGGTTCCCTTTCACAAAAAGGCGGTCGGCTTCGCTCAGTTTGGCGATGGGATAGCTGGTGACGGAACCGTCGGCGAGTTTCAATTTGACGACGGCATTCGCCCCGGCACCGGCCGTGCCGACGAAATCGGCTTGCAGGGTTTTCCCGTCGGCCGAGGTCCAGGTGCGCATTTCCGCCTGCACGGAGGACACGGACGCCATCGTCAGGACCAGCCCGCCGGAGAGGGCAAACAAGAGGGTTTTGAAGGTTCGGGTAGTCATTGGAATGGGGAAACGGGATGAAACGAAGGGGTTCTACAGGGTATAACTCGACGACGGACTTTTGTGACAAGAAAAAGAGGTGCGATTATAGTAATTATAACGAGGGTTGGCGAGGAAATCATTCGAGGAGATGTTGCATGGCCGGGGTCGAGATGGCTTCGCGGTAGATGACGAGTTCGTCGATCCAGCCGTGGAATCCCTCCCGCGGGCCGCCCCCGAGCCGCAGGTGACCGACCCTGCCCCGGGGTATCGCGCCGGATCGGGAATCGCTCAGGGTCTCGGGGGTTCCGTCGACGAAAAGTTGCAGATGCGAGGTGATCGCGCTGTCGTCGCCGCCGATGAAACGATAGGCGACATGGTGCCAGTTCCCGTCGGCGAGATCGGTGCTCCCGATGACGTGGCCTTCCGGGCCGGCGACTTTGAGCGCCCCCCGTACCCCGCGTCCGGTTTCGAGGTTGCAGCTCACCTTCCAGGCGAGCCCCTCGCGTCCGTATTGGAGGATCTGCTCCTGTTCGTTCTCCCCGATTTTGGGCGGGAACTTCACCCAGAAGGCGATGGTGTGGGGGGATTCGAGTCGGAAATCCCGGGAGAGGGGCACTTCGATGACTTCACCGGGTTGGAAAACGAGGCCGCCGCCCTTCTTTCCGGGACCGCGGCGGGGGGAACGGTCCAGTTCCCCGGGAGCGGTGATGCGGGCGTCAAACAGGGGCAGCGCCCCGGAATCCTCCACCAACGCTCCCGCCGTTTCATCGAAGAGATAGCGCAGGGCGGGCTGCGGAATGCTGGGGCTGCCGAGTCGCAGGGTGAAGTGATCGCCGGCGTAGGGGACGGGTTGCAGCTCGCTGCGGGTGCGGCTGTCGGCCCGCAGGGCGAGACCTTCGCGCACGAGGGTGGCGACCGAGTTGCCGCTGGTCCGGCTGGCTTTGACCTCGCCCTCCATGACGTGGAGTTCGGAATCCCCGTTCTCCTCCACCGTCACGCCGAAGCGGGTCCCGAGATCGACGGCGTTGAGACGGGGGGTGTTGACAGTGAAGCCGGTTGCGGCGGGTGGCACATCCGCGGTGAGCCGGCCCGATTGGAGGAACATGCGGTTGTTCGACTCGATACTGATTTGGGCGGGGCCTTCCACGAGGGCGGTGGCGCCGGAGTTGAAGGTGATCAGGAGGGTGCCGGACTCCACCTCGAGGAGTCCCGCCGAGAGCCATCCGTCGTCGCGGATGCGGGCGGCGGTGCCCTCGGCCCAGTGCAGGTTGTCGCTCCTTTCGATGCGGGCGGCGAACCCGCCGGCGGAGTGCGGGGCACCGGTTTGGGCGGCTCCGGGGCCGTTCCCGTCGAAAATGATGGTTTGCAAGAGCAGGAGCAGTCCGATCGAGGCGGCGGCGGAGATCAGCCCGGTTTTGATCAGGAGAGGCCAGCGCAGCGGGCGGAGTCCTTCGCGTTCTTCGAGGATTTCGGTGAGGACGGATTTGGCGAAACCGCGGTGGTCGTCGGCCCCTTCCCTGCGGAGGCGGGCGAGGACGCCCTCGTGGAAGCTCGCTTTTTCCTTTTCCGCCGAGCCTCCCAAGAGAACCCGGAGGGCCGCTTCCATCTGCGCCTGGACCACGAAGCTGGCGCGGAGATCGCTGTCATGACGGAGGACATGCTCCACCTGACCACGACCTTTTTCGTCGAGTTCGCCGGCGAGATACGCTTCCAGGTGTTCGGAGTTCACAGTGGGTGGTGGGTGGGAGGGGGAAAGGTCAGAGAAGCTCCGGAGAGCTGCTGATTTTTTGTTCGATGCACTGCCGCAGGCTGGTGCGGACCCGGCAGAGGGTGGTCCGCACCCAGGCCTCGCTCTGCCCGAAGTGGCTCGCGATCTCGCGGGAGGATTCCGAGAGGGCGTACTTGCGATCCAGCAGGCTGCGTTGCTGTTCGGGGAGGCGGTTGAGACATTCTTCGAGGAAATTCACCAAAGGCAGATCGGGGGACAAATCCCCCCGGAGCGATTGCTGGACGAGGTGGTGTTCGAGGAATTTGTCTTTGTTCCGGGCGAGGCGCTGGTGGCGCAGGGTCTCCTTGCGAATGAGGTTGAAGGCGATCGCGCGGAGCCATTTTCCAAAATCGGTACCGGCCTTGAAGTCCATGATATGGCGGTGCGAGAACACGAAGGTCTCGTGGGCGATTTCATCTATGAGGTGGGGGACGGGCAGTTTCATCGCGACGAAGGCACGCAGGTGCGAGCTGTGCAGTTCGAGGAGCTGCTCGAAGGCATCGAGATCGCCCTTCTGCACGCGGAGGACGAGTTCGCTTTCCGCTTCCTTCTCCTCTTCCTTTTCCATTTCGCTCACGAGGAAGTATATCCCCGGATCCCCGTTTTGTTACAGCCGCTTTTTCCTCGGGAGAGTTCGGCGGATTCAACGGGGGCGCGCCCGGGGAACGATTCCGATGAAGTTGCGCACCGTTTTGTAGGGTTCGACCAGGTGGGGTTCCCTCGCGCCGCCGCGTTCGTAGTAGAGTCCCGACGAGGTGCCGCCATCGAGATTGAGGGCGCGGTGGATCTTTCGCGAGGGGGAGAAGTCGGACCGGGCGAGGAGGTCGCCCAGTTCGGCGAGGGTGAAAGCGTCGGAAAGGCCGAAGGCGAACCATTTTCCCCCGTCGTGGAGGAGGAAGGTGCGCCGCCGCGATTTTTCCCCCGAGAGCCCCCGCACCGCGACTCCTTCATCGACGAGAAAAGGACCCGCCTGAAGGAGATCGGTGGCCTTGTATTTCCCCTTGTCGTACTCGGCCCGCCGCAGCAGATAGGGGTTGCGGTTTCCGCTCGAAAGCACCACCCCGCTGAGGAGGGCGCCCTTGCCGAAGCGGCCCAGCGCGGTCCCGTCGGCGATCATGAGGCCGGAGGGCTCGTGATTTTTCAGAAAAAATCCGCCGTTGCATCCCGCGAGGCATCCGTGCGCCCGCATCGCCGCCCCCAGACCGGGGTAACGCGGGGTTCCGGCGGGGCCGTTGTCGATCACTTGAAACGTGAAGTCCGCGGCGTGGAACCAGACCAGATCGATGCGTCGGGAGGAAAAAAGGCCGTTCTCCCCGGCGGGACGGACGATTTTTTTCTCAATCACGAGGGGGGAATCGGGACTCTGCGCCGGGGATTGATCCTCGATCCGCCAGTCCGCTCGAACCGGGACCGAGGGGATCGCCGCCACCGCGAAGGCCAGGGCGAGGGCCGGAGACAATGCGGAGGCACCGGAGAGAAAAGCGGATGGAGCAAAGGAAAACACGAGGCAAGGGAGAGGCGCGGGCCGGGGGAAAAAGGAGCGGGGAAGCCCCCGCGATTTCCGGGAGAATCTACCCTCACTTTTGCGCCAGCGCCATCACCGTCTGGAAGTACGGCGGGTCGGGCTCGCGATCCACCACCGAGATCTCGATCTCGCGGAACCCGGCGCTCTTCAGGAAACGGGAGATATCGAGCTCGGAGAAGCCCAGCCAGATGTCCGCGTAGAGATCGCGGGCGTCTTCGAACTGGTGCCGCAGCAGATCGAGGATGATGATGCGCCCGTCCGGCTTCAGGATGCGATGGGCCGCGGCGATGGCGCGGTCGGGATGCTCCGCGTGGTGCAGCGACTGACTGAAAAAGGCCAGATCCACGCTGCCCTCTTCGATGGGGGGCGACTCGATCTCGCCGAGGCGGTATTCGAGATTGCGGTAGCCGTTCTCCCGCGCGACCGACGCCCCGAATTCGACCATTTTTTCCGAGTTGTCCACCGCGATGACCTTTTCCGCCCGCTGCGCGAGGAGTTGGGAAAAAGTGCCCTCGCCCGCGCCGAGATCGGCGATGATCATCGGCGGCATCAATTTCAGAAGAGTCTCGGCGAGCGCTTTCCAGGACCGTCCCGGACAGTAGGTGCGGCCGAATTTTCCCGCGAGGGCGTCGAAGTAGGCGCGGGCCTTGTCCCGGCGCTTCGCGAGAGTCAGCTCGAGGGCGGCGACATCCTCGGCGATCTCCCCGACGCCCGACATGGCGAGGTCGAGTGCTTGCAGCAGCCTCTCGTCGAGCGGCATGTCATCGTTGCCGAAGGTGTAAATGATGTTTTTCCCCGAGCGGCGGTCCGTCACCAGCTTCGCGAGCCGCAACTGCGAGAGCTGCGAGGAGATCCGCGATTGCCCCATCCCGAGGATGTCCTGCAACTCCACCACCGAGAGATCCTCGCGCCGGAGCAGGTGGAGAATCCGCAGGCGCGTCGGGTCCGCGATCAAGCGCAGTGATTTTAAAATTGACGACATGATCCGTTGGGCTAGTTTATCAACGAATCAAGATTTGTAAATGCGACATGGCAAACTCCTATATTTTCTCGTCCGAATCCGTAACCGAAGGTCATCCCGACAAAGTGTGTGACACCATCTCCGACTCCATCGTCGATGCGTGCTTCGGGCAGGACACCGCCTCGCGGGTCGCCTGTGAAACCATGGTCAAAGACAACGTCGTGGTCCTCGGCGGCGAGGTCACCACCGGTGCGACCTTCGACTACCGCGAGGTCGTCAAGGACGCCATCGTCGAAATCGGCTACACCAACGACGACTGCAAATTCAACGCCGATTCCTTTTTCCTGTTCAACGCGATCGGCCAGCAGTCCCCCGACATCGCCCAGGGCGTCGACGCCGCCGCCGCCGACGGGAAGGAAACCGCCGAGCAGGGTGCCGGTGACCAGGGCATTATGTTCGGGTATGCCGTGCGCGAGACGCCCTCCCTCATGCCCGCGCCGGTCGCCTATTCGCACCAACTCGGACGCGCCATCACCGACCTCCGCAAGAGTGGCGCGCACACCTGGCTGCGCCCCGACTCCAAGACCCAGGTCTCGATGGAATACGTGGACGGGAAACCCACCCGCGTCACCGCGGTGGTGGTTTCGACCCAGCACGCCGCCAGCATCACCACTGCCGAGATTCGCGAGATCCTGAAAAAAGAACTCATCGAAGCCGTCATTCCCGGCGAACTCCTCACCCCGGAGACCGAATACCACATCAACCCCACCGGGCTGTTCATCATCGGCGGTCCCGAAGGAGACTGCGGGCTCACCGGACGCAAGATCATCGTCGATACCTACGGCGGCATGGGGCGGCACGGAGGGGGTGCCTTTTCCGGCAAGGACCCGAGCAAAGTGGACCGCTCCGCCGCCTACATGGCGCGTTACGTCGCCAAAAACGTCGTTGCCGCGGGCCTCGCGGACCGTTGCGAACTGCAACTCGCCTACGCCATCGGTTACCCCCAGCCCGTCAGCATCCACGTCGACACCTTCGGAACCAACCAGGTGGACGACGCCAAAATCATCAAGGCGATCCGCGAAACCTTCTCTTTCAAGCCCGCCGACTTCATTCGCGAGCTGAACCTGCTGCGCCCCATCTACCGCAAGACCACCAACTACGGACACTTCGGCCGCGAAGACGACACCGACGCCCTCACCTGGGAGAAAACGGATAAGGCTGAGGCGCTTCGTTCCGCGTGCGCCTGAGTTTGCTAGAGTTCAGTTTTCAGTGTTCAGCGGGAACCGCGATGGCCTTGCAGACATTCGAGGATTTGGAAGTCTGGAAACGCGGTTGTCGCCTCGCTGTCGAAGTCTGCGTCGAGTTCGACGAGTGCAAAAACTTCACCCTGAAAGATCAGGCGCAACGCTCCGCGATTTCCATCCCCTCGAACATCGCGGAAGGATCCGAAAGAGGGTCCGATGCCGACTTCGTCCGCTTCCTTCGCTATTCCAAAGGCTCCTGCGCCGAACTGAGAACCCAGCTCTACATCGCCCGAAAAGCATCCAAAAGACTCAACCGCCCCAACCTGGACATTCCCGACGAACTCATCACGGAGACCCGTGAAATTTCAGCAATGCTCCGGGGACTCGTCAACTCCATCGAAAAAAGAAGGCACACCACGCCACAGCCCCAGGCTGAAAACTGAACACTGAAAACTAGAACACTTTATGAGCATCAAAGAAGACTACAAAGTGGCCGATATCGGTCTCGCCAATTTCGGGCGTATGGAAATCGAAGTGGCCCAGCACGAGATGCCCGGCCTCATGGCGACCCGCGCCAAATACGCGGCGGAAAAGCCGCTCCAGGGAGTCCGCGTGATGGGCTCCCTGCACATGACCATCCAGACCGCCGTCCTCATCGAGACCCTCGTGGAACTCGGGGCCGACGTGCGTTGGTGCAGTTGCAATATTTTCTCGACCCAGGACCACGCCGCCGCCGCGATCGCCGCCGCCGGGGTGCCCGTCTTCGCCTGGAAAGGGGAGACGTTGGAGGAATACTGGGACTGCACCGAAGCGGCCCTCACCTGGCCCGACGGCAAAGGACCGCAACTCATCGTCGATGACGGCGGCGACGCGACCCTCCTCATCCACAAAGGAGCCGAACTCGAGGAAGGGGATCGATCCTTCCTCGACAGCCCCTCCGAGAGCGAAGAGGAAGAAGTCATTAAAAACCTCCTCCGCCGCATTCACGAAGAGGACCCCGCCAAGTTCACCAATTTCCTCAAGGATTGGAAAGGCGTTTCCGAAGAGACCACCACCGGCGTCCACCGCCTCTACCAGATGGCCGCGGCCGGAACCCTCCGCGTCCCCGCGATCAACGTGAACGATTCTGTGACCAAGTCCAAATTCGACAACCTCTACGGCTGCCGCGAGTCGCTCGTCGACGGCATCAAGCGCGCCACCGACGTGATGATCGCCGGCAAGGTCGCCGTGGTCTGCGGCTACGGAGATGTCGGCAAGGGCTGCGCCCAGACCCTCCGCGGTTTCGGCGCCCAGGTCGTCGTCACCGAGATTGACCCCATCTGTGCCCTGCAGGCCGCGATGGAAGGCTACCGGGTTCTTCCCGTCGAGGACACCCTCGGCTGGGCCGACATCTACGTGACCACCACCGGTAACAAGGACATCATCCGCCTCGACCACATGCTCGCGATGAAAGATCAGGCTGTCGTCTGCAACATCGGCCATTTCGACAACGAGATCCAAGTCGCCAAACTCAACGGCCACGCCGGGGTCAGCAAAACCACGATCAAACCCCAGGTGGACCGCTACGACCTGCCCGACGGCAAACAGCTCTTCATGCTGGCCGAAGGTCGCCTCGTCAACCTCGGCTGCGCCACCGGCCACC
>JAAYAT010000366.1 GCA_012719225.1 Verrucomicrobiaceae bacterium
GATGGAGTCGATGTCGCGCGGCGAATAAAGCAGGATTTTGTCTCCCACCCGGATGTTCTGCGCCTCGGCGATGCCGTCGCCGATCACCGCCGAATAAAAATCATTCAGGTCGAAGTCCCCCCTCGGCGCCGTTTTGGTGGGATCGGTCGGGTGTTTCGGGTCCGGTCCTTTCGCAAGCTTGGCGCGCATCCGCTCCAGTTCCTCGCCCTCCGGTGGGAGAATGCCGCGTATCACCGGCGCGCTGCGGAGCCCCTCGAAATCCATCACAACCTGCCCGCGCACGTAGGGTGTCACCGAAATGACCCCCTCGACAGCCGAAATTTTTTCATAGGGCTCGGGCCAGTTCCGCAGAATCCCGCCCGTGTCGATCACCATGTGCGGTTCGAATCCGAGGATGCTGTCCTTGATCCGCTCCCCGTAACCGGTGAAGACGGCGATGACCACCGCGAGCAGCCACACCCCCAGGGCCACCCCGAGGATGGAAATCACCGTGATAATGGAGACGAAGGTGCGCTTGGGCTTGAGATAGCGGGTGGCCAGGAAAGGACTGAAAAGCATGGACTGGAGAGGTGACTTCGGTCTACGGTAGCCCGTTATCCTCAATTCGACAGTGAATTCACCGCAAGCAGAACCATGACAGCCGCACCTTTTGAGAAGTACAAAGCCTTTATTTTCCTCGGCGCACCCGGCTGCGGCAAGGGCACCCAGGGCGGAATCCTCGGCACCATCCCCCGTTTTTATCATTTCTCCATGGGCGACGCCTTCCGCGCGATGGACACCCGCACCCCCATCGGGCAGGAATTCATCTCCTACTCCCGCAAGGGCGAACTCGTCCCCGACGAACTCACGATCCGCTATTTCAAAGTCCAGATCGACGCCCGCGCCGACCTCCACATGTTCAAACCCGACATCGACATTCTCATCCTCGACGGCATCCCGCGCAGCGTGGAGCAGGCGCTCCTCCTCGAAAAACACATCGACGTGCTCCAGCTTTTCCACCTCTCCTGCCCCGACCGCGACGAACTCATCACCCGCATCCGCAAGCGCGCCCTCAAGGAAGGACGCCTCGACGACGGCAGCGAGGAGGTCATCCAGCGCCGCATCCGAACCTACGAAGAGTCCACCAGGGAACTCATCGAGCACTACTCCGACCGCCGCGCCAACATCAATGCCAACCAGTCCCCGGTGAAAGTCACCCACGACATTCTCAGCGTCATCCTCAGCCACCCCGAGTGGCAGCCCCAGAGGGAGGACTGAAACCGTCCCGAGGCCGTTTCAGTCCTTCGGACCGGTCTCGCGAAAGGGCCACTCCGGAGCGCCGGGAGGATCGACCGCCACGGGGGCTTTGCCCAGGGCGAAATCCGACGGTCTCAGATCGCGGCCCGACCAGTAGGTCTCGTCCCGGACGAAGCCGTAAAAGCTCGGGTAATAGGGATCGACGTAGGCCACGTCCGCTTCGGCCGGCACCTCGAGATCGGTGAGGAAATACGAGGCGTTGACGACGAGCCGCCGCAGGTCCTCACTGACGAGATCGACCGCCGCACCGGCGGTGGTGCAAAACGCGCGCCCCGTGCTGGTGCCGTTCGGAGCGGTGTACTCACGCACCCAGGCGAGCGGCTGCATCGGATCGTTCTTTTCTCCCTCCAGCGGTTTCGAAGCGGGGTCGAGCGTCTCCGTGACCGCTCCGCGGAGAAGGATCGTCTCCTTGTCGGTGAGATGCTTCACCGTGTAGACATCGGACGCGGCGAAGACATCGCTGACACCGCGGAGGATGGGATGGTCGGCGTTGGCCTTTTCGACGACCCCGCGGGCCCCTTCCTTCTTATGCACGCCGTGGTGGGCGACCCAGGTTTCGCCGAGAATTTTCAAACCGAAGCCCCCCGTCTTCCAATCGCCGTAGGTCCAGCCGCCGTCCTCCATTTCTCCAGCGAAAGCGTGGGTCGCGGTGCGCAGACCGATGACCGGCTTCCCCGCGTTGAGGAAAGCCGTGAGTGGCTTCGTTTGCTCCGCCGGAAGATCGCGGAAGCGCGTCGAGAGAATCAGCAGATCCGCGTCCGCGAGGGCCTCGGTGCCGGGAATGTTTTTCTGATTGTTGGGATCGATGTACCCTTTTTCCGGATCCACCGAAAAGAGCACCGTGGCATCGAAGCCGTGCTTTTGACTGAGGATTTTCGCCAGCATCGGGAGCGCTTCTTCCGAGCGATACTCCTCGTCCCCCGCGATCAGGACGATCTTCTTCCCTTCGCCCGGCCCTTCCCC
>JAAYAT010000367.1 GCA_012719225.1 Verrucomicrobiaceae bacterium
GCGCCAGACTAACGCTGGCGGCGGTGATGTCGCCTCCGGCGTCTTCCACGGCCACCGTGGCGCGGAGATGGCGGCGCGTGGCGTTCGGGAGCCGAACCCGAAGTGAAGCGGCATCCGCCCCACCCCCGACCCCGCCGGTCACTACCAGCGGAGCGAGTCCGGCGATCTCCGCAAAATTGGCGTCGTCCGCCGAATCCTCCAGCGTCACGGTGGCGGTCTTGTCCTCGACGAGATTCTCCAGTTCGGGCAGCAAGACATCGACCTCGAAATGACTCTCGGCCTGCGTGGTCGGTTCGGACCGGCGAGATGGGTAACAGTTTGACCGGGGACATGGGTAACAGTTATGGGGGCGGGAGATGCCCTGGAAAACTGCGACCCAAATGGAACAAAGACAACAACTTGCTATCCTTGCGAAGACGGGGGAGTTCACCGTGACGGAGCTGAGCCGGAGGTTCGGCGTGTCGCGCCGGACGGCGCACAAGTGGATCGGGCGCTTCGAGAGCGAGGGCCTCGGGGGACTCGCCGACCGCAGCCGCGCCCCGAAGAACAGCCCCCAGAAGACCGCCGACGAAGTGGAGGCGATCATTACCGCCGAGCGGCGGATGCACCCGACCTGGGGATCGAAGAAGCTTCACGAGTTGCTCGTCCGCGACCACGGGATCGGGTCGCCGCCAGCCCGGAGCACGATCGGGGAGATCCTCAAGCGGCACGGGCTTTCCAAGCCGAAGCGTCGTCGGCCCGGGATCTATCCGGCCGAACGCGGCGTCTTGACCCAATCCGAACGACCCAACCAAGTCTGGGGTGCTGACCACAAGGGATGGTTCCTTCTTGGCGACGGGAGCCGTTGCATCCCGCTGACCATCACCGACCTTCACAGCCGCTTCATTATCGGAATCGAAGCCGACGAAGCCTCCACCCAAGCGACGGCGCAAGCGGGTTTCATGAAAGCTTTCCGCGCCTTCGGGTTGCCCGAGACCATCCGGGTGGACAACGGAAGTCCTTTCGCATCGATGGGACCGGGACGTCTGAGCAGACTCAGCGTGTGGTGGATGCTTCAGGGCATCAGCGTGGAGTTCACGCGGCCCGGCTGTCCGCAGGACAATGGGAGCCAGGAGCGGATGCACCGCACCCTGAAGGCGGAATGCTGCAAGCCGGCTTGCGTGGATCGCCGTGCCCAGCAAAAGTGCTTTGATCGATGGAGCAAGGAGTTCAATGGAAGCCGCCCGCACGAGGCGCTCGGGATGCGGGTTCCGGGAGATGTCTACCGGGTCTCCAACAAGCGGATGGACGCGCGGATCAAGGCGAGGCTTTATGAACCGGGGGACGAGGTGTTGAAGGTGAGTTCGTCTGGATCGATCCATTTGGATGGTCGCAAGCTCCATGTGGGCGATGCGCTACAAAATGCGGAGGTGGCCTTGGATCGCGACCCCGGAAGCGGGCTGATCGCGGTGCGCTTCGCCAACGTAAAGCTGGGCGAGTACAAGATGGATCAGAAGGATCCGCGTCTGATGTATCCCGGCTACTACGGGGAGAGGCGGAAATGACCGGGGGGCGACGCCCGATTTTTGGGCGGGCGGTCCTCCGCTACGCCCCGGATCGCTACGCGATCCTCGGCTCCGCTTCGAACCGCCCGCCCAAAATCGGCATGGCTGGCGATAGCTGGAGAGAACAAAGAGCTTGCCAGGAGATCAGAATGGGAGAAGGAAAGGTGTTACCCATGTCCCCGGTCAATGTGTAACCTATGTTCCGGTCCGAACCCCTGGAACAGCCTTGGAACCTGAGCTTCCTCACTTCTGCCGCGCCCGTCGCGTCCCGGGTTGGCATGGAAGAATCCGCCGCGCTCTTGCGGCGCAGGATCCATCGCGTCCTCGCTGTGGCGCGGGCCTTTGATTATGGGGCGCTGGTGCTCGGAGCTTGGGGTTGCGGGGCTTTCGGGAACGATCCGCGCCGGACGGCGGAGGACTTTCGTGAAGCCTTGCAAAACGAATATGCCGGGGCCTTTTCGGACATTGTTTTTGCCATCACCGATTGGTCGCCGGAAAGAAAATTCCTCGGCCCTTTTCAGGGTTCTTCTTTAAATTGAGTGGATGAGCCTTGGTTTGAGGTCAAGCTTGCCGCAGAAGAAGAGGATCCGGATTCGGTAGCTGGCGAAGGAATGGAAGCCGCGCGCCGCCGACTTGATGCTTTGGATCTTGCTGTTGAGCCCCTCGCTCACCGCGTTTGTGATCGGGTGGCGCCACCAGGTCACCACGTTGCCGAGCTTCGCCTTGAGCATCCTCGCGACCTTCTTCATCGGATCGAGCTTGCTGTGGATTGTGTGCCGGTACCATTCCCGGAAGTATTCCTCGGCTTCGGAGGAGGACTTCGGAACGACCCAGAAGAAGCGGAAGGCCTCCTTGATGAACCAAGCCCTTGAGGTCTTCAGGGCCGCGTCCTTGATGTCCCGGAAGCTCTCGTACTGTGCGTCGCTTAGGTTGTCCTCGGAGTGAAGCCAGAACCAGCGCGTCCCCTTGAGCCGGTCGTCGCCCTCCTTCAGCAGACTCCGGTGCTCCTCGGTGCGGACCCGGTTGACCCCGTCGTTGAGGTGCTTGGAGATGTGGAACTTGTCGTGGACGATCTCCGCCCCGGGCACCATCCTGCGCGCTGCGTTCTCGAAGGCCTGCCACATATCCATGGCCACGGCCTTGATCGTCGCGCGGGCCTTCTCGGGGATCTTCCCCCATAGCTCGACGGCGGCCTCCTCGGTTCGCCCCTGGACCACCTCGAGAACCCTGCCCCGGTCCAGGTCGTTGAGCGCGGTGATGTAGTTGTGCCCTTTGAGGAAGCTCTTCTCGTCCATGCCCACGTGGCGGAGGTCCTCAAGCTTGCGCCGCTCGAGGCCGCGAGCCACCGCACGGCCCATGATCCGGTCGGCCGTCGCCCAGCCGATCTTCAACAGCGCGCAGGCCTGCGTGGTGCTCCGGGCGTTCTCCAGCACGTCGATGGCGTGGGCCTCGAAGGCGAGGGTGAAGCGCGTCATCGGATCGGCCCAGGGCACGCGGACGGTCTGCGGACCGTGCTGGGGGCACTTCGCCCTGGGGAGGCGCGCGCGAAGAACCGTCTTCAACTGCATCGTGTCGAGATGCCGCCACTCACGCCGACGCCCGTGGTCGTAGATCGCGCAGGCCCGGCCGCATTCGGGGCAGGCCACCTTCGCGCTCGTGGTCAGTGAAAGGTCGAGGAGCAACTCGCGCGATGCCTCGTCCACCGTCACCTTCGAAACCTGCCAGTCCGGTCCCAAGCCCAGGACCGACTCGAAAAACTCCTTGCTCGTCTCTTCGCTCATCCGGTAATCTCATCCTGGGGCCCCGGGGCGTTCAAGCACGGATCCACTCAAATCGACGAAGAACCAAAAATCACATTACACGACAAAAATTGAGTCATATTTGGGCCGGTTGATCCAGTCCAGGAGCGCTCGTATCTCCGTCCTGAATTCCTCGGCATTTCCGAAGATCTGGGAGATTCGATCGAGACCGAGGCGGAAGAGACTCTTCCTCTTTTGGGTGGCGGAGAGGGCCGTTGCATCCGCTTTCATTTCGCAACCCCATCCGTAGCTGATAATGAAGGCGAGGGTGAGCACGCCGAAGAGCTTCTCGATTTTCCCGGGGTCCGACATGTGGGTGGTTTCCAAATCAAACCCGCGCTTTTTGAAATGACCGAAGATCCGCTCGATGCCCCATCGCCGCCGGTAGAGCGCGAGCGCCTCCTTCCCATGAAAGCGGTTGCTCGCTATATACAGGAAGTCCTCCCGAGTGTTCCGTCCCCGAATGGAGCATCCGGAAAAGAAGAGATCCAGACCCCAGATCGACTTGCGCCGCGAACGGCCCGGCGGGCGCGCGGACGCCGCCATTCCGTCCACAAGCGTGTCGCGCTTGATCCGCACCACGTATCCAACCTCTTGATCATTAAGCCACTGGAGCCAATCGCGGCCAATGAACTCCCGGTCCATCGTCAAGGCCTTGATCTCGGAAGCGGGGACGATCCGCAGGAGACGTTTCATCAGTTCGATGCGGTGCGCAGTCTTCGAGTTGCCACGTTTGGTCGCGCGGGGCAGGGCGCACCAGACCACCGGGATGGCAACCTTGTCGACGACGAGGGCGACGACGAGCAGGTTGATGTGGGTTTTTCCATACTTCCAATTGGTGCGGTCCATCGAAAGCACCCATCCGCTCTCAGGTCTGGGGAGCTTTGCCACCACCAATCGGGCGATGTCGTCGAAGGGCATGGAGAAGCGCAGGAAGAAGTTCTGAAACCGCCGGTAGAGGCTCTCGGCCTTCAGGCCGCCGGAGGCCTCGGCGGAAAGTTTGACGAGGTTGGCGGTGCGTTGGCGGAGCATGGAAACGATGAGATATCCGAGGCATTCGAGACGGGCGTTCTTCCAAGGCAGGGCGGAGCAGAGGCGTTCGGCGAGAAGGGCAGCTAGCATGGAAAACATGCCGCAACACCCGCCTGTCAAGAATTATGTGAACATAAAATACTTATTTTCAGTGAGTTATGCCTTTGATTTTTGTCGTGTAGTGTGACCGGAGCTGATAAATCGCATGTTGAGCCTATTCATTGCTTGACTGAGGCGTCGAGCCGGAAAATTTTTCCATGGCCTCTTCGCAACACCCCAATTCACCCGTCTTTCACCGTTTGTTCCAGCCCGCCCTCGAAGCATTCGCGGCTTCCGAGACCCGCTACCTCTGCCATCGCATCCCCGACGAAGACTACCTTGCCGCCGGAGTTCTCCGCTGTTTGAGCAACTCGCGCACCGGTCGTGAGTTCCTCCAAAACCACGGCGATCTCGGAGCGCTGGACATCTCCGTCGATCACTTTTTCAAAGCGATTCAAAGCAAGCGTCGCTTCAAAAATCTCGTCTCGATCAATGATGGTCTCGCCCGCTTGATGGACGCCTCGGCGGATGATCCTTTCGCCTCCATTTCCGAACTCGACGGCTTCGCCATCTACGCGGGTGACGGGCACTACCACACCGCCGCCGTCCACGACCCGAAGCGGCTCGACCGCAGCGGTACGATGCGCAAGGAAGCCGCGGGGCATTTCTTCCTCCTCGACTTGCGGACGCATTTCCTTTCCCACCTCACCGGGA
>JAAYAT010000368.1 GCA_012719225.1 Verrucomicrobiaceae bacterium
CATAGACGTTGGTGAAAAGATCCGCGTCGGGCGTCGAAATGGGCACCACTTTGACGGCGAACGGCTCCACCTTGTACTTCAACTGCGCCAGCGAAGTGGTGTAGCGAAGCGCTTCGGCGAGGGGGACGTTGGTCAGGCGAAGGGAGATGCGGGTGTCTTCGACACCGCCCATACCACCGCCGCCTACCGCTGCGGGGGCACCGCCTTCAAATCCGAAACCGCCTTCCGCCGGGGCCGCCGGGGCGGGGGCCGCCCCACCACCACCACCGCCGACCGTGCCGGTGTCGATGATGATGTTGATCCCCTTGCGGGCCGGATTGGTCTCGTTGACATCCATCTCCACGCTGCGCTGTTGCAGGAAGTCGATGGCGTCACGCAACGGGGTGTCGGCGAATTCCACGCTCGGAAGGATGATGGTCTTGAGTTTTTCCTCGATGCGACGGATTTCGGTCGTGGCGGTGTCCTGGGGGATCGGAATGTCCGGTCCACTTTCCAGGTTCGCTGGCACGGGCGTCTCCCAGCCCTCGGCCACCTGACGGAGCATGCGGGAGCGGGTGTGATCGCGCGCCACGTCGTAGTAGTTCATACGGTGGCGTTCGTTGTCCTCCATGCCACGACGGGCGGCGCTATTGTAAGGATCGTCGTTGAGCGCCTTGTTGAAGGAGCGGTCGGCCCGGTCGTAGTCCCCCAGGTCGATGTATCCCTGGGCGGTTTTGAGAGCCAGTTTGACCCGGCGCACGCGCTCCAGATGAGAGGGAGTGAGCGCGGGAGAATAATAATCGGGATCGTTGAGGCGCTCCAAGAGGCGTTTGGCGTCGATGTTGTCGGGGTCGATGCTCGGCTGGAGAACTTCCTCGACGAGGGCGATGGACTCGGGATAGCGCCCCTCTTCGGCCCGCTGGGTCGCGAGGAGAACGCTGGCGCGGGAAAATTGCTTGATGTAAGCGCGCCGACGCGGCTCCGTCATGGGAGCGTCGGGAAGAAGGTCGAGGGCGTTGCGATACTGCTCGATCGCGCCCTGGTAGTCCCCATCGGCCATCAATTGTGAGCCGCGCAGGGCCGCTTCGTCCGCTTTCTTCACGTTTTCCTGGAGGCGGATGACATAATTGGTGGCAATGGCGGGAACACCGCTGCCACTGCCACTGCCGCCGTAGCCACCCGGCCCTGCGATCATCGCATCCGGAGCGGCAAAAAGAGCCGTTGCGACAAGCGCTCCGCCCAGAAAATGCGTCGTGTTAAATTCTTTCGTTCCTCTCATCTTCATAAAATCGTCAGCTATAGCGGTTTATCGAAACCCTGGCACCGCAATCCACATCAAAAACAGAATTTCGTGCCACTGTCAACAGTTAGTTCTTGGTAATCTCCACGGTTTGTTCCGGTTCCGTTCCGGTCTGGTAGGTAATCTCAACCGAGTCTTCATTGACCTTGACGACCCGGTATTTGGTGTCGGGATCGATGGTCAGGTTGAAGGTCTCGCCTTCTTTCACGTATTGCTTGAACTGGGGGTCCAGAGCGAATTTCATCTCCGCGTAGTAGGTGGGAATGGGCGTTTCCACGTTTTTGACCAGGACCACCTTGGCCTGCGTGGGCAGGTAGGTGATCGTGACCTCGGTGGCATCGGCTTCGATTCCGACGTTGTTCACCGCCGTTTTCTCTTCAAAAGATTCCACCCGGAACTGCTTGTCCTTCGAGATTTCCCCGACCTTCAGCATGAAACTGTCCCGCTGCGGCCATTTGGTCGTGGCGATGCGCATGATCTGGAACCGCTCCGAATCCGGCCGCGCCGCGAAGCGCAGGGCGTAGACTTCCTGTTGGCGGGAGGCGAAAATCAGTTTCTCGGCGTAGGGAGGATGGGATTTGGGATCGACCGGCAAGGTCTTCGCGTCCCACTCTTCCAAGTTTGTGAACCCGTCTCCATCGGGGTCCTGGCTGAGCACGCCGGAGTTCAGGTAGTCCAGGTTGTTGCTCATGAGCCAGGCGTTGGTCACCGGAGGCCGCAACTGGGGCGCCCCGGGATCGGACATGTCGATGAGCTTGCCTTCGGCTTCGACGATGGGCACGGAGACAAAGAGCGGCACCTGCTTCTGCTTCGCTCCCTCCCCCTTGCTCGGCGTCACCCAGGTCTGGGTTTTCTCGACAAACTCGGTCGCTCCCGCGGCCCTGGTTTCGAGCGTCCCCGGGAGTTCTTCACTCTTCGCGCTTCGCTCGATCCCGAAATGCTCCCCGAAGGCGAGCGCTTTCATCACAAACAGCCCTGACAGGCCGACCACGAGCAGCGCGACCGCCAACAACAAAAATGTATCCCAAGCCTTGTCCTTCATCGTTTTCTACCTTTTTTCGCCTCCGTTTCGGGTTCGGGTTTCTCCACTTCATCCGGGCCGAGGAAGCGGGTGATGTCGATCACGACATACACCGAAATTTTTTCCTGGCCCATGAGGACGCGCGCGTCCTGATCCGCCTTGATGAATCCCTCCTCCTTTGCCTTGGCGACGACCTCCGCCGGGGTGGCCCCGTCCGCTTTCCACTCGGCGATCCTCTCGGGGGAGGCGAGCTCTTTGGTCGTCGGATTTTCGTAGCGCTCGAAGGTGGAGCTTCCGTCCGCCGCGAGTTTCAGAGCGCCTTCGGTTTTCTCGTTTTTGACTTTGAGCACCCGGAGGATGTAGAAGAACTCCTTGTCGTTGGCGAGGGCGTTGACGAATTGCTGGAAGGTCGCGAAGGTGCCCTGGAAGCGAAAACGGACCGGGTACTTGTGGACCACCCCGCTGTCGTGCTGTCCCGAGGCCCCCGTCTCACCGGGGATGGCGTCGCGCTGGAAAGCGGACATGGTCTCGGCACCCGCATCCACGAGAGTGCGCAGGAGATGGTCGATCGCCTCGAGTTCGTAGTCCAGCACCGGGACCAGCTCCGGCTGCGGCAGGTTGCTCGCGTAGCTGTCGAAGCCGAGGTGGAACTCCGTCCGCGAATCGATCTCCAATCCGCCGGTGCGGGCGTACTGGCGGAACTCTTCGACCCGCGTTTTCACCCGCTGCTGGAACTCGGTGTTGGCCAGTTCCTTGTTGAGGGGCCGCTGGAAGGTGTTCAGGGTATCAGAGAGCTTTTGCACCGCCGCCCGGTATCTTTTGAGGCTCTCTTCGACCTCCTCGGAATTTTCCTTGTTCGGGTAAGGCGCTTTGCGTTCCAGAGTCTGGATGGTGCCCACTTTGGCGTCCCATCCCTCCATCGCGGTTTTGTAGCTGCCGTAGCTCGAAAAGGCGTAAAAGCCCGCGCCGCCCACCACGAGCGCGGCCACGACACCAAATACTGTCAACCAAGTCTTTGCGTTCATTCTTCCTGCTTCTCTCTTCCCCTTGTTCTCGTCCCTCTTATTTGGTAAATCTCACCCTGTTTTCTTCCGGCAGCGGCAAGGTCATGCGGAAGGGATAGGCATACCGGTCGTCGTTGGTGCCGGAATCCACCTCGATCACTTCGCTGATATCCACTCCTTCGAGGGCGAAGAAGGTCGCGCCGGATTCAGCGTCGCCTTTCAGTCCTTTGAAATAGTCGTAGACCACTTCCGATCCCCGCGGATTTTCCCGCCAGAGTCCCTGGATGGAAAAGGCATCCACGATCGCCGTATCCCCCGTGGTCGCAGCCATCGCCGCCACCATCGCGCCACCCTCGTCGTCGATGATGGGCCGACCGCCGGAGAGCGGTTCCAGCACCGTCATGTAGAGGAGGTCGTTCTGCATTTTCTGGCTGAGGTAGTTGAACACCCTGACCCAGTAGACCCGGTGCAACACGGCGTCC
>JAAYAT010000369.1 GCA_012719225.1 Verrucomicrobiaceae bacterium
CCTGAAAGCGCCCCTCATTTTCAGCCGACTTTTTCGTGGCTGGGCTTTTGCGCGAGGACTCGCTACGGCGTAGGCTGGAAACGATGCCAGAATCCGCTTCGTCCCATAACGATCTTCTCCGGTCCGTTTCGCGCTCGTTTTACTTGAGCGTGCGATTCCTCCCGTCGGCGATGCGGGAGCCGGTCTCTCTGGGCTATCTCCTCGCCCGCCTCACCGACACCCTGGCGGACGCCCCGGGCCTGCCCGATGCGGACAGGCTCGCCCTGCTGGAGGATTTCCGGCAGGTCATCGAGGGCGGGGAGACCGCGATGGGGGACGATTTGCGGAAGCTCGGGGAGGGGCTGCCGCATCCGGGGGAGCGGAATCTCCTGCGCTGCGGCGGGGCATTGCTGGACTGGTACGGGGGCTGCGACGAGGCCCTGCGGAAACCCATCGGCGAGGTGATCCTCACGATTCTGGAGGGCCAGGTCTGGGACATCCGTGCGTTTCGGGGAGGGGAACACGCCGCCTGCGCGACGCGCGAGGATCTGCTGCGCTACACCTACCAGGTGGCGGGGGCGGTGGGAGAGTTCTGGACTCGGATCGGCTTCGCCACGCTCGGGGAAAAATTCGCCGATCCCGCGAGGGCGGACGCGATGCTGGTGGGCGGGTGCAAGCTGGGTCAGGCGCTGCAACTGGTCAACATCCTCCGCGATCTCCACGAGGATCTCCCCCGGGGGCGCTGCTACCTGCCGAAGGACGAACTGCTCGCGGTGGGCTGGGACGGGCACTCCGCCCTGACCGCCACCGAATTGTCGCCGGTGTTTCACAAATGGCTCGGGGTCTGCCACGGGTTCCTCGACGATGCGGACCCCTACGTGGCGGCGCTCCGGGGCGCACGGGTGCGTTTCTGCACCCGCCTGCCGCAGCTGCTGGCCGAGGATACGGTGGGGCTGCTGCGCGAGGCGGGGATCCATCGGGTGATGAGGCAAAAGGTCAAAATCAGCCGGGCCGGGGTGTGGCGGGCGATGGGACGCGCGGTCTTTTTTTGATGGGTCCTCCGGCGGAGCTTCCGCGCACGTCCGGCGTGTGGCGGTGAAGTCGCTTGCTTTTCCTGGAAAAGGGCGTTGTCATTCCGTGGATCGCGAGGCCGCGATGCCCCGCTCGGTTTTGCGATTTTTCCTCACGTCATGTCCCTCGCTCCTTATCTATTTGTCGACTGGGGTTCCACCAATCTGCGGGCCAAGCTCGTCCTCCGCGGGGACGTGGTCGCCTCGCGGGAATCTCCCGAGGGGATCCGCCACTGCAAAGGACGGGACCACGACGAGATTCTCACCTCTCTCTGCGGCGATTGGAAGACGGCCCACCCGGATTTGCGCGTCATCATGAGTGGGATGATAGGGAGCCGCGAGGGTTGGCGCGAGGCACCGTATGTGGACGCTCCGGCGGGGATCTCTGATCTGGCGGAGAAGGCGGTCACGGTGACGAGCCGCAGCTTTGGCGCGATTCACCTGCTTCCGGGGGTGCGCTGCGATGATGCCGAGGCGGGCACCACTGACGTGATGCGGGGAGAGGAAACCCAGGTGGCGGGATTGCTGACCGACCTGCCGCACGAGGAAAGCACGATCTGTCTGCCCGGGACCCACTCCAAATGGGTGCGGTGCCGCGACGGGCGCATCGGCCATTTCCAGACTTTTCCCACCGGCGAGGCGTTCGCGCTGCTCAGTCGTGACAGTCTCATCGCCGGGAGCGGCGGGCCGCCCGATCCCGACAGCCCCGCCTTCGCCCGGGGACTCGAACTTTCCGGAAAGGCGGGCGGTCTCCTCCATCACCTTTTTCTCGGGCGCACCGAGATGCTGGCGGGCCGCGCCGGGGCGGCGGATCTGCCGGGCCTCCTCTCCGGCATTCTCCTCGGCCACGAGATCCGCGAGGCGATGACAATCGGTGCCGATGCGCCCGTCTATCTCATCGGCGATTCGCCTGCGGCCCGCGCCACCGCCCGAGCGCTGGAGTGGTTCGGGAGAGAAGCCATCCCGGTGCGGGACGATGTGCATCTGCATGGCATGACGATCCTGGCCGACCTGCTCGCAGCGCCGGAGAGGGAAGGGGGCGCATGACCGTGGTGGCGGCAGTGGCGACGGCGGCGAGGACTACCCTTTTCCCGGCACTTTGAGACTGACTCCGCCGGGGAGGAGGTCGCCGTTCTCATCGACGAGGGAGGCGAATTCAAAATCGATCACGCAGAAGCGTCCGCTCTGTCGGTCGTAGGTGATATTGCGGGGAAAAGCGTCTTCGTGGCGCACGCCGTAGTCTCGTTCGAGGGCGGCGAAAAGCTCCCGCGCCTTGTGCTGGCTGATGGTGGTGGCGCGTTGGCCGCAGTTGCTCGTCACGATGGTGAGGGTCGAGGGATCGGAGGCGAGGAGGCGCGGAACGTAGTCGCAGCCGCGCTCTTCGAGGTGGCGCAGCACCGCCACTTCGGTCTCGAAGCGTTGTGCGGCGTTGCTCCCGCGGAAGGTCTTGTGAACCCGCCCGTCAAACCCGACCTTCACCCGCGAGAATTCGTTGTCTTTCCGAAGCATGACCCGCCACGCTACGGCCTCGCGGGATCGCGCGCCACCGCCTTTCGCGGGTCCTTTTGCACAAACTCTCAGCGGATCGCGCGCCGCCGCCAGAGGAAGACCACGAGGGCGAGGAAGCCGGCGATCCCGATGAGACCGCCGACGAGATAGTCGCGCGGGGAGGGTGGCGATGAGGTGACGGGAAAGGTCATGGCGGGGGAGTTGTCGAGCAATTCGATTCCGTTGGGTTCGAGCGGTTCCCATTGCGGCGGATCGGACGCGGGGTTTTGGCGCAGCCACATGGTGAAACGCGAACCCTCCGCCGGGATCTCGTCATGCCCGTGCGGTCCCGGCGTCTCGCGTTCGATGCGACGGCAACGGATCTCGAGAATCCGCTTCGCCGGGGTGGCGGGCGCGGCGGCGAGGGCGGGCAGGGCGTCCGCTCCTTTGGCGATGGATTCGATCTCCGCCGCGAGCCGAACGAAGGTCACCGTCTCGGTGGGCTTGCGCAGGGTCATGGTCCGCGACGCGACGACGCGACCGGTCACGATGAGGGTGGCTTGCTCGTCCCTTTCCTCCGGACTCAAAGGCGGCAGCGCGGCGGAAGCGATGGGGGCGACTATGAGGATGACGACGGGGACGAGAACAAGGAGGCAAAACGACCGGGAGGCGGGCCGGGAGAGGGCGAGAGGGGCTGGTCGGGCGCGCTCCATGGGGTCAGACGGGATTTTCCGACGGAACGACGGCGGGGAGGCCCTCGGCCCGGGCCGCCTCCCGGCAGCTCTCGCCGCAGAAGAGACCGTGGGACTCGCGGCAGGGTGGGCAGACGAAAATCTGTTCGTTGCAATCGGGCCAGCGGCAGTTGCCGTAGCGGCTCTCCACGCTGCCGCAGACGCGGCAGCGGGTGATGATCCGGCGGGTCTCGGTGTGGTTCACCTCGACGCCGATCCGTTCGTCAAACACATAACAGAGCCCTTCAAAATCGCGGCCCCGCACCTCGGGATCTTTTCCGTAGGTCACGATGCCCCCGTCGAGTTGGTAGACTTCGTCCAAGCCTTCCCGCCGGAGAAATCCCGAGAGTTTTTCGCAGCGGATCCCGCCGGTGCAGTAGGTGAGGATCTTGCGGCCGCGGAGATCCGGGAGCTTGTCCCGGAGCCAGTCGGGGAAATCGCGGAAGCTGCGGAGGGGCGGGCAGATGGCGTTCTTGAAACGGCCCAGCTCGGCTTCGTAGTCATTGCGGCCGTCGATCACCACGACATCTTCCTCTTGCATCGCCTCGTAGAATTCCACCGGAGAAAGCCGCCCGCCGGTGAGGGCGTTGGGATCGATGTCGGCTTCGTCGGGCAGGCCGAGGGTGACGATCTCGTCGCGCACCTTGATCGAGAGCTTGGGAAACACGTGGCCGTCCGTCGGGTCGATCTTGAACTCGATCCCCGCGAGGAGCGGATCGGCTTCCAGGGCCGCGCGGTAGCGGTTGGTGTTTTCCACCGTCCCCGAGACGGTCCCGTTGATGCCTTCGTGTCCGATGATGATGCGACCGCGCAGCTCCAGCGACTCGCAGAGGGCACGATGGGCGGCATGGTAGGCCGCCGGATCCGCGATGGAGGTATAGCGGTAGTAGAGCAGCACCTGATGGGGAATGGGGGGGGGCGGTGGAGGGTCGATCTTCACCCGGTCACTGTATGGATTTTCGGCCGCTCCTCAAGACGATCCCGGGCGGATTCCGGAAGCGGGGAAAAATCAGAAGAACTCATAAATGATACTTTTTCAAAAATGAGAATCAAATGTTGGACGGGTGGCGGTTTTCTGCTCTACTCGGGGCGTGGGCACACTCGGGATCAGTCGAAACGAGAAGCGGATCAGCAGGGCGGTTTTTTACCTGCTGGTGCTTTTCGTGCTGTGGGGAACCAATCTCCTGGTCCCCGATTTCCAGGCTCTGGAGGCCCGGCGCTGGGAGGACCGGGGCGTGGCGCGGCCGTATATCGCCGTCTCCGCCGCCGAGTGGGAGGCGATCCTCGCCCGCGAGGGGCGCGTCGGGGAGTGACCGTGACTCCGTTTCAGGCCGAGTAGCGTTTTTCACTGCCGACGTAGACCGCGACCACTTCGAGGTCGGGAGTGAGGAGGGTCAGGTCGGCGAGGAGACCCTGTTTGACGCCGCCGCGGTCGTTGAGCCGCAGGGAGCGGGCCTGGTTGGCGGCGCAGGTGCGGGCGATCTCGTTGAGGGGCAGACCGGTGATCCGGACGACATTGCGGA
>JAAYAT010000370.1 GCA_012719225.1 Verrucomicrobiaceae bacterium
AGGCGGGGATTCAGGCGGGGATTCAGGCGGGGATTCAGGCGGGGATTCAGGCGGGGATTCAGGCGGGATTGGCGGCGGCTTGCGCGAAATTCGCGATTCATCACTTCCAGGGAGCGGCAAAGTATATTGACATTGAGACTTGATCCTATTAGTTGGACAAAAAATGGCCCGGTTCAGGATCAAAAAGCAGACCATCTGGCGATGGCATTCCGTGCTCGGGCTGACCGCCGGACTCGGTCTGCTCGTGATCGGGATCACCGGCAGCCTTCTCATGTTTTCCACGGAGATCGACGGTCTCCTCCTGCCGGAGATCGCGACCACCGAGGGGAAACCCGAGGGCCGTCTGCCTTTCGACACGCTCGTCTCGCGGGCGGCCGCGGCGTATCCCGATCACACCCTCGCCGGCTGGGAAATGGATGGCAGTGTCCCGGAGGCGACGGATCGCGTCTGGGTGCGGGAGGAGGGCGAAGAGCAGTGGAAATTCTTCCACCTCGATCCCTACACCGGGGAAGCCCTCTCCGAACCGGCGAAATCGAACGAGCAACTCACCGGGTGGCTCCTCGAGCTGCACTACACCTTTCTCGGCGACCATGTCGGGATGTTGGCGGCGGGACTTTTCGCCCTGATGCTCTTCCTCCTCGGCCTCACCGGACTGTGGTTGTACCGGGATTTCTGGAAACACTTCTTCCGGCTTCGCTGGGGGAAAAGCGCCCGCATTCTTTTCGCCGATTTTCACCGTTTGATAGGGATCAGCTCGGTGCTGTTCCATCTCATCCTCGGATTCACCGGCGCTTGGTGGAATCTCAGCCACCTGCTCGGTCATCTCCTTGAGGAGGCTCCCGCCGAAACGGTCGAGGCCGAGTCCCTCCCCATGGCGGAGTGGAGTTCCGTCGAGGGGATGCTGGAAAAGGCCCCCGAAGTGATCGACGGCTACACCGCCCGTTTTGTTTCCTTCCCCCGGGCGGATGCGGCCGAGGTGAAGCTCTTCGGTCACCACGGCGATGCCGGTCCCCTGCGGGGCATCTACGGATCGACGATCACCTTCGCGGCGGCCACCGGTGAGGTGCGGGAGCACTACGACATGCGGGAAGCGACGCCCTGGCAACAGATCTACGACAGTTTCATGCCGCTCCACTACGGCACCTTCGGCGGGTGGCCGATCAAGATCCTCTGGTGCCTCGGCGGACTCACCCCGGGCCTGCTCGCAATCACCGGCTTCGTCGTATGGAGAAAACGCCAATCCGTCCGAGCGGTCAAGCGCCACGCCACCGCACCCGAACCGTCCACCGGAATGCTGCGGGCGGGCTGAAAAAGGGACGGAGCCGGGAAGTTGTGATTTCTTGAAATTATCAAATTTGCCGAAATTTCTTCCCGTAATCCCCAAGAGACCGTATGTTCCCGCCCATCGCATGGGAACACTACTGACCGGGATTCGACTGGCGCTCCTCCTCGCCGCGTCGGCTTTGCCCTTACACGGAGAAGAGGCGGGGACTTCCCTCGGGTTGGGATATTCCATTACGACCGACGAAAACGGAGAACTCGTTTGGGAGATCCAGGATGCGGAGGGAAAAAACCGCGATCTGGGCGACGCGGAGAAAGTCCGCTTGCTCCGCGAAAAATATTTTCCAGAAGCGCGGGCCGCGGCGGAGGCCGGTGAGTCGCCGGAGGTCTGGCTCGTCGGGTTTTTCCATCTCGACGACAGGATCACGGAGAGGGATCCCGGTAAGGCGGAAGAGGCGTTCCGGAGGGGTTTGGAGCTGGGGCGTCCCGATGGCTTGCTCTACCTCGCGGATGTCTACTACCGGGAGGGAATGCGCCAGGAGCGGGAGCGGGTGGAGAGGGCGGGGGATTTCGATCACGCCGGAACCCTCACCCTGGCCCTGCTGGAGGCGGGGCACGCGGAGGCGGTCTCGCTGGCGATCTCCCTGGCCAGCGTCCATATGTTCGGCTGGTACGGGTCGGAAAAAAATCTGGAGAAAGGGGAGGTTCTTCTCGATGCGGCCGAAAAACTCCTCCCGGACAATCCCCTGGTGCAGCTGATGAAAGCCAAGCTGCTGATCTACCGGAAGGACTATTCCGCCGCCTACACCTACGCCGAGAAAGCGGAGCGGGGGTTTCTCGCCGTGCCGGGAGAATACGAAATCATCGCGGCAGAAGTGCGCCGGGCCAAAGCGGCGAAAATTTCCGCGGCCGTTCTCGGCGGAGACCTTTCCAAAATCGATCCGGAAGAGTTTTTGCAAATGAGCAAGGATTCCCTCGGCCTGAACGGTCCGCTCGCGTGGGCGATCCCGCTGCTCCTCGTGCTGCTGTTGGCGTTCCTGTTGCATCGCACCCGCCTCTCCTGGAGACGCGGCGAGGGACCGGGTCTACGGCTGAGTTTGTTCTGGATTTCCG
>JAAYAT010000042.1 GCA_012719225.1 Verrucomicrobiaceae bacterium
CTCCGGTCGGACGACGAGAAAAAAGCCCGCCGTTATTTGCTCGATTCCCTGGCCGACTCCCCGCGCTATCTCGAGGCGCACGGTCTCCTCCTCGAGATGGTCGAAGGAGCGGAGAAAGAGGCTCCGGCACCGGCTCCCGAATAGCCGGGAAGCGCGCGTTCGCAAGAGGTCAGAACGGAATTCCCTCGTAGAGTTCGCGAACGGATTCCGCCAGACGCGGGTAGAGGGTGCGTCCGTTTTCCCAGAGGGAGGAGGCGAATCCCCGGAAGCTCGCGGTGGGGGAGGCGACGATGAGCATCGCACAGATCAGGAGGACGTTGGCGATGAAGATGACCGTGAATGAGAAGAGGCGTCCGTTCTGGTCCACGTCGGGTTGGTCCCGGCGTATCATCCAGAGGGTGAAGGTGAGATGAAACATCCAGGTGAAACCGATCAGCCCGTAGAGCCAATCCGTGTCGGGTTGGCTCACATCGGAGATCGTCCACTCCACCGCGGTCCAGGCGGCGATGACCAGGGCGGTGTAGAACGGGAAGAAATACGGCGAGAGCGAAATGACGAAATTGTTCCGGTTTGTCGTGATGTGCCCTCCCTCGGCAGAGATGTGGAGCTGGGTGACGCGACCGCGGAAAACCAGCACGAACAGCGCGTGGGTCAACTCGTGGCCGGCGACGTAGAGCCACATCATGGGAGCGCAGCGGGCTCCGAAAAAGAGCACCAGCCAGGCGAGACAGCCGATCCCGAAACAGAGAAATCCCGAGGATTTCCAGTAGGCACCGGCGAGAGTGTCCGCCTCCAGGAGGACGAAGAGCGTCTCCAGCATCAGCCAGCAGACCGGGAGCAGGAGAACCCCGACGAGGCGTTTCGTCCAACGCGGGACCGGTCCCTCGGGATCCTCGAAAGAGATCGCGGCGGGGAGAAAGGCGGACAGGCCCTGCGGCGGAGGGGATTTCCGCTTTCGGGAGCGAAGATTCTTCGGGTTCCGGGACAAGCGCGTCGATTGGCCGGAGGGTGATTCAGGCGCGACCGACGTATTTTTTGTCTTCGCTGCTGACTTTGATGCGATCTCCCGGATTGACGAAAAGCGGGACCTGGATGCGAAGGCCGGTCTCGAGCACCGCTTCCTTCGTGGCGGCGGTGGCGGTGTCGCCTTTGACGCCGGGGGCGGATTCCTTCACCTCCATCTCGATGTTCGAAGGCAGTTCGATCGTGACCGGTTTGCCGTCGACGAAGAGGACCTCGACCGAGATCCCGTCGATCAGGAGATCCTTGCTGTCCTCGATGAAAGTCTCCTGGAACGTGATCGTGTCGTAGGTGTCCGGATCCATGAAGTGGTAGCCGGTCTGGTCCGCGTAGCTGAAATCCAGTTTCTGGCGCTCGGACTGCACGATGTCGACCTTGTCGCTGGAGGCGAAGCGGATGTCTTTCGTTTTTCCCGAATTGAAAGAACGGATCGTGGCCATGATGAGGGCGTTGCCTTTTCCGGGAGTGCGGTGCTCCAGCCCGAGGACGATACCGATTTCGCCTTTGTAGCTGATACACTGTCCACGTTTGAGATTGGTTGCGACGATGGCCATGAGAAAAATGAGTGGGTGAAATTAAGGTTTCTTAATTTTGCAGGACAAAAGCGAATATTGCCATCGTTTCTTGTGATCACAAGATCAGAAATAATGATTTGAGCAGCGCACCCGGAGGTCACAGAATGGCCCGGTGAACACTCCCGCATCCGATCCGGCTTCGCGCCGCCGCCGTTGGCTCGTCCTCGCGCCCGCGCTGACCATCCCGCTGGCCGCATCTTTCTTTTATTTCGTTCTCTACCCGGGAACCGCGTTTGGGAACGGATTCTACAAAGGGGTGAAAGTGTTCCTCCTCCTCTGGCCTGTCGTGGCCACCCTTTTCCTTCTCCGGGAAAAGATGGTGGATCGTTCGCGCCAGAAACGGCATCTCGCGGGAGTGCTGCCGGGGGTGGGATTCGGTCTCCTCGTGGTCACCCTGCTCTTTTTTCTGCTGGAAGCCACTCCCCTCGGACAGGTTCTCGACGGAAACCGGGATCGCATCGCCGGACGCATCCGGGATCTCGGGGTCGCCGAACATTTTCTCTGGTTCGCCCTGTTTCTCTCCTTTTTCCACGCCGCGCTGGAGGAGTTCTACTGGCGCTGGTTCGTCTTCGGTCAGGCGCGAAAGCTGATGCGCCCGAGCCTCGCCTGTTTCGTCGCCTCGGCGGGATTCGCCGCGCATCACATCGTGGTCCTGAGCCAGTTTTTTCCAATCGGCTGGGCCCTGGTGCTCGGAGTCTGCGTCGGAATCGGGGGTGCGGCCTGGTGCTGGCTTTTGCATCGCTACAACAGCATATTCGGTGCCTGGGTCAGTCACATGATCATTGATCTCGGTCTGATGTGGATCGGATGGGAGATCCTGAAGTCCGCCACTTGAGGAGGCGTCGGAAGAAGGGTAGGGAGGGGGATGGGGAAACCTTTGCCAGCCCTGATTCCGATTTTTCTCCTGATCCTGTCCCTGTCCGCCGCGTCCGAGGGCACCTCGTCGGACACCGGTGCGGTCGAGCCCGTCAGCGTTTTCGTCCGCACCACCGCCTACACCCATACCGAGGCCGATCATGTGAAATACGGGAACAAAACCGCCCTCGGCACGGTTCTTCGCTACACGCCCGAGTATCATTCCGCCGCCGCCGACTGGTCGCGTTTTCCCCTCGGGACGAAATTCCGGATCAAAGGCTACGACCGGATCTTTGTCGTGGACGATTACGGCAGCGCCCTCGTCGGCACAAAGACCATCGACATTTATTTTCCCACCGTCGAGCGAATGGAAAACTGGGGAGCGCGCCTCGTTGAGATCCAGATTTTGGAAATGGGAAGCTTTCACGAAAGTCGGAAAATTCTCGCCGCGAGAGCCAATCACCCCTATTGCCTCGCCATGCTCGCCACCATGACTGCCGACGGTTGGCACATAAGCTACCGCTGACACCCGCGTAACCACCTACCTCTGCGGATCAAATTAGGGATCAAATTAGGGGCCAGGCCCCCAGTAAAATTTGCTTGCATTGTGGGGCGGGATCGTTATGATGGCGGGATGAGAGCTTTGCGACTGTTGGGGGAGGGCCGTTCGTTTTATCACTGTATCTCGCGGGTCGTGGACAGGCGGAAGGTGTTCGA
>JAAYAT010000371.1 GCA_012719225.1 Verrucomicrobiaceae bacterium
CGCTGGGCGCCGCTGCGGCTCTCGGGCACGACGGCGGACCCGAAGGAGGATCTCAGTGCGCGTCTCGTCGCGGCGGCGGGGGAATCCCTCCTCGACGAGTTGCCCGACGGACTGCGGGAAATGGCCGAGGAATTTCTCGCTCCCGAGGGAGGGAACGGGCGATCAGACAAGCTCATCGAGCAAGGCAAGAAGGTTCTCGATTTTCTTTCCCCCTTTTTGCAGGGGCAGTGAACGCCTCCAGCCCTTGTGGGACGGGCTTCAGGGGCGCTTGTGAAATTTTTCACAAAATCGCCTTGCGAGACGTGCAGCTTTGCTTACGGTGCGGGCCGATAATACGGCCGCCCGCCACGTGAAAAACAGGAGTGGAGGCGCCGTGACTCCAACGACGGAATCTATCCTGACAATGGTCTCTCTTACCACATTCAGTCCTTTGCTCGCAGCCGGTGGCATCCATGCGCCGGAGATCCCTGCGCTGGGCTGGATCAGCAACTCCATCCTCGTCGCGGTCATCGTGACGCTGGCGATGTTGGCGTTCACCCGCATGGCGACCAAGCGGATGGCGCTCATCCCGGGTCCGAAGCAGAATTTCGTGGAGTATCTCATCGAGTTCCTCTACGGGCAGGTCGAGGGCATCGTCGGTAAGCACGTCGCTCCGAAAGCCTTCCCGCTGCTCGCCACGATTTTTATTTTCATCCTCGCGTCGAACTGGTTCGGGCTTCTCCCCGGCGTCGGTACGATAGGATTCGGGGTGACCAATGCTCCGTTCGTGCTGGAGTCGCTGGAGACACCGCTGCTGCGTCCGGCCACCGCCGACCTCAACATGACTCTCGCGCTGGCGCTGGTGTTCATGCTGGTCTGGTGCTGGCTCTCCGTCAGCGAACTCGGCGTCTGGGGGACCCTGGTTCACATTTTCGGACCCAAGGGCGGTCTGCGCGGCGCGCTGAAGTACATGCTGATGCCGATCTTCATGTTTGTCGGCGTGATCGAGGTGATCTCCATCGTCTTCCGCCCCATGTCGCTCTCCCTGCGGTTGCTCGGCAATATTTTCGCGGGGGAAACCCTCCTCCACACCATGGGGCATCTCGGGGAGCAGGTCGGCCTGCCCAGTTGGATGGCGACGATTTCCGCGGTGGTGTTCCCGCTGCCTTTCTATTTCATGGAGATCCTCGTCGGGGCGCTCCAAGCTACCGTTTTCTCGCTGCTCTGCGCGGTCTATATCAAATTGGCGACCTCACACGAAGAGCATTGAAATGAAACCCCTTTTGTCACCGGGACCATGCATGGGAAGTGTGGGCGGTGGCAACCAAACAGTAAGTAACACAAGGAACTAATATGATCGAAACAATCAGCATTCTTGCCGCCGCCGCTGAAGGCGTGAGCGCAAGCCCGTTCAACGGAAACTTCGCCCTGGCCTTCGCGGGTGCCGGCGCCGCGATCGGCATCGGTCTCATCGGGATGGCTTCGGCCCAGGCCGTGGGACGCAACCCCAGCGCTTTCGGTAACATCCTGACCATCGGGATCATCGGGATGGCGCTCGCCGAGGCGGTCGCGATTTACGCGCTCATCATGGCCCTCCAAGGGTGATTTGAATTCAAGTGGTCCGCGGTCTCATTCCGGCCGCGGACCCCTTTTTCCTTTTCTTACAGGCTCCGATTTCTCAACCAAAACGCTCCCACCCGACGATGGAAGGCATCCTACAAACTTTTGGACTCGACTGGCCGAAGTTCATCTCCCAGGTGATCATCGTCCTGATCGTCTATGTCATCCTTTCCAAATATGCCTTTGGTCCGGTCATCGCGATGCTGGAGGCCCGCCGCAAGCGCATCGCGGAGGGCGAGGCGAATCTGAAGACGATCGAAACGGAGCTCGGCAAGGCCGAGGAGAAAGTCCGGGGCATGCTCGATCAGGCCAACCTCGACGCCGAGCGTCTCATCGCCGAAGCCCGCGAGAGCGCCGAAGCGGTGCGCGGCCAGAAAACGCAGGAAGCGGTCAAGGAAGCCCAGTCCATCATCGAGAAAGCGCGGGAAGCCTCCCGCCTGGAGCACGAGAGCGCCATGAACGAGCTGCGCCGTGACTTCGGTCGACTCGTCATCGACGCCACCTCCAAGGTGACCGGCAAGGTCCTCGACGACGGAGACCAGAAACGCATCAACGAGGAAACCGCCGGACAGGTCGCTCTCTGATCCCGTTATCCGACCCGCCAGATTTTTCGCCCCGCGCACCGACCCATGAAATCACGGAAAGAAGCCCTACGCACCGCCAAAAAGCTCTTCGCGGCTTCTTTGGTCGATGGCCGGTTGGATCTCCCCACGGTGAAGCGGGTCGTGAACAAGCTGAAGGAAACCCAGCCGCGCGGCTACATCCAGGTGGGCGAGGCCTACTGGAGACTGGTGAAGCTCGAGATCGAGCGGCACCGCGCCATCATCCAGAGCGCAGTGCCCCTGGACGAGCCGACCAAAGAACAGGTCGTCGCCGATCTGAAGAAAAAATACGGCCCGCAGATCACCCCCGAATTCGCTCTGGTCCCCGAATTGCTCGGCGGGATGAAAATCCGCGTCGGCAGCGATGTCTGGGACGGTAGCGTGAAAAACCGCATCGAGCGGCTCTCCGAAAACTTTAATTGATAACCACTGACTCCAACGATTCACCTGACGCAACGTCATGAGTAATATTCTCCAGGAACTGGAATCCGAAATCGCCGCCCTTAAGACCTCCGTGTCAAAATCGAACGTGGGTATCGTTCGTGAGATCGGGGACGGCGTCGCCAAAGTCGAAGGGCTCAGCGACGTCATGCTGAACGAAATGATCGAGTTCCCGGGCGGTCTCTACGGCCTCGCGCTGAACCTCGAAGAAACCGAGGTCGGCTGCATTCTTCTCGGGGACGGGCTGAACGTCAAGGAAGGCGACGAAGTCAAAGCCACCGGCAAACTGCTCTCGGTCCCGGTCGGCAGGGAAATGCTCGGACGCGTCGTCGATGCGCTCGGTCAACCCGTCGACGGCAAAGGGGAGATCAAAACCTCGGCGACCTATCCGGTGGAGAAGATCGCTCCCGGCATCATTCCCCGGCAGTCTGTCAGCGTTCCGGTGCAGACCGGCATCCTCGCGATGGACGCGATGATTCCGATCGGACGCGGCCAGCGCGAACTCATCATCGGCGACCGTTCCACCGGCAAAACGACCGTCGCGATTGACACGATCATTTCCCAGTCCCGCCAGAACC
>JAAYAT010000372.1 GCA_012719225.1 Verrucomicrobiaceae bacterium
ACCGACCACTGCCGTCCCCAGGTCGCCGCCGAATTCCTCAAGCCCCTCATCGAAGAGACCGCCCGCCGCCGTGCCCGCGGGGAAACCAACCTTTTCCAAAATCACATGCTCGACGCCTCCGAGCTCCCCCTCGCGGAAAACATGGCCATCTCGCGGGAATACCTCCAACTCTGCGCCGAGAACGAAATCATCCTCGAAGTCGAGGCCGGGGTCGTCGGTGGCGAGGAAGATGGGGCCGCCGGCAGCGAGGACACCCCCGACGCCGATCTCTACACCACCCCCGAGGACATGCTCGAGGTCTACGAGGCGCTCCACCCCCTCGGCCGCTTCACCTTCGCCGCCACCTTCGGCAACGTCCACGGTCACTACAAACCCGGCGCGGTGAAACTCCGTCCCGGCATCCTCAAACAAGGGCAGGATGCCGTCACCGCGAAATTCGGAGCGGCGGCCGAGTTCGATCTCGTTTTCCACGGCGGTTCCGGCTCGACCCTCGAAGAGATCCGCGAGACCCTCGACTACGGCGTCGTCAAAATGAACGTCGACACCGACACCCAATACGCATTCACCCGCCCCATCGTGGATCACATTTTCCGAAACTACGACGGCGTCCTCAAGGTCGACGGAGAAATCGGCAGCAAAAAGGCCTACGATCCCCGCGCCTACCTCAAAGCGGCGGAAACCGGCATGGCCGCCCGTGTCGAGGAGGCCTGCAGCGACCTCCTCTCCAGCGGCAAATCCATCGCCGGAGAGGTTTGAGATTCGTTCGCCTTCGGTGATTCGAAGCCCCTGTGGCAGCGGTCGGCCAACAGCACCCGCGCGTACGTGTGGAATCTCGAAAGGTCGCAGGCCTCCACAAGGGACTCACACCGGGGAACGCGGGGGGGCATCGCCCTCAGAACCCGAGTCCGGGGGGCAGGCCGAGCCCGGCGGTGAGTTTGCCCATCTCCGCCTGACTCATCTCCTTGCCCTGCTCGATGGCCTGCTTCACCCCGCTGAGGACCAAATCTTCGAGCAACTCGATGTCTTCGGGATCGACCACGGCGGGATCGATTTTGATGGAAAGGACTTCCCCGGCTCCATTCGCCACGACGGTGACCTTGCCGCCCGCGACGCTGGCGCTCACTTCCTTGGTGGCCAATTCCGCCTGCATCTCGCCCATTTTTTTCTGCATCTGCTGGGCTTGCTTCATCATTTTGGCGATGTTCATAGTCTTTTCTTCGTCCTTAGCGGTTCACGGGATTGGGGATGGGTTCAGGATTGGATGATACGCGCCTCAAAGGTCTTGAGTGCCTCTTTGATGAGCGGATCGTTGGCAAAGTCATCGGGCGACGGGCCGCTTTCGTCTGGTTCCTCCGGCTCGGGAATCCCGGCGGTGGACTCGTCGACGGGTTCGGCGGCGAAGTCCTCCTCCAGCGGCTCGGGTTCTTCGTCTTCGATCTCGACCAGGGGAATGGGTTCGATCTCGGCACTCACTTCGATCACGAAACGCACCGGCTCGGGAGCCAGCGCGGAGATCTGCCGCTCGATGTCTTTTTCATAGCGCGAGAGCGAATCCCGGAAAAAGCGTTGCTCCGGGGAAAAGCCGATCACAAAAATCCCCTCGTCGTGGCGCACGAAACTCGCCGCGGAAAGCCAGGTTTCGAAGAGCGAATTGGTCGCGATGAGGGCGGCGCGGGCGGCTTCCCAAAGCGCGGCACCTTCCAGTCTACCGGCGGCGGATTGAGGCGTCTCCGTTGGCGCGGGGGGTGCGGGAACCGTCGCGGGAGGCTCGACGGCGGCTTCGCTGGATGCGGCGGCGGTCTTCGCCGGGGTCGCTTCGCGCTTCTTCTGCAAATCCTGGAATGAATCCATCAGCGATCCGCCGACAGAAGCAGCGCCCTCGCCCTCGTCGGAGGGCGTTTCCTCCGCGCGGGACTCGTCCGGGGCAGTCTCCGGGGCCGTCACCAACTCCGGAGCGGTCGTCGCGACCGGTGCGGCGGCCCGGCTCACGACCCCCTCGGTCGCGGGGAGTTGTTCCGCTGCGGTCGCCGCCGAGGAGACCAGGGCGATGACGTCGTCGAGATTCGGCTCGGAGACGGCCTGGATCGCCTTGATCACACCGATCTCGAAATGCAGTTTCTTGTTCGCCGCCCACTTCATGCGCGCGTCGGTCTCGGCGAGCAAATCGATGAGCTTAAGGATGCGCCGCGTCTCGATCAGGTCCGCCTGTTCTCCGATGCTTTCCCGCACTTCGGAGGGAACGTCCCCCGCGCTGGCCTGGGGGTCGACTTTCCGCACCAGAACATTGCGAAAATGCCCGATGAGGTCGGCGAACAGGCGCGAGAGATCTTTGCCCGCCTCGGCGTGGTGGTGGACGGACTCGAGCGCGGTCGCGTTGTCACGGCGCAAGATCAAGCCCCCGAGTTCGGCGATGGCTTCGGCGGAGTTGAACCCGAAAATGTCGAGCACATCGGACTCCTCGATGGTCTCCCCGCAGAAGGCGACGAGTTGATCGAGCATGGATTGGGCGTCGCGCATCCCTCCCTCGGCACCCTTGGCGATGGTGTAGGCGGCCGCCTCGTTGAGTTGCAGGCCCTCTTCTTTCGCGATGTGGAGAAGGTGTCCGGCGATGATCTCGGTGGGGATGCGGCGCAGGTCGAACCGCTGGCACCGGCTGATGATGGTCGGGAGAATTTTCTGCGGCTCCGTCGTCGCGAAGATGAATTTCACGTGGGCGGGAGGTTCCTCGAGGGTCTTGAGGAGGGCGTTGAAGGCCGCCGTCGAAAGCATGTGAACCTCGTCGATGTAGTAGATCCGGAATTTCCCGGAGCTGGGGGCGAACTGCACCGTCTCGCGCAATTCCCGCACATCGTCGACGCTGTTGTTGGAGGCCCCGTCGATCTCGAGGACATCGAGGCTGTTCCCCTCCCCGATCTCCTTGCAGATCGGATCGTCGGGATCGAAGTCGGCGCTCGGTCCGCCGGGACAATTGAGCGCCTTGGCGAGGATTCGGGCGGTGGAGGTCTTGCCGGTGCCGCGCGGGCCGACGAAGAGGTAGGCCTGGGCGATGCGGTCCTGCGAGATGGCGTTGCGCAGCGTCTGCACGACATGGTCCTGCCCCAGCACGTCATGGAAAGTGCGGGGACGGTATTTTCTGGCAAAAACCTGATAGGTGGCGCTCACGGGGACACTGTAGAGAAGAATCAGGGAAGGAAAACGAAGAATCACGAAAATTTCCCCCAAACGGGCTTTTGTTTCCCACCTCGACGGGTTTGGGCGAAGCCCTGAGCCTCCCGACTCCCCGCTTGAAATTCAACTAGGCTCCGGCTACACTTCCACTGTGCCTCGTAAAGTTCGCGAACTCATTATGGACCTGCGGCGGTCGGGATTCGATGTGGTTTCAGGTGGAGGGAAAGGCTCCCACCGGAAGTTCTTTCATCCGTCCTATCCGGGCGCGGTGACAATCAGTGGCCGCGACGGCGACGACGTGAAACCTTATCAGGAAAAACAGGTAAAGCAGGCCATTGAAACGGTGACACGATGAAAACAACCGATCAATATCACAAGTGGGTGGAGTGGAGCGAGGAGGATGGAGCCTACATCGGGAAATGCCCCGATCTCATCTCGGGCATCCATGGCGATGATCCTGTTGAAGTCTACCGGGATCTCTGTGAAGTCGTCGCGGAGGTGATCGCGCATTTCGAGGAAACCGGCCGCGAGATGCCAGCTTCGCGGACGCGCCCCATGCGCGAGGTGGCGTGACCCCCCTCTTTCCCGGACAACTCCTGTCGCGGCCGCGACAGGAGTTGTCGGAAATTTTCCGGGAAATCCTCAGGTCGCCTGCTCGCCTCGGGCCATCACCACCTTGCCGGTGCGCACCGTCTCGACGATGTCATAGTTGTTCAGCAGGCGGATCGAAGCGTCCACCTTGTCGCTGGCTCCCTCGATGCGGACGATGATGGAGGCCTCGCCGAAATCGACGGTCTTGCCCCCGAAATGCTCCACGATCTGGAGGATCTCCGTGCGGCGTTCGGCGTTGTGCGCCTTGATCTTGATGAGGGCGAGTTCGCGCACCACCGAGTTTTCGGGGGTGTGTTCGAAACAGTGGATCACGTCGATGAGCTTGTCGCACTGGAGAACGATCTGAGTCAGCCCCGAGGGATCTCCGCTGATTCCCAGGGTGAGTCGGGAGAAACGCGGGTCGCGTCCCTGCGAGACGACGAGGGAATCGATGTTGTAGGCGCGCCGGGCGAAAATCTGACAAATGCGCATGAGCACCCCCGGCTTGTTGTTCACATACATGCTGAGGGTGTGCCCGTCGACGATATCGGGTCGCGGATTCGGCTTTTTGTCGGTGGTGGTAATGATTCGGGCCATGGAAAGAGTGGGTTGGCGGGTTAGCTGTTCGCTTTTTTGCTTTGTTTTCCGGGCGGAGCGGACTGTCAGGTCGAACCAACAGGCTTGGCCAACTTGTGCTTCGGCGGCTCCGTCAGCATGTCCTCGAGGGCGGCCCCGGCGGGGATCATGGGAAACACGTTGTCCGTTTTGATGCACTCGGCGTTGATGAGAACCGGGCCATCGTTGTAGTCGAGGGCCTCCTGCAACTTCTTGCGCACATCGGCGGGACGTTTGATGTTGATCCCCTTGCAGCCGTAGGCTTCGGCGAGCTTCACGAAATCGGGATTGCCGACGAGATCCACCCCGCTCTCGCGGTTTTCGAAAAAGAGCTCCTGCCACTGCCTCACCATGCCGAGGTAGTGGTTGTTGAGCACGAGGATCTTGAGCGGGAGTTTGTGAATCGCGGCCGTGGCGAGTTCGCAGAGCGTCATCTGGAAGCCTCCGTCGCCGCACACCGCGATGACCGTTTCCTCGGGACAGGCGAACTGGGCGCCGATGGCCGCGGGGAAACCGAAGCCCATGGTCCCGGCACCGCCCGAGCTGATCCATTTGAAGGAGGCGTCGTTGGTGTAGAACTGGGCCGCCCACATCTGGTGCTGCCCCACGTCGGTGGCGATGATGGCATTGCCGCCGGTGAGGTCGTGGATCTCGTCGAGAACCTGCTGCATGCGGAGACCGCCCTGCTTTTTATAGGCGAGGGGGAACTTCTTCTTGTAGCCGTTGAGATGCTCGTTCCACTCGGGGCGTTTCCGTTTTTCCACGAGGGGGATGATTTGTTTCAAGGCGGTTTTGGCATCGCCGACCACCTCGACATCGGCCACGATCATCTTGCCCATCTCGGAGATGTCGAGATCGATGTGGATGATCTTGGCCTGGGCCCCGAACTTGTCGGCCTGCCCGATGATGCGGTCGTCGAAGCGCGAACCGATGTTGAAAATGAGATCGCATTCACAGATCGCCTTGTTGGCATAGGCGGTCCCGTGCATCCCTATCATCCCGAGGGAAAGCGGATGCGATTCCGGGAAAACGCCTTTGCCCAAGAGGGTCGAGGTCACCGGGCAATCCAGTTTGGCGGCGATCTCCATCAACTCCGCCTCGGCCCCCGAGATCATGGCGCCGTGTCCGGCGAGAATGACGGGTTTTTTGGAGAGGTTGATGAGACGGGCGGCCTCTTCGATGGAAGCTCCGTCGATGTCGAAACCCTTCTCGGGTTTGTAACCCGGCAGATCGATCTCGCATTCCAGATCCCCGGTGAAAGGCGACTGGCTCACGTTCTTCGGCACGTCGATGAGCACCGGACCGGGACGCCCCGTTGTCGCGATGTGATAGGCCTCGCGGGCGACGCGGGGCAATTCGTTGGTATCGCGCACGAGATAGTTGTGCTTCACCACCGGGATGGTGATCCCGAAGATGTCGGCCTCTTGGAAGGC
>JAAYAT010000043.1 GCA_012719225.1 Verrucomicrobiaceae bacterium
CTCTTCAGCCTGATCTCCGCCAATACTCTCACCGGAGAGGGAACAGTCCTGCGCAACCAGTTGACCTTGGCCCAGCAGCTCGCGGTGTCGAAAAACGCGGATGTGGAAGTGCGGTTTTTCAAAATGGCCGACTACTCGGCGGCCCAGACGGAAGAGAGATACCTCGCCTACCAGCTTTACCAATACAATCAGACAGGGCAACTCGAACCGATCAGCACCTTTTTCCGGATCAAGGCACCCGTGGCTGTTCACGAAAACCTGAGCACGATTCTCAACACAAGGAGCGGCGGAGCGACGAGTGTCGATAAGAAATACGGTTTCGACTCGCCGAGGGAGGGGAGCGCGGAAGCCCCCACCGGAGAGGGCGGAAGTCTGAGGTCCACCCCCTACGTGGCCTTCCGTTTCCGGCCCGATGGTTCCACCGACCTGCCCTACCGCACGGGCAGCAAGGACACCTGGTACATCACCCTGGTCCAAGGGGAGGGGGCTCTGCAAGCGAACCGCCCGGACAACTATCTTTGTCTCCAGGTCAATCCCTACAACGGGCAGGTCAGCGAGTTCCGTCCGTGAGGAGCAGGGAAAAAAGTGGGAAAGTGGAGGAAGATGCCAATCTTCCAGTGGGGGTGATTCCCGTCTGCCGGATGAGCGGGGGAATTTTGGCAAATTCCGCCACGGATTCCCGTTCGACGCGCATTGCTACGGGATAACGTCATTCGTAGTTTTGTCCTCGAAATCGAAATCGGATCAAGGGTCTCTGGAGGAAGTTCCGCCAAATCCGGACTTCGCGAGATGTGGAGTGCGGCGGTTTCTGCCGCTTTGGATTCGGAGGCCTGCAGCGTGACCGCAGCGGGCAAGGGAGCTTCGGAGCGTTTCCCTCCGACTGATCCAGAAACGCCGTCAGTCACCCGCCCTGTGATTGGCGGAATCGGACCCGAAATCCGCCTTTTCCGACACTTTTTCTTGGCGAATTCGAGGGCGGGGGAAAAGCTTCGACTTTACCCAAAAAATCGCTTGTGAAATATTTCACAAGCGATTAAGTGGGGGTCTTCTTCACGAGATGGGTAACATTTTTCCACGTTGGACAAACCTCCTTGCGATCAAAGTTCTGGTGTGTGTGAGCGCACTGGGAACCTGTGTGGTCGCGGTCGCCTGGTATTCCTGGACTCCGAAATACACGCGGGTCGGGTACATGCCGCAGCAGCCGATCCCGTTTGATCACAGTTTGCACGCGGGACAGTTGGGGATGGACTGCCGCTACTGTCATACCCATGTCGAAAATTCGCCGCATTCGAACATTCCCGCGGCCCAGGTTTGCTGGAGTTGTCACGGTCCGGGCAAGGTGAAATCCGACTCGCCCTCGCTGGAGCCCTTGCGGCGGGCGATGGATGAAAATTACGAAAACTATACGGGCGAGCCGATCGAGTGGGTGCAAGTCCACAAGGTGCCGGATTACGCGTATTTCAATCACTCGGCCCACGTCAATCGCGGAGTGAGTTGCGTGGAGTGCCACGGGCGCGTCGATGAGATGCCGGTGGTGCATCACGCCAAGCCCCTGAGCATGTCTTTCTGTCTCGAGTGCCATCGGGATCCCGAGAAGTCGCTGCGACCTCTCGACGAGATCACGAATCTGGCGTGGAAGCCCGAGGATCTCGAGCCCGATGCGTTTTACGCCTATCTCGCCGGGAAGACCGGGGCGACGGCGGAGGAGTTGAAAAAGGCCGATGAGGGCAAGGATTGGAGCCGGGAGCTCATCGGCGCTCATTTGCAGAAGGCCTGGGATATCCATGCTCCGCAGGACTGCGCGGCCTGTCACCATTGATTCCGGTTTCCGGATTGGAACGAGAGAAATACGAATTCGAATGAAGCGAAAGTGGCATCATCCAACTGAAGAGGAAACGTCCCGGATCCATTGGCGGAGTCTTGGCGAACTGGAAGGTTCGGGTGAATTTAAAGGTTGGCTGGAGCGTGAATTCCCCCAAGGCGCCCAGGAGTTGGAGCTCGATGAGACCTCGCGCCGCAGTTTCGTGAAGCTGATGGGGGCCTCGACCGCGCTGGCGGGCTTCGGGGTCGCTTGCAGCCGTCCGCTGGAGCATCTCGTTCCCTACAACGAGCATGTCGAATGGGTGATCCCGGGCAAGGCGCTCTATTATTCCACGGCCAAGCCGCGCCTCGGCGGGCTGGGTTGCGATCCGCTGGTGGTGACGACGCACGAAGGCCGTCCCACCAAGCTGGACGGGAACCGCTTGCATCCGGCCGTCAGCGGTGGCTCGACGGCGTTCACCCAGGCGGCGATTCTGGA
>JAAYAT010000044.1 GCA_012719225.1 Verrucomicrobiaceae bacterium
CTGACCCATCCCTCCCTGATGGGCCGACAGTTCAAAGTGATGGAGCTCAGGCGGGGGAAGTGAGGTCCGCCTCCGCGTCGAGGAGCGCGCGGATCGAGGGGACGAGCCTGTCGTCCTCTCGCACCGCGTCCAAAAAGGAGGGATAGAGCGGTCGCCAGCCCGTCGCCCGGAGCGCCGCGTTCGACACGATTTTGTGGGTCCAGGCGCGTTTGCGATGGGTCGCCGGAGGAGCCGTCGGGGGGAGGGGCAAATCGAAAAAGGCCGCGAGTCCCTCGTAACATTCCCGCTGCGTCAGCGGGGTGTCGTCGGCGACGTTGAAAATCCGCCCGCGAAATTTTTCCACCCCGTCGGCGAGGAAATGCGCGATGGCGGCGACCGCGTCGTGGCGGTGGATCTGATTGAGAAAACGACTCACCCCGCCCTCTTCTATCGTCGCGCTGCCTTCGAGTATCTTTTTGAGGTGGACGGATCGGGCGGGGCCGTAAATCCCGGCGAGACGCAGGACGATGCCACCGGCGTCGCGGGCGATCTCCTCCGCCTCGCAGAGGAGGCGACTCGTCTCGCGATCCGGTCGGGTCTCGGATTCCTCGGTGACGACCGAGCCATCGACCTGGCCGTAGACGCTGCTGCTGCTGGTGAAAAGAACCGGCACGCCGGGGAACACTTCGTGGAGATTCCGCAGTCCCTCCACAAAAACCGAATGATAGGCCTCCGGTCCGCCGCGGCTGGAGCTGGCGCAATGGACGATGACATCCGGTTTTCCCGCGCCCGGGGCGGAAGCGATCGCCCGGAGCGAATCCCGCGACGAGACATCGCCGGAGAGCACCGGATACGTCGCGGCGGGTTCGGCGAACCGACTCACCGCCGTGACCGGGCATCCCGAGCGGTCGAGGTGAGCGGCGAGAGCGGAACCGAGGTAGCCGTGACCGATCAGAAGCGAACGTGGAGCAGTCATCATCTCCGAGGATACGCCCGCGCGAACTTCGCCGTCCATCCTTTTCCCCGCTCAGGATCGCGGCACCGGAGAGATCGCACGAATTTCACGGATCGCGGCGCTCGGTTTCCTCCGGGCCGGTTCTTCGCCGGTCGGATCCGGGGTCGGCGACTTTTCTCTTTCGGCAAGCTTCGGAGCGGGAAGACCAACACCAACACCGTCACCGTCGCCCTCACCGTCTCGCGACTTTTCTCTTTCGGCAAGCTTCGGAGCGGGAAGGGCGACGGGATCCTCCAGCGGCAGCGCGGCGGGGGCGGCGGCGTTCGTTTCTTCCCCTCCGGCGAGCACCGCCTCCTCTTCGGTCGCTTCTTCGACCGCCGCTTCCGTCATCGTCTCTGCCGCCTCTTCTTCCGCGAGCCGGGCGGCATCGGCTTCGAGGAGCGATTGCAACTCGGGGGCGAGGACGATCTGCGGACGCGGGGCGGCGGGCTCGTGGTTCACCGGCGAAAAAGCCGAGATGACCAGCAGGTGGACGATAGTGACGCTGAACACAAGGCAGACGGTTTGGAAGGAAGGTCTCATGACGGGTGAGAAAGGGCGGAAGAGGGCGGGAGACGGAACGTCTCAGGCATCTTTGATCGAGGTGGTCTGGCGGGCGATGGGATTGACGTCGAAGTGATCCTCTTCGTCCTCCGACTTCGGACGGAGGAGCCGGTCCCGGATCGAGTGGTAGCGCTTTTTGCCCGGATCGGACTCCGCGTCGTCGTCCGGCAGATCGGATGCCCGGTCCGATCTCCTCTCCGCGGAGGGGTTCGGCGTTTCCGCTCCGGCGAAGCTGCGTTCGAAAAGGCGATTGATGTCATCGCGAAAACGCTCCAGCTCCTGGAGACGTCGCCGCGCGGTCGCTTCGAAGGCGATCCGGGCGAGCACTGCGGGGGAGGCCACCAGCAACGCGAGGGAAAAATAACCGAGCGCGCTGCCGACCGCGGGAGCGATCTCCGCGAACTCCTTGGCTTGGTCGAATTCCGCCATCAAGGTCCAGGCGAGCCCGAAGACACCGATGAGGAACGCCGCCGCCGCGATGAGCCGGAGAAGCTCGGTGCCCGCTTGGAGGCGACCCGTCGCCGTTCGGAAACCGCTTTGAAACGCCATCCGGAGAAAATCGAGTTGGCGTCCGGTCAGTTTCCCCGCCTGTTTGATGCGGCGTTGCATCAGCTCCTGCGGCTCGCGCGACCCGAGCAGTTGGAAGGCGGTTTCGCGCGCCCCGGCGAGGTAGACCACATGCTTCAGCGAGACATCGTCATCCCAGCCCTCTTCGAAGACCTCCAGAGTGGTCTTCGACTGGCGGAGCCGTTCGGTGAAAAGGCGGTCCACCCTCTTCATCTTCGCGAGCTGGAGGGCTTTGGAAAGGATCATGATCCAGCCGATGATGGAGAGCATGAAAAGCAGCCAGACCAGCACTTTCCCGGGAAAAACCGGTTGGTCGAGCGTCGCCCGGATACTGCCGAGGCAGTGGAGTGGGAGCAGGGAGAGGATCATGGGACGGGGAGATAAAAATTTCCGGACACTTCAGATGAAAAACCCGTTAAATTATAAAATATCTTAGAAATGCTAATAAAACAACCCGCGAATGGAGGAAAACGGGGTAGCCACCGGGGGCGGAACGGCTCGCGGGAACGGGAAAATTTCCGCGGGGCATCTTGGGTCTCGCCCATTCCGGGAATTTCGGATAGACTCCCCGCCAGATCCTTTTTGTTATGAACACCCTCGTTATCCTCCTCATTGTGGCCGCTGTTCTCGTGATTCCGACCCTTCTCGTGATCGGTCTCTACAACGGGCTCGTCCAACTCCGCAACCGCTACAAAAACGCCTTCGCCCAGATCGATGTGCAACTGAAGCGGCGCTACGATCTCATCCCGAATCTCGTCGAGACGGCCAAAGCGTTCATGCAACACGAGCGCGAGACCCTCGAAGCGGTGATCCAGGCCCGCAACGCCGCCACCGCCGCCCGCGAGCAGGCCTCTCCGGCGGACGGCGGTTCGATGCACTCCCTCGCCAACGCCGAATCCGGTCTCGGCGGGGCCCTCGGTCGGCTCTTCGCCCTCTCGGAGAGCTATCCCGAACTGCGCAGCAATCAAAACATGCTCCAGTTGCAGGAGGAACTCACCTCGACCGAGTCCAAGGTCGCCTTCGCCCGCCAGGCCTACAACGACGCGGTCATGCATTTCAACAACAAGCTCGAAATGTTCCCCTCGAATCTCATCGCCGGCATCTTCGGCTTTGTCTCCGCGACCTCCTTCGAAGTATCGGACGACTCCGAGCGCGAGAATGTCGCGGTGAAATTCTAGGAGCCTGTCAGGCGTATCCCATCCGGCGGTAGCCCGGTTTCCCGCGGCGGGATCCGGTTCGCCCGCCCGTCATCCATGGATTTTTTCGAACATCAGGAAATCGCGCGCAAAAAAACGCGGGTTCTCATCGTGTATTTCTGTCTCGCGATCCTCGGGATCATCGCCGCCGTCTACGCGCTCGCCGTGGGAGTGATGCACTTTCTCGCTCCCGTGGAGAGCGGGCCCGTCCTCTGGGATCCCTCGGTGCTGTTCTTTTCAGCCGCCGGAACGGGTTCTCTCGTCTTCCTCGCCTCGACCTTCAAGACGCTGCAACTCTCCGGAGGCGGCGAGGTGGTCGCCCGCGGGTTGGGCGGTCGGGAGATCGACATCAATACGGCGGACTTCCACGAACGACGACTCCTCAATCTCGTCGAGGAAATGGCGATCGCGTCGGGGGTTCCTGTGCCCGCCGTCTTTGTGATGGACTCCGAGGATTCGATCAACGCCTTTGCTGCCGGGAAAACACCCAGCGACGCCGTCGTCGGCGTGACCCGCGGCTGCATGACGCTGCTGACCCGCGACGAGTTGCAGGGAGTCATCGCGCACGAGTTTTCCCACATTCTCAACGGAGACATGCGGCTCAACATCCGGCTCATGGGCCTGCTTTTCGGGATTCTCTTCCTCGCCTTGATCGGCGAGATCGTTCTGCGCGGCTCCTTTCGCGGGGGCGTCGCCTCCAATCGCAAGGAGGGGGCTGGTCTCGCTCTGGTCCTGCTCGTGGCGGGGCTCGGACTCCTCCTGATCGGCTACGTCGGCAGTTTTTTCGCAGGCTTGATCAAGGCCTCGGTCTCCCGCCAACGCGAATTCCTCGCCGACGCCTCGGCGGTGCAGTTCACCCGCAATCCCGCGGGCATCGCCGGCGCTCTCCTGAAGATCGGCGGCCTCCACACCGGCTCGCAGGTGAAACACCCCATGGCCCGCGACGCCAGCCACCTCTTTTTCGGCAACGCCCTCGCCGCCTCCGCCTTCGCGACTCATCCGCCCCTGCCCGAGCGCATCCGCCGCCTTCTCCCGCATTGGAAAGGGGAATTCCGCGAGACGAGCCTGCGCCCCATCTCCGAGAAAAGCGAACCCCCGTCCTCCCGCTCGCGCGGAAATGGAAAACCCGGCATCCCGTCCGTTCCCGGCCTGCCGGGGATGTTTCTCCATTCCGGTGACGGAGCCCTCCCGCTGCGATCGGAGGAGGCCTTCGAGAGTTTTCGTTCCGTCCATCCCGAGCAAGTCGAACTCGGGCGGGATCTCCACGAGAATCTGCCGGACCACTGGCGCGAGGCCTGCCGCTCCCTCGCCGGGAGTCAGGCCATGATTTTCGCCCTGCTCCTCGCGGGCGACGCCGCATCGCGCCACGAAGAACTCGCCCGTCTGCGCCGGGAGACGGATGAAGACACCCACGCCCTGGTGGAGCGGTTGTCCGGCGAGGTGAAGACCGTTCACTCCGCCGTGAAAATCGGTCTCATCGACCTCGCCCTGCCCACCCTGCGGCATCTTTCCCGGGCGGAGTACGTCCGTTTCGGCGAAATCATCCGGCGGCTCATCGCGAGCGATGGGTACGTGGATCTCTTCGAGTTCATGCTGCAGCGGATCATCACCCGCCATCTCGACGCCAGTTTTGAGAAACGGGGACCCGAGCGCATCCGCTTCACCCGACTCGCCCGGTTGCGGGACCAGGCGGGCGTCGTTCTCTCCACCCTCGCCGCGATGAGTCATCCCGAGGACGAGGCCGCCGTCCGGACCGCCTTTGCCCGTGCCTCGCAACATCTGCACGAGACCGCCGGAGTCGAGATTCCCTTCAAAAGCGGCGAGCAATGCGGCCTCGACCGGATCCGCGACGCCCTCGACGATTTCGCCGCCTCCACGCCCCTCGTGAAAAAGCGGCTTCTGGAAGGGTGCAGCCTCAGCGTCATGGCCGACGAGCGGGTCTCCAGCGGCGAAGCCGAGCTGATCCGCGCCGTGGCAGACTCCATCGGCTGCCCCATTCCGCCCTTCGTGCGCACCGCCCGACTGCTCTGAAACGAGCCTCCCGCCCCCGAAAACGCCCCCCAATCGGTCCCGGATACGACATGGCATAAGGGGCCAGGCCCCCAGTAATATGTCTCGGTCCAAATGTATTGTTACCCTCTTATTCTGAGGAGTATACCCTGTTGTGTGCGAGGTGTTCCGCGCTTTCTCCGGTTCGCTTTAGCGATTTTTTCGGGCTTGCGGCCGGGCGGGTCAGGCGGGGTGGAGGATGGCCTCGGTCATGCGGAGGGCGTCGAGGTTGGCTTTCACTTCGTGGACGCGGTGGAGGGCGACGCCCTGTTCGCGGGCGTGGGAGGTGATCGCGACGGTGGGCCAGTGCCGATCCTCGAGGTCGTCGGATCCGAGGATTTTTCCCAGGAAGGATTTGCGGGAGACCCCGAGAAGAAGGGGGCGTCCCTCCACGACAAATTGATCCAAGCGACGCAGGATTTCGAGGTTGTGCTGGAGGTTTTTCCCGAAACCGATGCCGGGGTCGAAGACGATGGATTCGGGGGCCACTCCCGCCGCGGTGAGGGCGGCGAAGCGATCTTTGAAAAAGGCGGTGATCTCTCCGACGAGGTCGGTGTAGAGAGGGGCGGACTGCATCGTTCGCGGGGTCCCCTGCATGTGCATGACGACGACGCCGGCACCGCTTTCCGCCGCCACCGCGATCATGGCTTCGTCGCGGAAACCGGTCACGTCGTTGATGATGGAGGCCCCGGCCGCGACGGCGGCGCGAGCCACTGCGGCCTTGCAGGTGTCGATGGAGAGGGCGGTACCGGGGAATTCCACCGCGAGAGTTCGCACCACCGGCAAGACCCGCCGGATTTCCTCGTCTTCGCTCACTCCGGTGGCTCCGGGACGGGTCGATTCCCCGCCGATGTCGATGATGGCGGCACCTTCCACGATGAGTCGGCGGGCGTGATCGAGCGCCGATTCCGGCGTGGCGTAGCGCCCCCCGTCGGAAAAGGAGTCGGGGGTCGTGTTGACGATCCCCATGATCTCGCCCCGCCGGTCGAGGGCGAAGCGGTGATGGAGGCAGCGCCAGTTCATCATCTCATCCTTTCATGCGGCCGTCCGGTCATCGGGCGGGAGGGGTTTCGTCTCCGCGGCCGGTGTTTTTTCAAAATCCCCGTCGGACGGAGCCCTCTCCGGTTTCCGGTCTCCGGCGCTAGGCGATCGCCGGAGCGAGGGGGCGGGATTCCTCGGCCTCGGGGGCGGGGAGGGTGCGGTTCGGCTTCTGGGGTTCGAGTCCGAGTTTTTTGAGGAGGGCGAGATCCGCCTGCGACTGGGGATTGCCGGTGGTGAGGAGTTTGTCACCGTAGAAAATGGAATTGGCGCCCGCGAAAAAGCAGAGGGCCTGGAGTTCCTCGCTCATTTGCTTGCGTCCGGCCGAGAGGCGGACCTTCGCCTTGGGCAGGGCGATGCGGGCGAGCGCGACCATGCGGACGATCTCGAAGGAGTCGACTCCCTGCGATTCCGCCAGCGGGGTTCCCGGGATGGGCACGAGCGAGTTGATCGGGACGCTTTCGGGCTGGGGATTGAAATTGCTGAGAATTTCAAGCATTTTCAGCCGGTCGCCGGTGGTCTCGCCGAGACCGAGAATTCCGCCGGAACAGACCGACATGCCGGCGTCCTGCACGTGACGGAGAGTGTTGAGTCTGTCCTGAAACGTATGGGTCGAGACGATCTTGGTGTAGTGCTCGGGGGAGGTATCGATGTTGTGATTGTAGGCTGTGACTCCGGCTTCTTTCAATTTCGTGGCTTCGTCCGGGCCGAGTTCGCCGAGGGTGGTGCAGACTTCCATGCCGAGTTCGCTGACGCTTTCGACGATGTCGAGGACTTGATCGAAGCGCTTGGTGCCGTCCCTGACTCCTTTCCACGCCGCCCCCATGCAGAAGCGGGTCGAGCCGTTGTCGCGGGCGTGACGAGCGCGCTCGAGGACTTCGTCTTTTTCCATGAGCCGTTCCGCCGCGACGTCGGTGGTGTAGCGGGCCGATTGGGCGCAGTAGGAGCAGTCCTCGGAACAGCCGCCGGTCTTGATGCTCAGGAGCGTGCAGAGTTGAACCTGATTTTCCGGCCAGCATTCCTCGTGGACCTTGCGCGAGCGTTGGATGAGGTCGAAAAAGGGGAGCGAGTAGAGCTGCTGGAGTTCGTTGAGCTGCATCGGTGAGGGGTGGTGGTGTCGGTGGGGGTGCCTTGAGAGTGGACCACGAAATCCGGAGATTTCACCTAAATCTTGCAAAACTTTCTAGCTGCCCCAGCGCCCGCCGCCGGACACGAAGGGCAGGGTGCCCTTGTAGCACTCCGAATAATCGGTTTTCCCGACGGCACCGATCATCTTGATCCGGGTGACGCGGCGGAATTCCTGGCTGAAGGATTCTCCGGTGTGACAGCCCCAGCTCTTGGCGTAGGCCCCTTTGGCGAAGATCTTGCGGTTGATCTTATCCAGGTCCCCCTGATGCAGAAAGGATTTGGAGGCGCCGAGGATGTGATTGCTGTAATCGAAGATGAAGCAAAACTTGTTGGAATGGCCGAAGTACTCGAAGCCGGAGACTTTGACCTGGCTGCGGTTGCGCCCCGCGTTGAGGTAGTGGATCACTTCGTCGCCGTGGTTGAACCAGACGAGATTGACCCCGTATTTGTCGCGGACGCTCTCGATATGGCTGATGAGGGGTTCCCCGTCCTCCTGGGCGCGGGTTTCGTAGCCGGGACGGTAGACGAGCCAGGTGAGGTTGACGGCGTTGTTGCTGGCCTTTTGCAACTGCTCGATGCGGATCCGGGCGGTGCGGATGAAATTGCCCCACCAGCGGTCGTGACGATGGGCCTCGCGGCGGTATCCCTCCCAGTAGAGCAGGGCCGGGCCTCCGGAGACGATGATGTATTCATCGTTGGGATCGAGGGGCGCGGCGGTCGCCGGCGGGATCGTCAGAAGGGAGAAAAAGGCGAGGAGGCTGAGAGAAAGTAGGCGAAGGGTCATGGCTGGCCTGGGTCTGGACAAAACTTGTGGAGGGCCACAGGGGAGCGTAAGCCGAGGCACCGGAAATGCAAGCCGACCCATCCCGCCGGAAAGAGGGGGCCGGGGAAAAGAAAGGCGGGAGCCTCAGCCGAGGCCGATCAGATCGCCCATCCGGGTCCAGATCCACTGGACCATTTGCTTGCGGCGGCGGGCTTCTTCTTCCTGCTGTTTCTGCTGGCGGACCGCTTCGTCGAATTGCACGAGGCGGGTGTAGTGCCGGTTGATGCGTCCGACGAACCAGCGCCAGGTCTCGCCGGGTTGGCCGTTTTCGAGGAGAAAATGGGGACAATCCTTGTTCGGGGTGGAGTATCCCTTGCGCGGCCAGTGGTAGTGGGCGCGGATGTTTTCCACCGGGATCTGGTGGTGATACATCAGCGAGGCGGCGAGTTTGGCGGTGCGTTCGAGGGTGGCGAGCTGATCGTTGCCCTTGTGTTCGCACATTTCGATGCCGATCGAGTAGCGGTTGCCCGGCCCGTCGAAATCGGCGTGTTCGCCCCGCTCGCTCGTGGGGATGTGCTGGATCACGGTATCCTCTTGCACCGTGAAGTGCCAGCAGAGGTAGCCGCAGACGCCACCGCGGAGGGCACCACGATTGAGCGCCTTGGCGTGGGCGTAGGCGTCGCCGGTGGGGTTCTGGGTGCTGTGGATCGTGATGTAGCGGGGCTTCATCTCCCGGAAGAGTCGGCGTCCGTATTTGCCTTCGGGGATGAGATTGACCTTCAGGTTGAGGGCTTTTTGCGCGTCCGCCGGGTTGAGCGGGGCATTGGCGACCGCGCCCAGTTCCCGTTCCCAGAACCCCGCCTTGGTGCGTGGGGCCGCTGGATGGGTGTTGCACGAAGCGAGGATTAGCAGGGCGACGGCGAAAAGCGCGGAGGGAATGATAAAGCGAAGGTGTTTCATGATTCCAGATAGAGATGAACAATAAGGAGACCTGAACTTTAGGGTAAATCGGCGAGTTTCGCAAATTTTTTAAGGAAGAATTAAAATCTTCTCACATCTGATAGGCGGGGTTCCTTAAGTAATCGCATTCAGGAGGCGGGAAATTATAAAATTAACGTTCGAGGATCTCCACTTCATAGCCGTCCGGATCGGTCACGAAGGCCATTTTGCCTTTTTTTCCCGAGGGAAAGGCCTCGCGCCAGTCTTCCGGCCAGATTTCGAACCCCGCTTTTTCCAGTCCGTCGCAGTAGGTCATGATGTCCTCCACTCCGAGGGCGGTGTGCATGAGGTCTTCCGGGAATTTCACCTCGAAATCGGGCGAGTAGCAGAGTTCGAGAAAATGATCGTTCCCCTCGAGTTCGAGGAAGGCGAGCTGATTTCCGGACGGGGATTTGTCGGTGCGCCGCGTGAGGAGGAATCCGAGGGTTTCGTAAAACCGGATCGTTTTTTCGAGGTCGCTGACACGGATGCGGGTGTGGAGGAATTTGATCATGGGAAGTACTGGAATGTATTGTGTCGCCGCGCAAGGAACGGTTCAACGTCCCCTCCGATTTTTCGCGTGATTTCGCGCGACGGGGGAACCGCGAAACAGTTGACCGGCCCCGTGGTCGCCCTTACAGGGACGCCCCATGCAAAAAACCGCCAAAGTTGACTTCTTCACCGTCGATGTCGAATCGACCGGACTCGAGACCATTCTGCGCGAACTCCACGCCACCGCCGCCGACAGCACCAAACGCAACGTCGAGAGCAACGACGACTGGATCCGCCTCGCCCGCGGTCGCCTGACCGACCATGGCTATCTCGGGGATCTGATGCGCATTTCGATGGTGCCGGCCGGTTTCCGCGCCGATCTCGCGGGCAAGGTCACCCCGATCGATCTCAGCAAGGACGAGGGTGTCGCGGAGTGCTCGGCCTTTTATTTCGATTTCGAGACGGGCATCCTCACGCTCCAGCGCAACAGCCGCGCCGCTTCGTGGCGTCAGTTCGGCCAGTATTTCAAACGCGTCGCCGACCTCGACACCGACGTCCAGATCCAGCCGCTCCTGCGACCGATCGAGATGGGCAAGGTGAAGATTCTTCCCCTCCTCCGCAAGGTCCACATCAGTTCGGCCGTCGTAGACGTCATGGCGACGCTGGAGAACATCGACGAGGGCAGCCTGCAACTCATCCGCCAGGCCGCGCGGGCCGAGTCACCCGCGCTCGAGCTGGTCCTCAAGGCCGGACGGGAAAAAGAGGCCACCCTGAATCACGCCGTGGTCCACGAAGTCATCGAATCCTGGCTCCGGATCCACTCGGACTTCGGCGACGGGGAAAACGAGATCGTGAAAAAGATCGTCGTCACCGGCAAAGACGAGACCGGGGCCACGGTCGAGTTCGACCTGCTCAAGGACAAGTTTTTCACCACGATGCGCTTCGAATGGGTGCCCGATGACGCGGCTCTCTGGAAGGTCCGCGGCGACGAAATTTTGCGTGCCTGGGAGTTGAACAAAACCCGGCTCCGGCAGCTCCTCCCGCAGTGAGAGGATGGGGCCGCTCCGCCGGCCCGCTCGCGCTCACGGACGCAGGTCGGCGACGCCGTTTTCGAGGGCGTGGAGTCGCGCCACTTCGTCGTCGTCGAGGGCACGGTTGAAAACCGCGAGATCGTCGATGTGCCCCACATAGGCCGCCCCGAGAACCAGCATGACGGCTTTCGGGTCCCAGCCGAAGGTGAGGTCGTGGCCCTTGATTTCGCCCTGGAGTGTACCGTCGAGGTAGAGCGCACCCGAGGATTTCTCTTTGCCCGCGTTGACCCGGTTGAGGGTGAAGACCGCATGGGTCCAGCGATCGCGGGAGAAAGGGGTTTTTTTCAACTGCACCATGGGGCGTTTTGCTTCGGGCAGGACCTCCCAGCCGAGGCCTTCGGGATCCCACAGCTCGATGAGGGGCCGGATCGCGTAGCGGAAGTAGCGCGGCGAGTGGTCTTTCGACCATTCCAGAAAGATGAACCCTTTTTTGGTGGTGTCGCCGACGATCTGGATGGGATCGCAGTAGCCCGGCTCGAGATCCTCATCGGGGGTGAGTCGCATCCAGAGGGAGACCGTCGCGCTCCAGTCCTCCGCGTTGTAGCCGAGCACTCCGTCGCCGCGGAAGGTGGGACGCGCCGTGCCCTTGCGGGGAAAGTGGATCGCCCCGCCGAACTTGCCGTCGGGAACGAGTTTGAGGTCGTCGCTCTCGACGCAGGGCACCAGTTCGCCGCCCGATTTCAGATAGCAGGCGGTCTCGCCGGTGGAAAAATCCGCGTCGAAGCCCTTGTCGAAGGAGACGGACATCACCAGGGCCTTTTTCAGGGCGTCGTCCGCGTGCAGGGAAACGACCGCGCCGCCGAGGGCGAGAAGGAGGAGAACGAGGGGAAGAGGCGATTTCATGGCCGGGAGCTTGCCCGTTTTTGAGGCCCGCGGCAAGGTTTTTTGAGGGGTTGAGGAATCGAAGCGAAGCGGAGATGGACGGAACGAAGTGAAGTCAATTGAGGGGTTGAGGGGTTGGCTCTGGATCCACGTTCGGCCCCAAGGAGGGGCGCTTTTCTAGCGCCCGCCACAGGCCCAGTCGCATGGGCTCCGGCTGATGCGGAGCGGCTAACCGCTACAAACGGGCTTGCGCTGGAACCCCGCCGATTCGGGTGTAGGGGCGCATCCTCGATTCTCCGGCGGCTCACCGGACGGTTCGCCCCACCTCCGTCGAGGATCGGGAGGGAACCCGAGGCTGGTTTGGTGATGAACAAAGGAGCGCGGGCATTCCTGCCCGCAGCGAAGAACGCCTGACCCCCGCCTGCCCCTACGCGACCTGCGCCCGGGTCCGTCCATTCTGGCGGAAGGCTTCCTGATGCCAACCGGCTCATCGCGGTGGGAGCCGGAGCTGTCCGAATATCCCATCGACGACGATCTTTCCTCCTTCGCCCCCCTTGCGCCGCCCCACCGCCGAAACGGGCCGGGAGACCCGTTCTACAAGCAGCCTCCGGGCAAAGTTCGCAATCGGATCATCGAAATCGAAATCGAAATCGAAATCGAAATCGAATTTCCGTCCGGCAAAGACCATTCTTCGGCTCACCGGGACGGTTCGCCCCACCTTCGCCAAACGTGCTTCGGGATCCGAACGGGTCTCGGGCGACAAATAGCCTGTCCCTCCCGGACCCCGCCAAACGTGCTTCGGGATCCGAACGGGTCTCGGGCGACAAATAGCCTGTCCCTCCCGGACCCCGGAGCCCGGGCGACAAATAGCCTGTCCCTGTCCCTCCCGCGGGCGACAAATAGCCTGTCCCTCCCGGACCCCTCAAAATTTTCTATCGTAAAGCCTTCGAACGTCCTCTACCTATTTGTCGTTTGCCACGATCCCTGCACGGAGGGAATCGCTTCCGTCTTGCTTGCCCACCCGCTTCCCCCCATGACCGGTCTTCGAGAATCCGCCCCGTTCGCCTTCGTGATGGTGGCCGCTTTCGTTCTTCTGGTTGCCGTGATCTGGGTTCTGCTTGCCTACAACCGTCTCGTCTGCGGCCGCAACCAGCTCCGCGAGGGCTGGAGCGGCATCGAGGTGCAGTTGAAGCGCCGCCACGACCTCGTCCCCGCCCTCGTCGAATGCGTCAAGGGCTACCGGACCCACGAGCGGGAGGCTCTCGAAGCGATCACCCGGGCCCGCTCTCCGCGCTCCTCCGACGACCGCGCCGACGAACAGCAATTCAGTCGCGATCTCGGCCGCGTCGTCGCATTGGCGGAAGCCTATCCCGATCTCAAGGCCGACGGTCAGTTTCTCAAGCTGATGAAGGAACTCGTCCACGTCGAGGAGCAGCTCCAGTACGCTCGCCGCTACTACAACGGCTCGGTCCGCGATCTCAACAATCTCGTGGAATCGTTTCCCTCCAACCTTGTCGCCCGTTTCGGTGGTTTCGGGAGCGCCTCCTTTTACGAGGTGGAACGAGCCTCCGACC
>JAAYAT010000373.1 GCA_012719225.1 Verrucomicrobiaceae bacterium
CGCTCGCTGTAGATCTCATCCTGACCGAAGTAGCTGTAGAAATAGCGGGTCTTGAGGTCCGTGATGTTGTGCGCGGCCATCATGTTGCGGTCGAGAGGCTGGAACTGGAGGCCCGCGAAAAGAACAAAATTGGGCTCCTGGTCGTACTGGACCGCCTGGATCAGGTAGGGGATGAAACGCTTCAGGGTGATCGTGATCTCCTCGCGAGCGCCCTCGCGCCAGATTTCCAGATCGACGGTGTCGCCGGAAAATTTCCGCTCGATGATCTCGTTGAGGTCGACGCGTTCGTCGTCGATCTCGATGAATCCGTCCGAAGCGATGGGATGACCGTCGATCGAGAGGAGAACGTCCTTTGTTTTCAGGATTCCCCCGGCCGAGCCCGCCGCGTCCGCTTCCGCGACCATCACGCCGATGCCGTCGTTGGGAAGCCCGAGCGCCCGGCGCTGGGCGGGATTGAGGATGTTGAGCACGCTGGTGGCCATGTCCACATAGCGGTCGTAGTCGCCGTCTTCGACGTCCTTGAGGAACCGCTCGATCACCGGCACGGGAATCATGTAGCCGGTGTTCTGCGCGACGTCGCCGCTGTAACCCTGGAAGGCGACCCCGACGACCTGGTTGTTCTGCAGGACCGGACCACCGGAGTTGCCCGGGTTGATCGCCGCGTCGATCTGGATGGCGAGGTGGTTGTCCACCCCGGAGTGGCTGTAGGTGCGGAAATCGATCCGCGAGACGATCCCGCGGGTCACCGAGATGCGCTCGCCGCCGACGGGATACCCCACCGCGATGACCGTGGTGTTGAGCTTGGGAGTGCCGCCGATGAAGAGGGGTTGCACCCCCTTGAAACCCATCTCGAAATCGAGTTCGGACTCGAGTTCCAGCATGGCCAGATCGCAGTCGTGGGCGACAAAGAGGACCCGGGCCTGATAGGGTTTGGGGTCGTTCACCTTTTTGATGTATATGAGGCGGCTGTTGCTCACGACGTGGGCGTTGGTGAGGAAACGGTTCGGGCCGACGAGAAACCCGGTTCCATTGCCGCTGCCCATGCCGCCGACGTTCCACGGGACGCGGTAGTTGGGCTGCTTGGTATCCACTTCCACCCGGACGATAGCGTCGAATTCGATCTCGGAAAGGTCGGTCTGGACGGACTCCGGCGGCGGGAGATCGACCACCGGTTCGTCGGGTGCGGTCGGAGCGGCGGGTGCGGCGGGCGGTGCGACCGGCGCGTTTCGGAGCGGTCCGACGCGGGGGCCTTGCTGTTGGGCCAAAAGGCCGCCGGCGACAAAGGCGAGGGAAAGTCCGAGCACCGGGAGCAGTCGGATCAGGGGGGCAGGTGAAAATTTCATGAAAAAGCGTCCCGCCGACCACGTCCGGGGCGACGGGCAGGCGGGAAGACCGAAACTGTAAAGTTTTGAAAAAGAAAGTCAACGCTCGCGGCTTCCTCATTCAGGGAGACGCGTCGCTTCCCCGTCCCTTTTCCCTTCACTCCAGAAATTTTCCCGGATTCAAAATCCCCTTCGGATCGAGGGCGGCCTTGAGCTGGCGATGGACCTCGAACGAGACGTCCCCGACGGCGTCCCGGAACCACGGCTTTTTGGCGATGCCGACACCGTGTTCGCCGGTGATCTGGCCGTCGTTGGCGATGACCCAGCGAAAGAGGAGGTCGAGGGCGGCATCGGCTTTGGCCTTTTCCGCCGGATCGGTTTCATAGTCCTTGACCATGAGATTGGTGTGGATATTGCCGTCGCCGGCGTGTCCGAAGCAGGCCACCGCGATGCCGGTGTCCTTTTCGAGTTGGCGGGCGAAGCGGACGAGATCGACGAGACGGGAGCGGGGCACCACGATGTCTTCGTTCAGCTTGGTGAGGCCGGTGGCGCGGAGGGAATAGGAAAACTCGCGGCGCAAGCGCCAGATCGCCTCGCAAGCGGTCTTGTCGCGGGCTTCCTCGACGGTGAGAGCGCCGAGCGAGTCGACCCGTTCCCGGAGACGGGCGAGGTCCTGCAGAACGGTGTCGCGCCGTCCGTCGAGTTCCACGATGAGGTGGGCGTCGCCCTCGGGGAGTTTTCCGGGACCGAGATACTCGCGCGCCGCCTGGAGGGTGAATCCGTCGGTGATTTCCAAGCCGGAAGGCTGCCAGCCGTGGTGCAAAATGGCCTGGACCGCCGCCGCCGCCATCTCGAAATCGGCAAAGGTCGCGGTGAGCATGGCCCGCGCCTCGGGGTGGGGAATGAGCCGCAGGGTCGCCCGGGTGATGACCCCGAGGAGGCCCTCGGATCCCACGAACATTCCAATGAGATCGAGGCCGGTTTTGTTTTTGTGGCAGCGTCCGCCGGTCTCGAGGATGCGTCCGTCGGGCAGGACCACCTCGAGCCCGAGGACATAATGCCTCGTGACGCCGTATTTCACGCAGCGCGGACCGCCCGCGTTGGTGGCGATGGTGCCACCGACCGAGCATTCCCCGAGGCTCGCGGGATCGGGCGGATAGTACCAGCCGATCTCCCGCACCGCCTCCTGCAGGTCGCCGAGGATCACCCCCGGTTCGACGATGGCCACGCCGTCGTCCGGTTGGATCGCGAGGATGCGGTCCATCTTTTTCACCGAGAGGAGAATGCCGCCCCTCACAGGGACACAACCACCTACGTAGCCGACCCCGGCTCCGCGGGTGGTCACGGGGATGCTGTGTTCGTTGGCAAAACGCAGAGTCGCCGCCACCTCGTCGCGGGTCGTCGCCCGCACCACCGCCTCGGGCATGGCCGCGGCGTGCCATCGGTCCGTCCCGAACTCGCGCCGGACCTCCTCGCTCGTGGACACTCTCTCGTCCCCGACCGTCTCACACAATCCCCGAAGCCAGTCCGGCCCGGAATCCGCTTTCACCCGTTCGTCAACCACATCCATACCTTTGGTAGGAAGACGATAGCGCCGACCAGGGCCGCCGCAACCGCCGCGATGAGGACGCCGCCCGC
>JAAYAT010000045.1 GCA_012719225.1 Verrucomicrobiaceae bacterium
GAGATCCTGGCCGACCCGGCGCTTCAACTCGATGCGGCCCCTGTTGGCGCGCTCGCCCAATCCCCCCGCCGAGGCCACGGCGGTGAAGAGATCCATGCTCCCCCCCTGCTGGAAGGGAACCCGACCCGGACTCGCCACCTCCCCGATCACGGTGACGGCGTGCGGCGGAAGTTCCGCCTCCTCCATCAAGGCCGCGACGACCTGGGCTTCGCGGATGTAATCCTTCTCCAAAAGACTTTTGATGCGCTCCCCCACATCCGCCACGGTGCTGCCCTTGGCCGGAATCGCCCCGAGCAGGGGAAACACGAGCTGCCCGTCGACGCCGACGGAAAACACCCCGCTGAGCGATTCCTCGTTGAAGACGCTGATGCTGACCACGTCCCCCTCCTTCAAGGGCGGCGAGGAGAGCGCCGCGGAGGGTTCCGGCGCTTCGGCTCCCCCGGCGGGGACGAACACCCCCCACGCCGCGACGGCCAAAATCAACGGGACTATGGACTGGTTGCGGAACAGCATGGATCGAGATCGAAGATCGGAACGTGTGTGGCGATCCCCTCGCTTACGGAGCGAAGGGAGACACCTCCGACGAATCGCCCGACAGAGTCGCCGGATTGATCGCATGCAGGTTGGCGAAACGCGGCAGGGTTTCCCGATCCACCACCGGAACGAACAGGGCGAGGCCGTCCGCTTGTGTCGCGGCGTTCACGGCGAAGGTTGCGCTGGCAACGGAGAATCCGGACGGAAAGGTCACGATGACCTGGTACTGGCCGTAGGGAATGTTTTGGAACGCGTAGACGCCGTCCCGTCCGGTGATCGCGGTCGCCACCACCTTGTCATCGGGCAGGCGGATCAAACGCACCGTCGCCCCCGGCACCATGGTATCGTCCTCGTCGTAGGCGAGGTTTTGATTGTCATCCGCAAAGACGTTGATGGAAAAATTGGCGACAGCGTCCTGCGCGGAGGCGGGCGCAAGGGCAACGACGCAGGAGGCCAGGCCGAGAACGAACAAGGGGAACAGGGGGAACAGGGGGATCGTTTTCATGGGAGGAAGGGAGGCGGGACAAAAAGGAAGGACAGAGAAATCCGGGGAATCAGTAGAGCAGTCCGAAACGAATCCCGACGAGATGCTGATCGAATTCGACGAAATTCAGATTCGATTGGTTTTCGTTGTAATTGTAAAACAAGGTGCATTCCCCGTCGAGCTTGTCGGTCAGGCGCATGGGATGGGAAAGGTCGACCCCGAGACGGTAGTAATCGTCCTGTCGGCCCGAGGCCACGCCGGTCATGGTGGCGAAGTAGTCGGCCCGCTCATACCCCGCATGGGTCCCCAGGACGAAGCGTCCGGGGAGTTGGTGGGTGCTTTTCAGGCGCAGGCCGGTGTTTTCGAAACTCTCCCCCGCGAGGACGTAGGAGGGGCTGACATCGCGGTAGAATTCCAGATTGAGGCTGGTCTTGCCGGTGGCCGCCCACTCCATCCCGCCGCGGTAGACCAGGGCCTCGGAGTCAATCCCGCCGGGGGCGTCGATCTCCCGGAACTGGCTCCCGACAGAACCGTAGAAGGAAGTCTTCCCGGAGAGTCGGTAGCGCCAACGGAAGGAAGGCGTCACGTAATCCTGACGGAAATTGCGGTCGAAGTCGTCCACTCCCGCCTCCACCCCGAGACCCAACTGGGTCTTGGGCGCGAATCCCGGTTCGTAGTACCAAGCGGCGTCCCCGTAGGTGCGGCTGCCGTCGTTCAAGAAAGTCGCCTGCCGGAAATCCCGGAAGGAATGCCCCGCCCCGAGTTCGAACGATCCCCTCGGCAATTCCCTGACGAGGCGGATGTCGAAATCGTAGTCGTCGCTCTGGGCGCGACGGGCTTCCCGGTCGAACTTCTCGAAATTGACATCGTTGCCGTTGTTGGCGTGGTAGCTGGCGTCGAAAACGATGCTGGTCTTGGCCCCGTTGATCCCGAGGCGGGTTCCGAGACGCTGCTCCAGGCTGTCGCGACCGGCCCGGGAAAGGGCGTCCTCATACATGAAAACCTGGCCGTTGTAGTCGAAATTCCAGAATCCACCGGGAGATTGCTGGTCCCGGCTACCGATATCAAAACCAAAATCGAAGATGCCCACGGAGGCTCCCGTGCCGTTGGCCAACTGGGTGGTATTGGAATTGTAGAGGTAGGTCAGGCCGGAGAAGAGGTCCACGCGATATGGAGACGCCGTGGCCAGGATATCGTGATCCCCGGGGTTCTTCGGATCGATCGGGCTTTTCGCGCCGTAGGACGGGAAGGCATGGTCCGGTGTCTCCCCCGCGGGAGCGGACGCGGGCAAGCCGTTCCAAGTGATCGCGAGAGCGACGAGTATTCTGAGATCGTATTTCATAGAAGGGGATCGGTCGGTCCAAAAAAAAGAGGGTACATTAGACGAACCCTTTGACAAGTGGAAAGTGAGAGGATGTGTCGGGGTCAGGGGGAATTTGGCATGTTCGGATGCCCAATTCGCCCGGCACATGGCCCCATTTGGCGACGGCCGCCACGACGACGGAGTGAAAGCATCTCACCACCCGAACCCATTGGCGCGAAGAGAGCGGTGAGGGACAACGCAGCTCCCAGACGAGGGAGTCGTTCAATCGATAGACGAGCACATCGTCTTCCCGCGCCGACGCCGCCTCGCCTTCTTCGAGCAAATCGAAGGGCAACAAGATGTGCAGTTTGCTCAAGGCAGCTTTCAACTCTTCCCAGAAGCGGGAGGGATCCTCAAACCGGTCGAGGTCCTGGCTCAGCACCTGCGAGATGGCATAGGCGTAACGGACGTGCTTTCTGGCCTCCAGCATCCCGCGCATGCAATCCTTGACGCTTTTGAAATCACTGGGGAATCCCAGATGGCGGAGCACCACGAAGGAACTCACGAACAATACCACGGCCACAATGGGGAGGGCGTAGTTGGGGGAGAAGTAGACAGCGAAGCCCATCACGGAAAGAGTCGCGAAGGCCGCGTAGACGAGGAAGAGGAGCTTGCGCTTCGAGAGGCCGACCACCTGGAGCCGGTGATGCAGGTGGAGCGCGTCCGGGGACATCACCGGCATCCCCGACAATCCGCGCCGCACCATGGCGACCGCCGTATCCAGGATGGGAAACCCCAGAGCCACCACCACCGCGAGAATCACGCTGGTGACCGTGCCCTTGTTGGAGGTGACGAGAGCCGCCGACGCCACGAAATACCCGATGAGATACGCTCCCCCGTCCCCCATGTAAATCCTCGCGGGCGGGAAGTTGAAACGGAGGAAGGCGAGAAGCGCCCCGATCATCATCACGCAAATCAGCAAGATCGAGCCATTGCCCATGGTATAGGCCATGGCCGACAACAGCACCGCGAGGAACAGGCCCAGGCCCCCCGCCAACCCGTCCATGCCGTCGGTCAGGTTGAAGAGATTGGGGATCACGACAAACCAGAACACCGTGAGAACCAAGGAGAATCCTCCGGTGTCGAGAGAGACTTGCTGAAAGGGCTGGGTCACCATGTCGATCGACATCCCCGAAAACCAGGCCCCCACGCCGACGAGGACCTGCACGAGGAGCTTGAGCACGGCCGAGGCGCCGTAGAGATCGTCCATGAAGCCCATCCAGAACATGGCGGAACCCAGCAAAAAAAACGATGGCAGGGGCAGCAGGTTCACCACTCCCTCGGAGCCGGGAGACCGGATCAGGAAGAACGTCATCAGGCACGCCACCCCGAACACCGCGTAGAGCGCCAATCCGCCCACCCGGAGAACCGGGGCCGCCTGACGTTTGCGGTGCCCTCCATCGGAATGGTCCACCCCCTTGCTCAAGGTCCAACAACGCAGGGTGAGCTTGATCGTCGCAAACGCTATCAATATTCCCAACGCCAACAAACACGAGAGAACGCCGGCCCGGTGCAACAGCCCCGTCCCCTGCGCGCTCAACATCTCTCCCACCTCGATAGCGGCGACCGGTCCCGCTTGCGGGGACAGGGGGAGAGACGGAGTGATGGCATCTGTCAAAAACATGGTCCTGAATTGCTTGCGGTACCGAGCAACTGGCTTTATTAGAGAATGCTAACTTTTTAGGAAAATGAAAGGGTCTCGCTCAGGCGATGAACTCCGGATTTTCTGTGCTTGTGTGAATGGGACGGAATCACACTAACAGATCAGATACAAATAATAATTCGTCAAGAATTTTTTTATTTTTGCAAGAGTAGCGCTCGACGAGGAGAAAAGGCCCAAAAGAAACCACCAAAAACACCTTTTTCTTCGGATGTGAGGTAACGATCCAGAGAAGCATAGAAGCCGTGCCGTCAAGGAGTTGGGGTTCGACCTCGTCCGGGGTTCGACCTCGTCCGTCGCGTGGCTGGGGTAGCCCCCGACGCCGCCCGGCAGCGGGGAATCTCTCTGCAAAATATCTCCTCCGGCCATTTTTATCCCATTTCCAGAGAAACGCCCCTCCCGCACTTTTGGCGACAAATCCTTTGCCCCGCAGAGGGCATTCTTTAGAGTGAGGGTCCACCTCCGCCCGCCTGCCGCCCCATGCCGACCGATCCTTTCATCCACCTCCATTTGCACACCGAATACTCCCTCCTCGACGGGGCGGTGCGGATCAAGGAGCTGATGAAAAAGGCCGAACGCTGCAAGATGCCGGCGGTCGCGATGACGGACCACGGCAATATTTTCGGGGCGATCGAGTTTTATCAGCAGGCGAAAAAGGCGGGGATCAAGCCCATCATCGGCTGCGAGGCCTACCTCACCCCACCCGGCGTGGCCCTCACCGACAAAAAGGCCGAACCCATCGCGGTCGGGGGCAAGGCGAAGCGCAAACGCAACTCCCACCTCACCCTGCTCGCCGCGACCAACGAGGGCTACGCCAATCTCATGAAGCTGACCAGCCTCGGTCACCTCGAGGGGATGTACTACAAGCCCCGCATCGACAAGGAGGCTCTCGCGGCGCATTCCGCGGGCCTCGTCTGCCTGAGCGGCTGCATCAACGGGGAGATCAACCAGTTCATCCAGAATGAAAATATCGCCGGTGCCCGCA
>JAAYAT010000374.1 GCA_012719225.1 Verrucomicrobiaceae bacterium
CCCGGGGGGCGACGAGGCCGCGGGCCGAAGGACACTCTGGATGCGCAATCGGCTCACCGGGGACGGTTCGCCCTACCCTCGTTGAAGATGCGAAGTTTTCCCATCGAGATCGAAATCGATTCGCGGGGCGATCTGTGCTCTTCGATGAATGAAGCCGTAGCCAAAAAGGTAGGGCGAACCGTCCCCGGTGAGCCGATGGATGGCCTTTGCCGGACGGAATTTCGATTTCGATTTCGATTTCGATGACCGGTGCCGGAGGTTTTTGTCCCGACGAGGCCGGTAAAGTGTTTTCCCGGAGGGCGACGGGGCTTCAATATCCCTCGCGCTGCATCTTCTCGATGAGGGCGGCGAGATGCTCGATGTAGCCGTGGACATCGACGCTCGTTTTCTCCGGTTCACCCCGCACCGAGTAGAGCCAGCCATCGACGTAGGGGGAGCTTTTCACGATGCAGGCGTCCTCTTCGAGAATGGGGTTGCCGGTGACAAAGGCCCCGTCCATCACGGAAAAAAGATCGCTGGCGGCCTTGAATCCCTCGACATAGCCGATCTGTTGGCCCGAGGAGACGGACTCCCCGGCGGACACTTCAAAGCGCGCTTCGACGAGTTCGCCGAGCATGCGGGTGGCGAACTTGGTGAACCCGACCCGCCAGACGCCGGGCTCGCCTGCTTCCTCGACCATCCAGTAGTGGCTCAGGGAATAGCGGAAGGAGACCGGTAGCCGGGCCGAAAAACGGGCGTGTTTGTAGCGGACGAACTCCATGGGGGCCGGTCTTGTTATCGGGTGAATTTCGCTCTGAGGAACTCGCAGCACATCGCCATCCGGGAGAGCCGGTAGCGTCGTACGAAGACATCGAAGCCATCGGCCTCCATCTCGTCGAGAATGCCGGAATAGATACGTCTCATGAGTTCGGCCGAGCGCATCGCAGCCCGGTCGACGGCGGGCAGGGCGGCGGCGGCGGTGAGGTAAAACGCCCGGGCGACGCTGGCCTCGTGTTTCATGAGCCGCTGGAATTTGGCTCGGTCGGGACGGCCCCCGAGGAGGCAGTTTTCGGTGAGTCCGAAGCGACGCAAATCTTCGAGCGGGAGGAAGAGACGCCCCTCTTTGGCGTCTTCGGCGACGTCGCGCAGGATGTTGGTCCACTGCAGGGCGTAACCGAGTTGCTCGGCGTAGAAGCGGGTGCCCGGGTCGGTGTAGCCGAAAATCTCGATGCTGACGAGTCCGACGGCGCTGGCGACGTGGTAGCAATACTGTCGCAGTTCGGCGGCGGTTTCAAACCGGAGCGGTGCGAGGTCCATTTCCACGCCGGTGAGGATGGCCTCGAGATCCTCGACTCTCAGGGAGTAGCGGCGGCGGAGATCGAGGAATTCCGTCTCGATCCCGCCGAGGGGTTGTTCGATCCGTCCGCCGATGAGATCGCGCCAGCGTTGCAATCCGGCACGGCGCTGCTCGACGGGATGATCGGGATCGTCGGCGATGTCGTCGACGACCCGGCAAAAGGCGTAGAAGACGCCCATGTCACGGCGTTTTCGACGCGGCAGCACGGCGAGAGCGAAGGCGAGGTTCGAACCGCTGCGGCGGACGATTTCCCGGGAGCTGTCCGTGAGCGGTTCCAAGGCTTGTTCAGTCTACGGTTCCGAAATGATGGCCGAAGGGATAATAGACGAAGGCGGCCCGTCCGACGATGTTCGGCTCGGGGACCACTCCCCAGGTCCGCGAATCGGAACTGTTGGCGCTGTTGTCCCCGAGAGCCCAGTAGGATTTTTCCGGCAGGGAGACCTCACGGGTGCCCTGCAGGGTATAGCCGGTGTAGTAACCCTCTTGCGACATGACGCGCTGGATCCCGGGTTCGTCCGCCACCTCCCCGTTCACGAAGAGGCTGGGGGGGTCGATCCGGAGCGTGTCGCCGGGCACCCCGCAAAGCCGTTTGATGTAGTGCTGCGATCCCTGGCGCGGATCATCGAGACGGCTCTGGATGAAACCGATGTTCTGGGTATCGAACACGAAGACCTCGCCTCGCTCCGGTTTTTTCCAGTGGTAGACGAATTTGTTCACGACGAGCTGGTCGCCGGTGTCGACGAATCCTCTTGCGAGGACATCGCCCGCTTTCACCGGAACGATCCGGCTGCCCCCGGCGGCTGCGATCAGGTTGGTGTTGAGGAGGCTCCTGATCCGCGACTCCGTGCCGGGAGCGCTGAAAACGGTCCCGTTTTTTGTCCGGAGATAGGTGCGGGGGAAAAAGAGGAAACGGGTTTTCCCGTAAAAATGCTCTCCGTCGAGGATGAGGGTGTCATCCTCTTCGACGACCCACTCGACGTGGCTGCGACCATACCAGATCTGGTCCCGGACCCTCCCGAAAAACCCGGGCTTTTCATAGTCGTCGGGCGCGTGGCGATCCGCCCTGGGATTGTCCATCTCCGGGGTTGGATAGGCGATGATGCCGTTGAGGGTCGGCTGCATCGACCCCGTCGGGATCTTGAACTGCTGGATGAAATACGCCCGTATCCCCATGGCGATGACCACGGCGACAAAGATCACCTCGATGTTTTCCTTCCAGGCCGAGGGCTGGTAGTCGCGGACCGACTTCTTGCAGGTCTCGGTGAGATCTCCGGCGAGGGTTTCGAGGTCCTTGCGCTTGCGCGAGGTGTCTTGCAGCCCCTCGAGGAATTCCGCCTGCTTTTGTGCGATCTCGGTTTTCTTTTCGTCGGGGATGAGGTCGTCGTTGTAGCGGAGAAATTTCTTTACCCCCTTGATCAAGGCGAAGCCTTCTTTGCGACCGCTCTTGTCGAGGGGGAGTTCGGCGAGGGCCTCGGCGTCGGGTTTTCGGAAAAGGGACATGGGGATACAGGTCGGAAAAGATCGGAAATGAGGTGCCGGGCGGGCGGGAGCGGGGGGAGAATTCGTTCAGTCACCCGATTTGAGAACTTTGATGAAGGCGTCCTGTGGAATGTTGACCTTGCCGACGGCTTTCATCTTCTTCTTCCCTTCCTTTTGCTTTTCGAGCAGTTTGCGTTTCCGCGAGATGTCCCCGCCGTAGCACTTCGCGGTGACGTTTTTGCGGAGGGCGCTGATGCTCTCGCGGGCGATGATTTTGCCGCCGATAGCCGCCTGGATCGCGACGGTGAAAAGTTGCTGGGGGATCACGTCGCGCAGCTTCGCGGCGAGTTGGCGGCCGCGCGACTCCGCCTTGTCGCGATGCACGATGACGGAAAAGGCGTCGACCGGTTCGCCGGCAATGAGGATGTCCATTTTCACGAGCTTGCCGGGCCGGTAGTCGCTGTGCTCGTAGTCCATGCTGCCGTAGCCGCGAGTCATGCTCTTGAGGCGGTCGTTGAAATCGACGAGGATTTCATTGAGCGGCAGGATCGCGGTGAGGAGGACCCGTCCGGCGTCGAGGGTCTCGGTATTGACGAGTTCGCCGCGCTTCTCGGCGACGAGTTTCATGAGTTCCCCGATGTATTCGTTCGGGGTCATGACGTAGGCCTTGACCGTCGGTTCCTGGATTTCGAGGATGCTCTGGGGTTCGGGGAGGAAGCTGGGGTTGTCGACTTCGATCTCGCTCCCGTCGGTGAGTTTGACATGGTAGACCACTCCCGGATAGGTCGAGATCACGTCCATGTTGAACTCGCGGCGGAGCCGTTCCTGCACGATCTCCATGTGGAGCAATCCGAGGAATCCGCAGCGGAAACCGAAGCCCAGCGCGACGGAACTCTCCGCCTGGTAGCTGAAGGCCGAGTCGTTGATCTGGAGCTTGCCCATCGCCAGCTTGAGCTGCTCGAAGTCGTCGGTCGAGATGGGATAGATCCCGCTGAAGACCATGGGCTGGATCTCCTTGAATCCGGGGAGAGGTTCGCTGGCCGAGACCCTCGTGTCGGTGATGGTGTCGCCGATCTTGACCTCGGTCGACGATTTCATGTTGGCGATGAGGTAGCCGACATCGCCGGGGAGGAGTTTCTCGCGGGCGGATTGTTTCGGAGTGAAAACGCCCACCTCCTTGACCTCGTAGGATTTTCCGGTGGCCATCATCCGGATCGGGGTGCCGCGTTTCACCTCGCCGCTGATGATGCGCACGTAGCTGACGACTCCGCGATAGGTGTCGAAGACCGAATCGAACACGAGCGCCCGCAGGATGCCGTCCTCCGGCGGAGCGGGCGGGGGAATGCGCTGCACGATCGCTTCGAGGATATCCATGACGCCGATGCCCATCTTGGCGCTGGCTTCGATGGCCTCGTCCCCGGGGATCGCGAGAATGTCCTCGAGCTGCTTCTTCACCGCCGGCACGTCCGCGCTGGGAAGATCGATTTTGTTGATCACGGGAATGACCTGGAGCCCCGCCTGATGCGCGAGATGCATGTTCGCGACGGTCTGCGCCTCGACGCCCTGGGCGGCATCGACGAGGAGCAGGGCACCTTCGCAGGCGGCGAGGGAACGGCTCACCTCGTAGGAAAAATCGACGTGCCCGGGCGTGTCGGCGAGGTTGAGCTGGTAGGTCTTCCCGTCCTTGGCGAGATATTTCATCGTCACCGGGTGCGACTTGATCGTGATCCCGCGCTCGCGCTCGAGATCCATGGAATCCAGCAATTGGTTCTGCTTTTGCCGCTGGGAAATCGTCGCGGTGGTCTCGAGCAAGCGATCCGAGAGGGTCGTCTTGCCGTGATCAATGTGGGCGATGATGGAAAAATTCCGTGTCAGTTCAATGGACATCGTCGAAAAGGCGGAAACCTAGTGTGATCTTTTTGAAAGTAAAGGGGACCCTCGCCGCAGCTTTGCGGGCAGACAAGATAGCGGTCGCCGCGGGATTTGTCCAAGCCGGGGGCCACGGGAGTGTCCGGCGCGGAGGCGGCCGGGAAAACCCGCGCTGGAAAGGGACGTTTTTCCCGTTATCTTGCCTCCCCCGCTCTCTCCCCGCCTGATCGGGAACCTCAGGAACCATGTTGATCTCCGGAACCGCTCACGACCTCACCGCATCCCCCGGCAACCCCGACAGGCTCGGTGCCGTCCCCCTGCCCGACGGGACCGTCAATTTCGCGGTCGCCTCGGAAATGGCCGGGGCGATCACACTCTGCCTCTGCACCGACCGGCGACATCCCGCGACGGAAACCCACCGCGTTCCGCTGACTCACCGCAGCGCCGACACCTGGCACGTCGCGGTCGGAGGCATCCCCGCCGGGAGCACCTACGGCTATCGTGCCGAGGGAACCTGGGACCCGCCGGCCGGTCTTTTTTTCAATCCCAACAAGCTGCTCCTTGACCCCTACGCGCGCCACATCGACGGCCCGTCGAAATACCACGCCTCCCTCCGCACGACGACCGCGGAAGGGGGCCTCTGCCCCATCGACAGCGCCCCGCACGCCCCGCGCGCCTTTGTCCCCGCGCCGGACCACTACGACTGGGAGGGCGACGCCCCGCTGCGGATTCCGATGACAGACACCGTCATCAACGAGCTGCATGTGAAGGGATTTTCCAAACTCAATCCCGACGTGCCGGAAGAGCTGCGCGGCACCTACGCCGGACTCGCCCACCCCGTCTCCACCGGCTACCTCACCGAGCTCGGGATCACCTCGGTGCAGTTGCTCCCGGTCCACCAACACCTCGACGACGATTTTCTCTTGGAACGGGGACTCGTCAATTACTGGGGCTACAACACGCTCGGATTCTTCGCCCCCGAGGCCCGCTACGCCGCCGGGGCGGATCCCGTCACCGAGTTCCGCGACATGGTCAAGGCCCTCCACCGGGCCGGACTCGAGGTGATCCTCGACGTCGTCTACAACCACACCTGCGAAGCGGGCACGGACGGGCCGACCTGTCTCCTGCGCGGGTTCGACAATCTCACTTACTACCACACCGATACGACCCACCCCCGCAATTATGTCGATTTCACCGGCTGCGGCAACTCGGTCGATCTCTCCCACCCGATCTCCCTCCGGCTCGTCCTCGACAGCCTGCGCTATTGGGTCGAGGAAATGCACGTGGACGGCTTCCGCTTCGATCTCGCCGCCGAACTGGGGCGCACCCTCGAGTCCTACAGCCGACGCGCCGCCTTTTTCCAAGCGATCCACCAGGATCCCGTCCTCTCGCAGACCAAGCTCATCGCCGAGCCGTGGGATCTCGGTCACGGCGGCTACCAAATCGGCAATTTCCCGGTCGGCTGGGCGGAACTGAATGGAAAATTTCGCGACGGGGTGCGGCGGTTCTGGCGGGGGGAACCGGCCGTCTCGGGCGAGCTCGCCGCGCGTCTCACCGGGAGCGAGGATCTCTTCGCGCACAACCGTCGCACTCCCCTGGCGAGCATCAACTTCATCACCTCGCACGACGGCTTCACCCTCCACGATCTCGTCAGCTACAATCAGAAGCACAACCTCGACAACGGGGAGAAAAACGCGGACGGCGACTCCCACAACCTGTCCTGCAACCACGGCCACGAGGGGGCCACGACGGACAAAAAAATCCTCGCCCTGCGACAGCGCCAGGTCCGGAATTTTCTCGCCACCCTGATCTGCGCCCAGGGCGTCCCCTTCCTCCTTGCCGGCGACGAACGGCTCCGCACGCAACTGGGCAACAACAACGGCTACTGTCAGGACAACGCGATCAGTTGGATCTCGTGGCAGGCGAGCGCCGAGGCCAAAACGATGCGCAACTTCGTGCAACGACTCCTGAAGTTGCGGCGGGATTTCCCCGTCTTGCGCCGCAATACTTTTTTCAACGGCAAGGTCCCCGAGGAGGGCAGCCTCCCCGACGTCTGCTGGCTGCGTCCCGACGGCAAGGCCAAGGAATCGATCGACTGGGAGGCCGAAAAGGCCGGTTCGTTCTCCGTCCTCGTGCAAGGGGAGAGCCTCGACAAATCGCTCCTCTTTTTCTTCAACGCGCGGGACGAGACGAGGGAATTCCATTTCCCCCAAAGGCCGCAGGCGACCTGGGAATTGGTCATCGACACGCGCGACCCCCGTCTGCAGGGCAACCGCACCCCTCTCCCCGCCAGCGTCCTCGTGACGGAACGATCTATGCAAATATGGAGCCCGACCTCGGCGGACTCCTCGCATCCGTAGCGAGTTCCGTCCGAAACGAGACGACACCACTCAGGTCCGGTTGCGACGGAATTTTCTTTTCAAATCCGCCACCGAATAGACCCGCGTCCCGACGATGGCGATCAGATAGATGAGAAGCCCGAAAGCCACGAGTCCCCCCATCGCGCCGAGCCGCTGGAAGAAGCGCCCCTCCGCGAAGAGAATGGATTCCCCCCACCCGGCCAAGCCCCACACCGCCGCGCCCATGATC
>JAAYAT010000046.1 GCA_012719225.1 Verrucomicrobiaceae bacterium
CGCGAGCAGCGCCTGCGCAACCGCTTCGGCGAAAAGCGGAAAACGGGGGCCCGCCGGATGCGCGGGGCGGACTGGGGCGATCTGCGGGTGATACGGGATTTGCAGAAAGACGTGATCGGGCCGTAGGCCTCCCGAGAAATCCGATGCGGTGGAGTCACTTTGCAGCGCCCTTCTATTTCGGCGCCGGCGGTTCGAGTTCGCCGAGGATGTATTTTTTCCACAGCGCGGCCACTTTCGCGTTGGGAAGAAAGGTCTCGCCGGGGCCCAGTTCGGCCGCCGGGTCGGTTATTTTGACGACCTCGCCGGTTTCGATGGTGCCGACGGAGCCTTTGGACCGATCCAACTCGACTGGCTCGGGGATCTCTGGCTCGGGGGGCGATTCCGCCTTGGTTTCCTCCGCGCTTTCCCCCTCCGCCGGTTTTTCCTCCGCCGATTTGCCTTCCTCCGCGGGCGCATCCGGCTTCGGTTCCGGGGCGGGTGGCGGGGCGGCGCCTTCCTCGGGCATGCGTGTCGGGATGACTTCCAGGAGATATTGCTTCGCCATGTATTCGACCAAGAGATTCTGATCGTCGCGTCCCCGGAATTCCCGTCCGTTGGTCCAATTGGGTTTCATCGCGGCGTATTTCGCGAGAATGGGTGCGGCGCTGTTCTCCGAGCCCCACCGCTCCGCGTTGTTGCAGTATTCGCCCCAAACAAAGAGCATCGGCACTTTCACCGAGGCCTCGGTGGGTTCGGCGTCGTAAAAGGCTCCCTTGCTCACGGTGGCGGCGAGGACGCGCTCGGGATGGGATTGCACGAAATTGTAGACGAAGGCCGATCCGGTGCGCCCGGCTCCATAGAGGGCGATGGGAAGATCGGCGAAGGCGGGTTCCTTGATTTTCGTGGCGAAATTTTGCAAGGCGGTGAGCAGGGTTTTGCCGCTGCCTTTGTGGGAAAGGGCGAAATTTTCGAGCTTCTCGGAATCGCTCCGCCCTCTCCCGAGGCTGTAGGAGAGCAGGGCGAGATCGTGTTTGTTCTGAAAATCGCTCCAGACGCCGTTTCCTTTTTCGTGCCCCATGACATAGCGGAACGCGTCGCCGAAGTCATCGAGCGAGATCACGAGTATCCCGCGCGGTTTGGCCGCCGGCAACTGCAACATGAACTCGACCGCGCCGACCTTGGTGTCCAACCAGCCCATGTATTTGTTCGGCGGAGGCTTCGGTGCCTCCGGTTCGGCGGGTTCCGCCGCCATGGTCTCGTCCAGGTTCAGTTCTATGGTCTCGCCCTCCTTCGCCCGCAGGTAGGCGTCGTAGAGGATTTTCTGATCCGCTTCGAGAGCGGCGAGGTCGAGCTTTTCCCAGGGAATCCCGAGGATGGGGCCGTCGGGAACCACCTGGGCGGTGATCCCCTTCGGTGTGGCCGATCGGATGATGTGAAACTCCACCGCACGTCCGTTGGAACCTGTCAGGGTGATTGCGGACGCGGTGCCGAGAGACAGCAGGGAGGCGAACAGAAAACACGCGAAAATTCTGGGGACGGACACTTTCATGGGAAATCGGGGGATGGGAACGCCGCGGCGGGACGTCCCCTTCCTTTTACAAACTCTCCCGCGCCACGACAAGTGAAAAGCGTCCGCGCCCCCTGTTCCCCTCGAACGAATCGGGCCGCGACCGTCGCGGGACTTGGCGAGGCTCAGCCGTATTGCTCCTGCATTTCCTTCAACTGACGGCGGATCGCCAGTTTGCGGGCGGAGCTCATGCGATCGATGAAGAGCTTGCCAAAGAGATGATCGACTTCGTGCTGGATCGCTCTCGCGAAAAGCCCGTCGGTCTCGATGACGAGAGTTTCGCCGTCGAGCGTCTCGACGGTGGCCCGAACTTCATAGGGACGGGTGATTTCGCCGCGAAGATCGGGAAAGGAAAGGCAGCCCTCGGTGTCGCTGTCCTTTCCCCCGAGCGTCTCGACGAGGGGATTGAGAAAGACGAGCGGGCAAATCTCCGTGAGCTCGGTGTCCCGCCCGTTGACCCGCAGGTAGGAGACACACTCTTCGTCGTGCGAGACATCGATGACGGCGAGCTGGAGGGAGACACCGACCTGCGGCGCGGCCAGCCCGACTCCGTGAGCGTCATACATGGTCTCTATCATATCTGCGGCGAGTTCGCGGATCTCGGGCGTGACCTCGTCGACGCGGGCGCCGGCCTGGCGGAGGACCGGATCGGGGTAGAATACAATCTCTCGAATCATGATACAGCGCGGACTTTCGCACAAATTCCGCCGGATTTCGCGCGATTCCTACGGATTCTTATTCGTCGAGCAAAATGCGCAGGGGGAGATCGCCGATCTCGAGACCGGCCTGCGTGGCGGCGTCCCAGACTTTGACGAGGAGTCCGAGAGGAGCCCCCTCGTCCGCCTTGATCTCCAGTTTTTCATCGGGACGGGTTGTGTGAAAATCGCGCAGGGCGGCGGCGAGCGACTCCAGCGGCAGTTCCGTCGGCCCCAAGGAGACCCGTCCGTCTTTTCCGAGAACGAGGGGAACGCGCCAGTCTTTCCCGACCTCGGGTTCCCCCTCGGAGGCACGGGGCAGGCTCACCCGAATAAGGGATTCGTCCCTTTTGAAGGTGGTGGTGACAATGAAAAAAATCAGCAGGATCGCGAAAATATCGATCATGCTGACGAGGGAGACCGTCGGACTGGTGCGTCGTTTGCGGTAGAGCTTCACGGGAAAAGATCACGTTGTGCCGGTTTCGCGCGGGGCCGGGGCCGGATCGCGCGAGTCCGTCGACATCCCTCCGGCATCCGGTGCGGCGAGGGAGTCGAGGGCGGCGGTGTAGAGGGTCGGGCCGCCCTGTTTGTAAAACTCGTACAGGAGATGTCCCGCGATGACTTCGAGACGCGCCGCGATGCGCTCCAGCCGACGGGAGAAATAGGAGTGAAAAATCACCATGATCACCGCGACGACGAGTCCGGCGATGGTGGTGTTCAGGGCCTCGGCGATCCCGGCGGCGATGCCCGAGGGATCGGAGCTAGGGGTCTCGTTCCCGAGGGTGCCGAACACGCCGACGAGACCGCTGACCGTGCCGAGCAGCCCGAGGAGCGGAGCGATCGTGATGACGACCTCCAGCACCCCCATGCCCTTTTCGAGTTGCACCATCTGCTCGTGCGCGGTCGCCTCGGCAGCATGGGTGGCGTCGTCCCGGGTGGTGAAATCCGGCGAGAGCGCCACCCTCCCGACTTCTCCCATGGGGCTGTCGCTGCGCTTCATTTCGTGGTAGAAATGGGCGGCTCGTCCCTCGCAAAAACCTTCCCGGCACCGGGCGAGACCACGCCGGAGTTCAGGCGGAATGACCGCGTTCCATCTCAGGGTGAGCGCCCGGTGAACGCAGACCGCCACACCGACAAAGGAACAGGCGGCGATGAAGGACATGAAAATGCCTCCCGAGAGAAAAAAGTGCCACACCTGGGCGTTGAGAGACGGATCGAACATGAGAGAAAGGCGGGCTGGGAAAGGGCGGGTGCCGGGGTCAGTAGGTGATGATGTCGTATCGGATGACGAGGCCTCGCGAACCGACCGAATTCGCCACTTCGGTGGGCATGGGGGGCAGGGTCGCCTCGCGGATCGCCTTGAGCGAGAACTCCACGAGCGTGGAATTGGCCTCGTTTTTAGTGATATGCAAGTCTTGCACCCGGCCATCCGGATCCACGCTGAATTCCAATTTGAGAATGCCCCAGGTGACGGCCTCGGCGTGTTCCTGGCGGTAGCGGTGCCATCTCGCGGCGATGAGGTCGCGAATTTGTTTCTTGTAGCGTCCGAGCGGGGTTTCCACCGCGTCGACGGCCTCGCGTCCGACTTTCGTGAGGGTACCGTTGTTCGCGGTGCGGTGTTCTTCGGGTTGGAAAGATTCCGAGTCGAGCGCCTCGTCAGCGGATTCCATTTGCGCCGTCGCGGCTCTTTCCTCGCCACTCCCGGAAGGGCTTTCCCGTTTCACCGAATTGTCCGGTTCTGCGGGGGACTGCGGAATGTCCTCGCCGGAGCGCGAGGAAAGCTCGAGCGGCACTCCCGCGGTTTTCTCCGGGGTGCCCTTGTCCGTGCGGGACGCGGCTCCCGAGTCGTCCGGGGCCGCGGGATCGGCCGGGGCCGTCGGAGTCGCTTGGGTCGAGGCCTTCGCGGGGGCGTCCCCTTCCCTGAAATCGCGGTTGGCGAGCGTGAGATTCGGGAGCCGGCCGTTCCCCCTGAGAGTGGGTCCTTTTTCCTGACGCTCAGACAAATCCGGCGACAACGGACTCGCCGCCGAGGTATTGCGATCCGATTCGTAGGGGGCGTTCTCCGGGGCGACCGCTTCCGGGGGATTGAGATCCGTCGAGACGAAGGAGCGACCGGACGGAGGCGCGGGTTCGACCGTGACTTGTTCCATCAACTCGCTCAGAAGCACAGTGACCTCTCGCTTTGTTTCGTTCGCGGCGGGGTCGTTGCCTCGGCGGGCGGAGGAGGGACTCGCGCCGCGGATGTGGAGAAAAGCGAATACAAAAAGCAGGAGGATCAGGTGGACCACGAGGGCCCCTGAGAGACTCGCAAAGAGTTTTTGCTGTTCCGACATCGCCTGAATGAGATCAGGAGATTAAAGCGTTTTCCGCGCGAAATGAAAGAGGTATTGCTGCGCGTACCCCGCATTGGGACCAAAATGTTTCACCGCCCAGCGCTGTAGCTTCGCCCCTTTGACCCGCTTGCGGTAGTGCTCGCGGAGGACGCGCTCCATCCACACGTCGATGGGGAAGGCCTCCCACCGGCCCGCGCTGAAGAGCAGGGTGCAATGGGCGATTTTCTCCCCCACCCCGTGCAGTTGCATGAGTCCCTCCCGCGCCCGCTCCAGCGACGATTCGTCTTCGATCGCGCGGAGATCGAGTCCTCCCGAGGCGATCGCCGTGGCAGCGAGGTGGAGCGACTTCCCGCGGTAACCGAGGGAGCATTGGCGCAACTCGTCCTCACCGGCGGCGGCGAGAGCGGCCGGTTCGGGATAGGCATAAAAGGTTCTCCCGCTGAAGGCGTGGGCGGTCCCGTAGCGCCGCCGCAGGGTCATGGAGATGGAGCGGATGTGAGCCACCTGTTTCAGGGACGAGGTGATGAAAGTGGCGAGGCATTCCCAGACCGGCTGCCGAGCGATGCGCAGGCCGGGGCAGTAGGCCATCGCGGCGGCGAGGACGGGATCCCCTGCGGGAAACGTGGCGTGGATTTCCCCGAGGCGGTGGTCGAGTCCGAAATACCGTCCGACGCGCTCGCGGTCCCGTGCCAGGGTCACGACTTCGCCGTTTTCGCGCTGGGCGACAAAGCTGGGCGGAGCGTCGCCGATGCACCCGGCGAATCCGTCGAGTCCGTTCAAGGATAACTCCTCCCAGTGGAAAAGTTGTCCCGACCGGAGGGTGTCGCGCAGGGAGAAAATTCCCTCGCAGGGCACCACGACGAGAGCGTCGTTCGCCTCGGCCGCTGAAACCGCCGAAATCGTCTTGCTCACCGATCCCCTGTTCAACTCACGAAAAAGCTGAGGCTGCCGAGTTCAGCCGCGAGATCGACGTGGTTGACGACCACCGCGTCGGGCACGGAAAGCACGGCGGGGGAAAAATTGAGAATGGCCTGCACCCCGGCGGCGACGAGGACATCGGCCACCGTCTGACCGGCCGCCTCCGGCACCGCGATGATCGCCATGCGCACCCCGTGGGCGCTGACGTAGCGTCCCATTTCCGTCACGTCGTAGACCGGCACCCCCATCTGTTCCGTGGTTGCCTTGACATTGGTCGGCTCGGCGTCGAAGGCCGCGATGATTTCGAAACCCTCCTTGCGGAAACCGCTGTAGCGCAGCAGCGCCGATCCCAGGTTCCCCACCCCGACCATGACGACGGGTTGGAGCATGGTCAGGCCCATCACTCCGGAGATCGCCGCCGACAGGGTCGAGACGCTGTAGCCCAGACCGCGGGTGCCGAACTGGCCCACGTGACCGAGGTCCTTGCGCAACTGGGTCGGCTTCACCCCGGCGGCTTTGGCGAGATCTTCCGAGGAAACCGTCTCCACCTCCTGCTCCAGCAATTTCTGGAGGCAGCGCTGGTAAAGAGAGAGCCTGTAGACCGTTTTTCGGGGAATGTCGATTTTTTCCAAAGCTGTTACGGGTTTCCTAATTATACCCGAATCACGGGGAAACGTTACCTCTAAGACGCACGGATCTGCGGTTTGTTGAAAATTTTCGCGGCAAAATGCACCGTTTTTCATCCGAAACGCTCCGCACCTCTGGTCACACGTCGGCGTTGGCGAGGGCACCGCGGGCGGTTCGTCCGCCGCGCACGACGGTGCGATGGAGCACCGCGTCACCCGCCACGACCGCCCCCGGCCAGATCACGGAATGGCGGATCACGGCCCCCTTTTCCACCACGGCTCCGGCCCCCACGGTGGAGAGTTCATCGATCTCGGCCCCGTCGTCGATGCGGGCCAGCGGGGAAATGCGCTCCGGCTGGGTGTCATCGTAGCGGGGAAATCCGAGCCCGGGGAGCGAGAGGGCGTCGAGGTAGGCCTCCCGCTCTCCCAGATCGCCCCAGATCCCCTCGTCGATGACGATCCCGCCGACTTGTTCTCCCGCCCGGATCGCCTCCAGCATCGGCAGGACCACCGACTCGATTTTCCCCGGTTTCAGAAACGCGTAAAAAGCCGGTGAAACAAGATAAATGCCAGTGAATTGATAGCGATGTGGCCAATCGGGTCGGAGCGCGCCCCGCATGTCCACGACCTTGCCCGAATCGGGATCGTAGCCGACGCGCAGTTCCCCGCCCTCGCTCCGCAGAATGAGGGTCACGGCATCGCCGGTGCGGAGATGCTGCTCGAGGGCCGGACGCAAGGGGAGATCGGTGAGAATGTCGCCGTTGTAGACGACGAACGATTCGTCCTCCGGCAGCCAGTCTCGGAGATTGTCTATCCCGCCGGCGGTGTCGAGGAGGACCGGTTCGTGGCGAAAATGGAGGGAAGCGCCACCCTCGCCACCCTCGCCACCGTCGGGAAACGCCTCCTGATAGGCCTCCGCGCGGTGGTGCGTGTTCACCGCGAACGCCTCCACCCCGAGGTCGTGGCGGAGATGGGAAAACGCGTAGGTGATGAGCGGACGGTTCCACACCGGAACGAGCGGTTTGGGAAGATCGTCGGTCAGGGGACGCAGGCGCGTGCCGAGACCGGCTCCGAGGAGGAATGCTTTGCGGACTTTCGCCATTTTCCGGCCAAAGTCTCCCCATTCCCCCGCGAATCAAGTCGCATCCGAATTGCGGCTTTCGCCCGCTGCCGTTTGCGGGAAAGGAAAATCTGCGCCACCTTCGTGGATGGCTTTCATCATCAACGGCGAACCTATCGCGGACGAGGTTTTCGAAGAAGAATTCGAATCGATCAAGGAACACTACCAGAGCCTCGGCGAAGTCGTCTGTTGCGACCGCGACACGGAGTTCCGGGGCTACGCGCGGGACAACGTGATCCACCGCACCCTCCTCGAACAGGAATCGCTAAAGCGCTACGGCGAGGTCTCCGACGAGGCGGTCGAGGCCCGCTTCGAAGAGGTCAAAGCCGAACACGGCGACGAGCAGAAATTCTACGATAACACCGGCTTCAACCCCGGGGACCGGCGCGTCATCCTTGAAAAGCTCAAGAGCAACATGATCGTGGACCGACTCTTCGAGGCCGAACTGGATCTGCCCACCGATCCCTCCGATGAAGAATTGGAAGCCTACTATCAGGCGAATCTCTCCCGCTACATGCAATCCGAGCAGGTCCGCGTCAGCCAGATTTTCATCGAACCCTCCAGCCACGAGGCCGCCCGCGAAGCCTACATCGCACTGCGCGAGCTCCGGCGGGAACTCCTCGCTGGAAAGGACTTCGAACTCGCCGCCCGCGAGCACGGGAGCGGCGAGGATCGCGAGATCGATCTCGGATTCATGAAACAGGGCGAGACCATGCCCGAGATCGAAGCGATCACCTTTTCCATGGAAGTGGGCGAAATCAGCCCCATCGTCGCGACCCACTACGGATTCCATCTCTTTACCGTGACGGACCGCAAGGACCCCGCCCCCATCCCGCGCTCCGAGATTTCCGAACTGCGCGACCAGTTCCTGCAGGAAAAACGCGGCCTCGCCATCGAAGCGCTCCTCGCCCGGCTCAAAGCCGCCGGGAGCATCGAAGAAGTCGGCGACACCGACGGCGCGGAGCCGTCGTGACCACCGCGACCGGACGCGGCGAACGCGGTTTCCCGCCGACGTCCGCCCCCTTCAAAATCCTCGGCAAATTCCTTGAATAGGAATCTTTTTCCTATAGTATTCAACTCATACTGATTTTCATTAATTCAATAATTTTTACTTTTCTATCATTCCTCAAGGCATAGCGATGTGATGGCGAACTGCTGGCGATCTTCCTTCCTGCCTTCCGCTCTGCTCCTCTGGGTGGCATGGCACGGTTTCGGCCATCCCGCGACCGCCCAGGCGCCCCAGGAAAATCACATCCGATTCACCTCGCTCTCCACCTCCACCGCCCGGGGACTCAAATCGGATTTGGTGCGGGACATCGTTCAGGATACGAACGGTTCCGTCTGGCTCGCGACCCACCGAGGGCTGAGTCGCTTCGACGGTTGGGAGACGATCCACTATCCGCACCCTCCCGGTCGCAACGGCAGCCCCGGAGGCGACCGGATCAGCGCCATCGCCACCACCCGCAGCCAAAAGGGCGTGCTCTGGATCGGGACCTCCTCCCGGGGACTGCTCCAATTTCATCAGGACACCGGCAAGACCATCCCGCTGGCGACGGGACCGGACGACCGTTCCATTGTGGATCTCGCCATTTCCGAAGACCGCTTTCTCTGGGTCGGGACCGATGCCGGGCTCCGTCTCCTCCACCTCGCCACCGGGGAAATCACCGCGGTCGAGGGACCGCTCGGGAGCAGCCGCATCGCCTCGATCACCGTCCTGGGCCAGGAGGAAGTCTGGGTGGGAACGGTCGCCGGCGATCTCTACCACTGGAAGAGCCAGGAACACACTTTCCAAAAATTCTGGTCGACCACCGTGCCGGTCACCGCCGTGGCCCGCGATGCCAAGAACCGCATCTGGATCGGGACCGCCGGGAACGGGGTCTACACCTACTCCGCCGGGAGCGCCCGGAATCCCGTTCCCTTTCCGATCCGGGAAAAGAACATCACCTCGCTTTTCGTCGATTCCAACTTCGATCTCTGGGTCGGCACGAGGAACGGCCTGGCCCTCTTCGACCGGGGCAACGACACCTTCCTCTATTTCACCAACAACCCCCGCCACGCCGACAGCCTCGCCGACAACCAGATCTCGGCGATTTTTGAAGATCGCTCCCGCATCCTCTGGATCGCGACCTACGGAGGCGGCGCGAGCCGTTTTCCCCTCGACCGCCAATGGTTCGCCCATCTGCGTTTTCACCCCGGGAAAAAAAACGGCCTGCCGCACCCTGCGGTCCAAACCCTAGGCCACAGCGACGGCGACGACATCTGGATCGGAACCGAGCGGGGACTCGCCCGCTGGGATGCCGGGGCCGCCGCCTACGCCGGAATCCCGTCCGGCCTGACAGCGGTCCCGTCTCCCGACGAATCACCGTCGGCAACAGGGTCGACTCCGAATATCAACAGGGTCATGAAAGACGACGAGGGACGACTCTGGCTCGCCACCCGGGGCGACGGACTGCTCCGCCACGATCGCGACGGCGCGGTCACGGTTTTCCGGCACGAACCGGGCAACCCCGCCTCCCTCGGGCACGACAATGTCTCCACCGTGTTTCAGGACAGCCGCGGACGGATTTTCGCCGGGACCCATGGCGGAGGTCTCTGGCGGTGGGAACCCGCATCCCCCCGCTTCACCCGCATCCTCGCGGACGAGGGAGCCGACGCGGGCGACACGGGCGGGTCGGCCGATTTCATCCAGACGATCCGGGAAGATCCCTCGGGCGATCTCTGGATTTCCACTCCCTCGCAAATTTACCTGCTGCGGAAAGACGCCACCGCGTTGGTCTCCTTCGCCGCTGCCTTTCCCCGGGCCGAAAAAACCACCGGCGAGCGCTTCACCACCCTGCTGCCCGACAACAACGGCATCGTCTGGATCGGCACCCTCAACGCGGGCCTCGACCGCTTCAACAGCCGCACCGGCGAGATGACCAATTTCAACCAAGCCGTCAACGGACTGCCCGATGACAAAGTCGTCTCCCTGATCAAGGACGAGAACCATTTCCTCTGGGTGGCCACCCGCACCGGAATCGCGCGACTCAATTCCATGCAGAGCGAGTTCCGCGTGTTCTCCGGCCAGGACGGTCTCCAGACCGAGGGATTTTCGATCGACGCGGTCGCCCGCGACGCGGCCGGCAGGCTTTACTTCGGCGGTCTCGACGGATTCAACATCGTCGATCCCGCCAATCTCCCCGCGCTTCCCCGCCCGCCCAATCCCATCCTCACCAGCTTCGAATATTTCGGCGAACCGGTCGCCCCGCGCGCGGGCGGCATCCTCGAACGCGAACTCGCCGCGACCGACGAGATCCGCCTCCCCTACGATCAGCGGATCCGTTTCGCCTTTCGCTTCGCCAACCTCGATCACCAGCTCCCCGACCGGGGCTTTTTCCGATATATGCTGGAGGGCTACGAATACGAGTGGCAGACCGCCGGGGAGGATCACAAGGCGGTCTACGCGAATCTCCCCCCCGGGAAATATCTTTTCAAAGTGCAGAGCTCCCTCGACGGACGCGAGTGGCCCGACATCACCGCAAAAGTGCGCCTCCTGATCCGCCCGCCCTGGTGGCAGACCTGGTGGGCCGAGACGCTCGGACTGCTCGCCGTCGTCAGTCTCATCGTCCTCGTGATCCGCTTTTCCATCCAATCCCGGGTCCGCCAGATGAACCGCCACGAGGAAATGCTGACCGCCCAGCGCGACAAGGCCGAGGCCGCCCTCGCCCGCCAATTGCAGAACCGCATGTTGCTCGAACGCACCACCAAGGAATTCTCCAGCGGGGTGCGCAAGGACCAGATTCTCAGCGACGCCCTCCACCACATCACCGAGCAATTCGGCGCGACCCACTGCCTCGTCCAGCGGCTCGTCCCGGTCGAGGACGACGACGGCATCTCCCGCGACACCCTGAAACAGATCGGCTATTGCAGACGCTTCGGGCGCGGACCGGACGAAGGCAAACCCAGCCTCTCGATCACCGACCCTCTCGCCCGACACATCCTGCGGTCGGACTCCGTCGTCTCTCTCGCCAAGTCCATTCCCGAATCCATCCAGTCGCCCTTTCCCGAAGACGAACCCATCACCCTGCTCGCCGCCAAGACCAGTTTCCGCGAAGTGCCCAACGGACTGGTCCTCCTCCTCCGGGTCGGTCCCAGCGCCCCGTGGTCCGAAGAAGACATCAAGCTGCTCGAGGCCCTCACCGGACAATTCGGCATCTCCATCGCCAATATCAACACCGCCGCGATCGAGGAAAAATACCGCAACCACCTCGTCGAGGCCCGCCACCTCGCCGAAGTCGCCAACCGCGCCAAGAGCGACTTCCTCGCCAAGATGACCCACGAGCTGCGCACTCCGCTCAACGCCATCATCGGCTTTTCCGAGATCCTCGGCGAGGACAAGAGCCTCAACCCCAAACAACGCGAAACCCTCGACATCATCAACAACAGCGGCGAGCACCTCCTCGACGTCATCAACGAAATTCTCGACCTTTCCAAAATCGAGGCCGGCAAGATGGAGCTGCACGAGGAGACTTTCGAACTGACTCCCCTGCTCAAATCGGTCTACGAAATGCTCGCAATGAAGGCCGCGGCGAACCGCATCGCCTTTCACTTTTCCGCCCGCTCCCCCCTCCCCGCCGAGATCACGACCGACCGCAGCAAACTGCGCCAGATCCTCATCAACCTCATCGGGAACGCGATCAAATTCACCGCCCAGGGCGGCGTCAGCGTGTCCCTCTCCGCCACCGAACTCAGCCCCGGCGAGATGGTCATGGGACGCCTCCGCCGCGACATCCAGCTCGAATTTGAAATCCGCGACACCGGGCGCGGCATCCATGCCGACGAACTCGGCAAGCTCTTCGAGCGGTATTCCCAGACCGAGAGCGGACGCCGCTCCTCCGAAGGCACCGGACTCGGTCTCCCCATCGCGAAAAGTTTCGTGCAACTGATGGGCGGCGACATCGAAGTCGAATCCGTCTTCGGCGAGGGCACCACCTTCCGCTTCACCATCGCCTGCGAGGAGGTCGCTCCGGCCAAGGCGGACGCGGCCCACCACAGCGTCAGCCTCGACGAGAAAACCGCCCAGCGCATCAACGGTTTCACCTCGGCCCATCCGGAAATCCGCATCCTCATCGCCGAAGACCAACCCACCAACCGCCTCCTCCTCAAGCGCATCCTCGGCAAGGCCGGCTTCGCCCTCGCCGAAGCGGCCAACGGCCAGGAGGCGATCGAAAAATGGAGCGAGTGGAAACCGCACCTCATCCTCATGGACGAAGACATGCCGGTCAAAAAGGGCTCCGAAGCGACCCGCGAGATCAAGAACCTGGCCACGGCGGAGAGCGACACCGTCATCGTCTCCCTCACCGCCTACGCCCTCGAACAGGCGCGACTCGGCGCGATCGAGGCGGGCTGCGCCGACTTCGTCGCCAAACCGTTCCGCTCCCACGAACTCTTCTCCGTGATCTCGAAACACCTCGGCGTCGATTACACCTTCACCGACGCCGCCTGAGCGAACCGCGGCGGAAACGGCGCAAAACCGGCGGAACAGCCGGGTGCCTCAGCGCATGTCCGGGCCTTTGACCTCATACTGGCCCGAGATCTTTTCCCGGATGCAGGGAGCGCTCGCTTCGGCCCAGGCCGCGAAATGCTCACTGGCCTTGTGCATGGCGAACGCCTCTGCATCCCGGTACAACTCGTAGATGGCGAATTTCGTAGGGTCCTCGATGTGCTGCGACCACTCCCACTTGAGGCAACCCGGTTCGTCCCGGGAATGGATACGGTTGCCCTCCAGGGCGGCGATCATTTCCTCCAGTTTGGCGGCGTGGGCGACGATGGTGACAACAACGGCGAGCATGATCGCCCGAGATAGGGCAGATGCCGAACTTGTGCAAGGGATTTGCGTTCGGGCGGATCGAGCGAGGCGAGCGCCAGTCGCGGCGGTCCCCGTTCCCGCTAGAAATACGGCAAAAGAAGTTTACCTGTATTCTATGAGCGAAGACTACGATCCAAACAAGGCACTCGAAGAATACGGCTACGGCAAACCCGGCCGGGGCAAGACCATCGCGATCGTGCTCCTGTCCGTTCTCGTCCTTGCGGCGGGTGGCGCGGCCGCGTTTTTGGGGAAATTCTGGAGCGACGAGCAATCCAAGACGCTCACGCTGGAGCAACAGGTCAAGGACCTCTCCAGCCGGGTCAGCGGCGCGGAAAACAAAAACGCCGAACTCTCCTCGCTGCTCGCCGACAAGCAGGCGGAGGCGGAGCGCGTCTCCGAAGAATGGAGCACCCAGGTCGAGACCTTGAAAAAACAGCACGCCGAACAACTTCAGCGGACCTACGGCCAGATGAACGAGATCGTCTACGACAGCCGCAAGACGCTCGCCTACATCGGCGACATCGAGGCCCGGCTGCGCTCGGGACAGAAAATCGATCAGGACGAGGCCGCCAAGCTCGCGGGGGTGATCAACGGACTCGCCTTTCTCCACCAGCAGTATGGCAAGCCGCTCAACGAATTCCGCGAGTTGGACCGGTATTTCTCGCGCCAACTCTCCGCACTCCCGGAAAACGCGGTGGACCCGCTCGAGACGGCCCCGCTCGGCAGACGTATTTTCAAAAACAAGGAGTTCAAGGAGGACCGCGCCCAGTATTTCGAAAAGCAGGGGCGTCGCTCCGCCATCGTCGAGGCCAAGACCGCGGTGGCCACCGCCTACGCCAGCGCCCAGCGCCAGATGGCCGACATCTCCCTCGACATGAACCAATACCTCGCCCAGCTCCAGCGCATCGTCGACTCGAACAAGACCAGCGCCGCCGAGGTCGATGAATTTTTCGAGAAATCGAAGGAAATTCTCAAGATCCACGACAAGATCATGAGCATCGAGCCTCCCAAGGCGGAACCGGTCCAACCCTGATCCGTCGCCGCCCCGACCCTCCGATGCTTTGAAATGTGGCTCCGGGTTCTCTTGCTTTCCAATGGCACCGACCGCACCCCTGGCATCTCCTATCTGGACCGACGGGGACGGAACACCGCCCTTGTCCGACCGCGTTCTCGAAATGCACGGGAAGGAGGATCCCCGGCCCGGGATGACCCGGCTCGCCGCAGCGGTCCGGGTCGGACTCCTCGCGGCGGCGGCTTTTGTCGGCGGTTGCGAATCCCTTTTCCCCCCCGACGCCAAGCATCACACCCATCTCGGGATTCCGCCGCACTGGATCGCCGGCGACGCCCCTCTCCCGACCCATTTTCCCGATCACGACTGGGTTGCCGCCTTCGGAGAGCCGGATCTCACCGCCTTTGTCGGACGTGTCATGGAGGAAAATCGCGATCTCAAAGCGGCCCAATCGCGCATTGAGATCGCCGGAGCCAACGCCCGTATCGCCGGGGCCGACCTCTACCCCCGACTCGACGGCTCTTTCTCGGGGCAACGCAACGCTCAGAATTTCATCGGGTTGCCCCTGCCGGGGGTTCCTCCCGACACGATCCTGTCTTCCCAGAGCAATCATTTCGGTCTCTCACTCGATCTGCAATGGGAGATCGATCTCTGGGGCCGCATCCGGGCGGCGCAATCCGCCGTCGTGGCGGAGTTCGAAGCCTCGGGCTACGATTTTGCGACCGCGCAACTCTCCCTCGCGGGACAGGCGGCCAAGACCTGGTTCGCCCTCGCCGAAGCGAAGGATCAGGTCGCCCTGGCGCGGAATGCGATCGCCACCTTTTCCGAAACCGAATCCGCCATCCGGGAGCGGTTCGAACGGGGCATAGAGGACGAGGGGCGGAACCCGGCCTCCCAACTGCTCCTCGCCCGGGCCGATGTCGCCAACGCCCGCGAAAGCCTCGCCGCCCGCGAAGAGTTGGTGGGACGCGCCGCCCGTCAGCTTGAGATCCTCGCGGGGGGGTATCCGAACGGTGCCGCCGGGTCGTCCGCCCGGCTCCCCGAAATGCCGGGGAAAGTGCCCGCCGGTCTGCCCGCGACCCTGCTCGACCGCCGTCCGGATCTCGCCTCGGCCGAGCGACGTATCGCCGCCGCCGACAAGCGGCTCCTCGAAGCGAAACGATCCCTCCTCCCCGCGATCCGCCTCACCGGCAGCTACGGACACGCGAGCGAAGATATCAGCGACATCCTCAACAACGACTTCAGCGTGTGGAATGTCGCGGGCAACCTCGCCCAGCCCATCCTCCAGGGAGGTCGGCTCCGGGCCAACATTGCGAAGCGGGATTCCGAACTCGAACTCGCCGCCGCCGAGTTCGAGCAGGCCGCCCTGACCGCGTTCTCCGAGGTGGAAAACGCCCTCGCCGCCGAAACTTTCCTGACGCGCCGCGTGGACGCCCTCGAGAACGCGTCGCGTCTCGCCCTCGCCGCGTATCGCCGCTCGCTGGAGGAATTCGAACGGGGGACCGGAGATTTCCTCACCGTCCTCACCTCGCAGCAGCGGCTGTTCACGAGCCGCGCCCAATCCATCGGTATGCGCCGCCAGCGTCTCGACAACCGCGTCGACCTCTATCTCGCTCTCGGCGGCAGTTTCCAACCCGCCGAACCTTCCCACGCAACCGCAACCGCAACCGCAACGAAACCATGAAACGTTTTGCGAGATTTGTCATCGGCCTGCTGATCCTCGCGGGCGGCATCGCTTTTTCCATGCTCCTCTGGGTGACTCGTCCGCAGGCGGAGAAGGCCGACACCGAAGAGACCCTCCCGCTCGTCGAGGTTCTCCCGGTCCGCTATGAGGAAATGAGCTTCGACATGCCCTCGCAGGGTCTCATCGAGGCATCGCGCAGAACCACCCTCGCGGCCGCCGCGGCCGGCCGGGTGGTCGAAGTCCACCCCCTCTTCGATGTCGGGCATCGCGTCGACGCGGGCACCTGGCTGGTGAAAATCGACGCGGTAGATTACCGTGCCGACCTCGCCGCCGCGACCGCCACTCTCGCCGACGCGGAGACGAATCTCGCCGAGGAACAGGCCCGGGCAGAGCAGGCGAAGCGCGACTGGGATAACCTCGGTCGCCCCGGCGAACCCTCTGAACTCGCCTCGCGACAACCGCAGTTGCGCGGTGCCGAGGCGCGGGTCGAAGCGGCCCGCACCGCCCTCCGGAAAGCCGAAGGCGATCTGTCCGACACCGTCCTGACCGCTCCCTTCGACGGCATCATCGCCGCCACCTCGACCGAAGTGGGCAGCTACCTCACCGAGGGCGCGGCGGTCGCTGAGATTTTCGAAACCCGCTACGAAGTGCGTCTGCCGCTCTCGGTGGACCAATTGCCGTTTTTGCAAACCGGCGAAAACGGCAACCTGCTCGGGGAGGTGGTCCTGCTCGCCAGCGTCGGCGGGGAAACGAAGGAATATCGCGGACGCATCGTGCGGACCGAAGGCGAGATCGACCGATCGAGCCGCTCCGCCTACGTTGTCGCGGAAGTGGATGGCGGCAGCGATGGGGCGCAGGCGCACCACCGGCTGCGTCCGGGACTTTTCGTGCAGGCGCGGATCGCCGGCCGCACCCTGCCCCGCTGTGCCCGCATCCCCTTCTCCGCCTTCGTCGGACTCGAACGAGTCGCCCTTGTCGCTCCCGACAATACCCTCCAGTTTCGCGATGTCACCGTCGTCCACCGGGACGAAGAGAGCGTCTACATCTCGGGCGGAGTGGAGGAGAACAGTCTCGTTTGCCTCACCGAACTGCCCGCCAGGATCACCGGCCAAAAAGTCGTGCCGCGCCCTGTCGCGGACGGCGGCGACGAGGAACCCGCCCCCCAACCGGCACTGTGATGGAGGGAAAAGGTATCATCCACTGGTTCAGCCGGAACCACGTCGCGGGGAACCTGCTCATGGTTCTGGTGATGGTCTCCGGCCTGATGACCTGGCCGAAGCTGAAGAAGGAAATCTTTCCCGAGACCTCGATCCATGCGGTGCTCATCACCGTCCCCTACCCCAACGCCACTCCCGAGGAGGTGGAAAAAGGTATCCTCATCCCCATCGAGGAAGCGATCCAGGATCTCGACGGGATAGACGCGATCCGCTCGACCGCAGCCCAGGGGATCGGCACGATCACGGTGGAAGCGGAGAGCACCTATGATGTCCGCGACGTCATGGACGACATCAAGAGCCGCGTCGATGCCATTCAGAATCTCGCCGAGGAAGCGGAGAAAGCGACCCTCTCGGAGTTGCTCATCAAGGCGCAGGTCATGAGTATCGCCGTCTCGGCCGACACCGACGAGACGACCCTGCGCGAACTCGCCGAGCGGATCCGGACGGGATTGATCACCTTCAAGGGCGGGGAGTCTCGGGTGACCCAGGCGGTTCTCGCCGGCGTGCGCGACTACGAGATTTCGATCGAGGTCTCCGAGACCACGCTGCGCCAGTATGGCCTCACTTTCGACGAGGTCGCGGCGGCGGTGCGAAGCTCCTCCCTCGACCTTCCGGGTGGTTCCGTCAGGACGAAAGGTGGCGAGGTCATGATCCGGACCGAGTCCCGCCGCTACACCGCCGAAGAATTTTCCCCCATCACCGTGATCACCCGTCCGGACGGCTCTGTCGTCACTCTCGGCGAGATCGCCGTGATTCGCGACGGCTTCGAGGAGGAGGAGATCGAGTCCCGCTTCAACGAGACCCCCGCCATCCTCATCAATGTCTATCGCGTGGGCAACGAAGACACCATCCAAATCGCGAACACCGTCAAGACCTACGTCTACGATGTCGCCCCCGAGACCCTGCCCGCAGGCGTTTCTCTCGAGATTTGGAAGGACGACTCCGCCTACCTCTCGGGCCGCCTCGATCTGCTCGCCAAGAACGGGATTTTCGGACTCATCCTCGTCACCCTGGTCCTCGCCCTGTTTCTCCGGCCCAGTCTGGCGCTCCTCGTTGCCCTCGGGATCCCGGTGTCTTTCGCCGGTGCCATCGCGACGATGCCCTACCTGGGCATCTCGCTGAACATGATCTCGCTCTTCGCCTTCATCCTCGTGCTCGGGATCGTCGTGGACGACGCCATCATCGTGGGGGAGAACATCTACCGCCGCATCCGTGGCGGCGAACATCCGCGCGACGCCGCGCCCCTCGGGACCAAGGAGGTCGGCGTGGTCGTGACCTTCGGGGTTCTCACCACGATGGTGGCCTTCACCCCCATGCTGGGTCTCAGCGGAGTGAGTGGGAAAATCTGGCCGAACATTCCCCTCGTGGTCATCCCCACCCTGCTCTTCTCGCTCCTCCAGTCGAAACTCGTCCTCCCCGCGCACCTCGCCCTCCTCAAGCCCGCCAGCGAGAGGAAGGCACCCGGACCCATCCTGCGGTTCCAGCACCGCATTTCACGCGGACTGGAGCGCTTTGCCGAGGGGGTCTACCGGCCCGTCCTCGCCCGCGCCCTCCACTTCCGCTACCTCGTTCTGACGGGGTTCCTCGTCCTGCTGCTCGTGAGTTTCACCACGGTGAGTTCGGGCTGGCTCCGCTTCGTCTTTTTCCCCGAAATCGAAACCGACGTGGTCATCGCCAAGGTGAAATTGTCACCCGGGGTCGCCTACGAAAAAACCGCTTCGGTGGTCCGGCGGATGGAGGAGAAAGGCGCGGAGCTGGAGCGGTTTTTCCAGGGCCGGGAGGGTCGTCCGATGATTCGCAACATGCTCACGAGCATCGGGACACAACCTTTTCTCGAAGATATCTCGGGGATGGGAGGCGGCCCACCCCGATCCTCCAACATCGGCGAAGTCATGATCGAGATGGTCCCGGCGGCGACCCGCGATTTCACCGCAGCGGAAGTGGTCTCGAAATGGCGCGAACTCGTCGGACCCATCCCCGGTGCCGTGGAGCTGACTTTTTTCTCCGAATCCGCCGCCGGCGGCAACGCCATCGACCTCGAGTTGGTCGGCGACGATCTCGACAAACTCGAAGCCGCCACCGAAGCCACCAAAGCCGCCCTCGAGAGTTTCACCGGGGTGATCGACATCAGTGACTCCAACACCGAAGGCAAACGCGAATTGCAGCTGAACATCCGCCCCCGCGGAGAGGCCCTCGGCCTGCGACTGGACGATGTCGCCCATCAGGTCCGGCAGGGATTTTATGGAGAAGAAATCCAACGGCTGCAACGGGGAAAAAACGAGGTCAAGGTCTTCGTCCGCTACCCGAAAGCGGAGCGCAAGTCCATCGCTGACCTGGAGAACATGAAAATCCGCACACCCGATGGTGTCGAGGTGCCGTTTTCCGAAGTCGCGACCGCCACCTTCGGACGTACCTACGCGGCCATCCAGCGGACCGACCAGCAGCGCGCCATCCGGATCACCGCCGACGTCGACAAGACCATCGGAACCAATGCCAACGAGGTCGTCGCCGCACTCACCGCCGGCAGTGTCGAGCGCAGCCGGGCGCGGCAGTGGCGGGTCAATATCGCGAACTGGTTCCGTGAGCGCCGCGGGCTCGAGCCTCTTCCCGAGCCCGAAGCGGGCCCTCTCCTCGAAATCATCCGCCAATATCCCGGCGTTTCCTACAGCTTCGAAGGCGAGCAGAAGGACCAAGCCCAGTCGCTCGAAGAGATCGGGGAAAAATTTATCCTCGCGTTGCTGGGAATGTACGTCCTCCTGGCCATTCCGCTGCGGTCCTACGTCCAGCCTTTCATCGTCATGTCAGTGATCCCTTTCGGTCTCGTCGGAGCCATCGCCGGGCACCTCCTGCTGGGGTTCCCTCTAAGCATCATGAGCCTGTGCGGGGTCGTGGCGCTCGCCGGGGTGGTGGTGAATGACAGTCTCGTTCTCGTCGATTATGTCAATCGCCGCGTCGCGGACGGCAGATCCCTCTACGAGGCCGCCTGCGAAGCGGGTGCGGCACGGTTCCGCCCCATTCTGCTCACCTCCTTGACAACCTTTGTCGGGCTCATGCCCATGGTTCTGGAGACGGATATCCAGGCCCGGTTTCTCATTCCCATGGCGGTCTCCCTGAGTTTCGGGATTCTCTTCGCCACAGTCATCATCCTCCTCCTGGTGCCCTGCATCTACCTGATGCTCGACGATCTCGGCGCTCGTTGGCGGTTCTCCCGGAAGTCGCCCGGAAAGGCCACCACCGATTGACCGAGCACAAACGGGAACATTTCATAAGCGTTTGTCATTTCTTCCGTCGGGTCGGATACTACAGCGAACATGAGACGATTCCGCTGGCTGATACGACGACTCCTGGGGGGTGCCCGGGAGTTCGTCAGGGAGAATTCGATCGATCCCCTCCCCATCCGCCGCGGGTTTCGCGGCTACCGGGCCTCGCACCTACGCGCCGACGCGGCGGCGGGATTGAACGTCGCCCTGCTCGCCTTCCCCCAGGGCATGGCCTACGCCGCCATCGCCGGTCTCCCCATCAAATACGGATTGGTCACCGGAGCGGTCGCCGCCATCGTCGCGCCTCTCTTCGCCGGATCGAGACATACCATCCTCGGACCGACCAACGCGACGGCTTTCATGCTCTTCGCCAGCCTGGCCTCTTTCGCCGCTCCAGAGAGGCTTTTTTATCTCCCGCTCCTCGTCCTTTTCATCGGAGTCCTCCTCGTCATCGGAGCTTTTTTCCGGGTCGCGGAACTGGTCCAGTACGTGAGCCGCTCGGTGGTGGTCGGCTACATCACCGCGGCGGCGGTGCTCATCATCGCCAACCAACTCGCCCATCTCCTCGGAATCCAGATGCCCGAGGGCGTCTCGGGGGAAACGAAAACCTTCTTCACCATCCTGCAGGGCACGTTCTCGGCGATCGACACGATGCGATGGGAGGCCGTCGCCCTCGCGGCGGGGACCTTCGTCCTCTGGCATTTTCTCCACCGCCGCCTCCCCCGCCTCCCTGTCTTCGCGATCACTCTGGTCGCCATGTCAGGACTCCACGGACTGCTCCGGCACCACGCGGGATGGGATCTCGCCACCTTCGCTTCCTTCTCCATCGCCGATCTCGCCCCGCAGTGGCCGCAGATCAGCTCGCGGGGATTTTTCGCCGATGTCAGCCGTCTCATCGGGATCGCTTTTTCCATCGCCTTCCTCGCCGCGCTGGAAAACTCCGTCATGTCCAAGTCCCTCGCCAGCCGGGTCGGCGGACGCCCCGATGTCAATCAGGACATGCTCAGCGTCGGCATCGCCAACATCGCCTCGTCCGTCACCGGCGGCATGCCCGCCTCCGGTTCCCTGACCCGCTCGGCGCTGAACTTCAGCAGCGGATCGGCCTCCCGGCTCTCCAGCATCATCAGCGGGCTGCTCTGTCTCGGCGGACTCCTCGTCCTCGGCGACTTCATGGATCACGTGCCGAAGTGCGTCATCGCGACGCTCGTCGTCTGCATCGCCACCTCGGTGATCAACCGCCACCACATCCGCATCTCCCTCTACGCCACGTCGGAGGACGCCGCCGTGCTCATCACGACCTTCCTCAGCGCCCTCGTCATGCCGCTGAACATCGCGATTTTCCTGGGGGTCGGCATTTCCATCGTCCTCTATCTCCGCGCCGCCAGCCAGCCATATCTGACGGAGTACGAATTCTCCGAAGAGGGGGAGCTGCGCGAGGCCGGGGAGAAACGCGCCCGCCCCATTCCCGCGATTTCCATCGTTCACGTGGAGGGCGATCTGTTCTTCGGCGCGGCCGAACTGTTCCGCACCCAGATCCAGAAAACCTCTCTCGATCCCGATCTCCGGGTGATCATCCTGCGCCTCAAGAACGCCCGCCATCTCGACGCCACCAGCGTGGTCGCCCTCGAGGAGATGGTCCATTTTCTCCGCAAGCTCGATCGCCACGTCATCATCAGCGGCGCGACCAAGGATGTCTACCGCGTGCTCCGGAACGCCGGGTCGGTCGAGGTCATCGGACGCCGCAATATTTTCCTGAACCACCCGCGCAATCCGAACCTCTCGACCCGAAACGCCCTGATCCGGGCACAGGAGTTGCTTGGCACGACGGAAGCGGATATACGCATCTTTTACGATCCCAATTCCAAGAAAAAATAGATGCCCTCCCGGCGGAATGTGTTCTCCTTACCCCAGCCCGCCACACTCCCGACGCCCCCGAGTTCCGCCCCGTCCGATCGAATCCTTGCAATGACCCGCCCCACCGCCTTCGTTCCCCCGCCCCGTCGCAGACCCCACAGGCGCCTTTTTCCCGCTCTTTGCCTTCTCGCGCTGTCCGGCGCGACTTCGTCCGCCCTCGCCGCCGAGGCCCCCGCGCGGGTCCTCACGGTGCGGGCCGAAAAGGCCGAAGGGCTCCTCCAGACCGTCTCCCTCACCGGAACCGTGACCGCACGACGCGAGGCGAGGCTTTCTTCCCGCGCCACCGGTCTGGTCATGGAAATGCGTGTCGAGGAAGGGCACCTCGTTGAAAAGGGGGATGTCCTCATGACCCTAGACACCGATCTCGCGGAAATCAGCCTCGAAGAAATTCGGGCGGAGATCGCCCGCAGCCGCATCCAGCTCGAGGAGGCCAAGCGGCAGGAGGAGGAAGTCCGCGAACTCGCCAAGACCGGTGGCTTCCCCAAATCCGAGGCCGAGAGCCGCAAGTCCGCGGTCCTCGTCGGCGAAGCCACTTTGCAGCAACTCCTCGTCCGCGAACGCGAGCAGGTCGAGCGGATCGCGAGACACCGCTTGGTCGCGCCTTTCAGCGGAGTAATCAGCCGCAAACTCACCGAAGAAGGCGAATGGGTCCCCACCGGCACTCCGGTCCTCGAACTCGTCGAAACTGAAAAACCCCGTTTCGATCTCCAGGTGCCGCAGGAATTCCTCACCCGTGTCTCCGACGCGGAGAAAGTCGTCGTCCGGCTCGACGCACATCCCGACATCCCTCTCGAGGCCCATATCGCCACGATGGTCCCGGTCAAGGACGAGGTCTCGCGCACCTTCCTCACCCGTCTCGAATTCGACGGCGAGAAAGCCCTCGCCGCACCCGGCATGTCGGGAACGGCGGAGATCTTTTTCCGCCCCCGCGACGGCGAGACGGTCCGGATTCCGCGCGATGCGGTGGTGCGCTATCCCGACGGAAAGATCAAAGTCTGGGTGGTCTCCCGGAACGGGGAAGAGGCCCTGGTGCGATCGCGCGACATCGAGACGGGAAGCTCCCTCGGAGAGTTCACCGAAGTGCTCTCCGGTTTGGAGGGCGGGGAACAGATCGTGCTGAAGGGCAACGAAACCCTCCGCGAGGATCAGGCCGTCACCCCCGCCGAAGCCACCGGGGAGAAAGTGTCCACGACGACGCCCTGAGCGATATGATGGACCATATCCTCAAAAACGGCATTCTCGTGACGGTTCTCGTCGCGATGATCCTGCTCCTCGGGATCGTGGCGGCGACGCGGGTCCCCGTGCAGATGATCCCGGATCTCGACACCCGCATTATCTCCATCAACACCCGTTGGCCCGGCGCGACCCCGCAGGACATCGAAAAGGAGATTCTCATCGAGCAGGAGGAATACCTCCGCGGCATCCCCAATATCAAACGCCTCACCGCCCTCGCCTCGACCGGCCGGGCCGAGGTCGAACTGGAGTTTCCCTTCGGAGTGGATGCCAACGAAGCTCTCCTCGAAGTGAACAACGCTCTCAGCCAGGTCCCTTCCTACCCCGAGAACGTCGACGAACCCGTCCTCAGCAGCGATTCTTTTTCCTACAATCCCTTCCTCTCCTTCCGCATCGTTCCGCTGCCGGGCAATCCGCAAAATCACGAGATCAACATGCTCCTCGACTACGTCGATGACAACATCCGCCCGGCTCTCGAACGCATCGAGGGCGTCTCGCAAGTCCGTCTCGGGGGCGGCGCGGAGCGCCAGATCCGCATCCAGGTGGACGCCGCCAAACTGGCCGAACGCGACCTCTCCCTCACCCAGGTCCGGGAAGCGATCCGCGCCCGCAACATCGACATCTCCGCCGGCGATCTCGACAGCGGCAAGCGACGCTACCTCATCCGCACGGTGGGACGCTTCCGCTCTCTCGACGAACTCGACGATCTCATCCTCGTGCGCCGGGGGGATTCCGTGACGCGACTGGGCGACGTCGCCGCGATCACCCTCGAGCACGCCGAGTTGCGCAACCTCTCCTTCTCCGACGGCGACGCCAACATCCGGGTGAGCCTGATCCGCCAAACCGGCTCCAATGTCATTTCCATCAAGGAGGCCGCCCTCCCCGTGGTGGAACGCCTCAACGAGGATCTCCTCCATCCGGCCGGACTGAAAATGGAGGTCAGCAACGACGACGTCCGCTACGTGGAAAACTCGGTCCGGAACGTCGTTCAGAATATCCTCATCGGCGTGCTCCTCACGACCTTCGTGATGTTCCTTTTTCTGCGCTCGGCTTCGACGACCTTCATCGCCATGTCGGGCATGCCTCTCTGTATCGTTGCGGGCTTCATCGGATTGCTCCTCCTCGACCGCACCATCAACGTCATCTCCCTCGCCGGGATCGCCTTTGCCATCGGCATGACTGTGGACAACACCATCGTTGTCCTCGAGAGCATCGAAATCCAGCGGCAAAAGGGCAAAAGCCGCTTCGAAGCCGCCCGCGACGGGACCCTGGCGGTCTGGAGCGCCGTCCTCTCCGGCACCATGACCACGGTTCTGATCTTTTTGCCACTACTCTTTGTAAAAGAAGAAGCGGGACAGCTTTTTTCCGATATTGGCATCGCCATTTCCGCCTCCATTCTCGTCTCCATGCTGGTCGCCATCACCGTCGTCCCGGTGGCCTACGCCAATCTGCCCCGCTGGCTCAGACCACGCCAACCGCACATCCTCAAGCCGCCCCGGCTCCTCGTCCCCCTCACCTGGATTCTCTCCACGGCACCGCGTCGGTTCGCCTGCCTGGTCCTCACCTTCCTCTCGACGGTCGCGATTTTCACCTATTTCGTGCCGCCCGCGGAGTATCTGCCCGAAGGCGAGGAAGCCAAGGCCTTTTCCACGATGATCGCGCCGCCCGGCTACAGCCTGCCGGAGATGGAACGCATCGCCCTCGAATTGCAGGCGGAAATGCTGCCCGCCTTGGAGGAGGACCATCCGCCCCTGGAATCGGGCGAGTCGCCCATTCCCGCCCTCAGCCGCATCACTTTCATCGTCGAACCCGAGTCGATGCGGGTCATCACCGTGACCCGCGATCCGAAACACATCGACCTTTTCATGGACCTCATGACGGAGCGGTTCCGCTCCTACCCGGGGATGCGGGCCTTCTCCACGCGGGGCTCCATCATCTCCAGCAACGACGGCGGCACCCGCGCCGTGGCCCTCGACATCAGCGGTCCCGAACTCCCCGAGATCTACGCCACAGCCCGCGAGATCTACCGACTCGCCGAACTGGAAATCGAAGACGCCCAGATCAATTCGGTGCCCTCCTCCCTGACCCTCGGACAGCCGCTACTCGAGATCCGTCCGCACTGGGAGAGACTGGAGGAACTCGGATTCCGGGCGAGGGATTTCGGATTCGCCGCCGCCGCGCTCAGCGACGGGGCCTTCGTCGATGAATTCTACCTCAACGACGACAAGATCGACATCTTCCTCTTCAGCCAGGCCGCCGACCGGCAGGCGCTCGACAAACTCGAGAGCCTCCCCATCTACACCCCGCAGGGAACCGTGATGCCCCTCGGTGCCCTCGCCACCATCACCGAGACCGTCGACACCGCCGAGATCCGCCGCATCGACGGAAAGCGCACCGTGACCCTCTACGTCATCGCCCCGCGCTCCGTCCCGCTCGAAACCGCCGTCAACACGATACGGGAAAATATCGTGATCCCCCTCCGCCAGGGCGGAGAGCTGCCTCCGGGAGTGGGCATCGACATCAGCGGCGCCAGCGACCAGCTCGACGCCACCCGCAAATCACTCGGACAGAACATGTGGATCGCAGTCCTGCTCTGCTACCTGCAACTGGTCATCATCTACCGCCACTGGGGACACCCTTTCCTCATCCTCCTGACCGTGCCTCTCGGCATCAGCGGGGGCATCATAGGACTCTGGCTGCTCAACAAAATCGGGGCCTGGCTCCCTCTCTTCGGACTCGCCCCCATCAGCCAGCCTTTCGACATGATCACTATGCTGGGTTTGCTCATCCTCCTCGGCACCGCCGTGAACAACCCCATTCTCATCGTCGAGCGCGCCGTGGAGAACTGGAAAACACACCGGCTCCCCGTCTTCGACGCCGTCCGCGATGCGATGGCCTCCCGCCTGCGCCCCATTCTCATGACCACCTCCACCACCGTGATGGGGCTCTCACCGCTCGTCTTCCTCCCGGGGGACGGGACCGAACTCTACCGCGGCCTCGGAGCCATCGTGCTTTTCGGCCTCGGCTTCACCGCCCTCATCACCCTGACATTTCTACCATCCCTGCTCATCCTCGTTCTGAATCTGACCGACCGCTTCCTCCCCCATCGCGAGTGAAGCGCCTCCGCCGGGGCCGGGTCGGCGGCCCGGAACAGCGGGACTCATTCGCCGTTGCACAAGGCCGGTTCCGCTGGCTTATTCCCAGCCTGCTCAAGTGAGCGCAAATTCCCCATGGCGGTGCAGTATCGTGACTATTATGAAACCCTCGGAGTCGACAAAACGGCTTCGCAGGATGAGATCAAAAAGGCTTTTAAAAAGCTCGCGCGCAAGTATCACCCCGACGTCGCGAAAGACCTCCCCGACGCGGAAGACCGCTTCAAGTCGGTGAACGAAGCCTACGAAGTCCTCGGCGATCCCGAAAAGCGGAAAAAATACGACACCCTCGGGGCGAACTGGGAGCACGGGGCCGAATACCCCTCCGGCGGAAGTTACTCCGGTTTCCCCGGCGGCGGCGACTACGAATTCAACTTCGGCGGCAGCACTGGTTTCAGTGATTTTTTCGAGAGCTTTTTCGGCGGACGCGCCGGAGGCGGCGGGGCCAGCCCCTTCGGCGGCTACGGCGGAGCGCCGCGCGGACACTCGACCCGCCCGCGCGAGGGCGCGGACATCGAGGCCGACCTGCTCGTTCGCATCGAGGAGATCATGCACGGCTCGACCCGCGAGGTCCGGTTGGCCCGCCCCTCGGCGGACGGACGTCCCGGCAAAGAGACGACCATCCGCGTCAAAATCCCCCGGGGCATCGGCGAAGGGCAGAAAATCCGCTGCGCCGGTCTGGGATACCCCGGGATCAACGGCGGCCCCGACGGCGATCTCTACATGAGAGTCCGGCTGGAGCGGCATCCCCTCTACAAGCCCGATGGCCGCGACCTCGACAGCGATCTCGTTCTCGCGCCCTGGGAATTTGTCCTCGGCGCCAGCGCCACCATTCCGACCCCGCATGGCGACGTCAAAATGACGGTCAAACCCGGCAGCCAACCCGGCGGCAAACTGCGTCTGCGCGGCAAGGGGCTGCCCAAGGGCCAAGGGGAGTTCGGCGATCTCTACGTGACCCTCGTGGTCGAATTCCCCGAGTCGGTCGGCGACGCGGAAAAGGAATTGTGGCAAGACCTCGCCGAGAAAAGCACCTTCCGCCCGCGCGGATAGGACCTGGCGAGGAGGGAACATTGGCATGTTCCTCTACTCCAGTCACGCATCGCTAAATCGCTAACAGCTAAACAGCTACCCGCTAACCCGCTCCCCCAACCACTTCCAAAATCTCCACCGGGGTGTGGGCCGAGAGCAGGGCTTCGCGTTTTTCGCGGTCGTTGACGAGTTTGGCGATTTGGCTCAGCAGGGACAGGTGGGTCCCGGACTGGCTCAGCGGAGTCACGAGGAGGAAAAAGAGGCGCACGGTTTCGTGCTCCATTTCGGAGTAATCGACTCCCTCGTGGGAGGAACCGATCACCACCAGGGGAGCATACAATCCCTCGCAACGGGCGTGGGGCAGGGCGATGCCGTTGCCCAGGTCGGTGGAGATTTCCGCCTCCCGCGCGAGAACCAACTCGGCGAGGTCGGCGCTGGTGAGCCCTTCCGGCAGACGGGCCGGTGACACCGCCGCGGCCAGTTCGTGGATGACCTCCTCCCGCGTGGTCGCTTGCAAGGACATGACGATGCCGCCCCGCATCACGGAGTCGGAGAGGCGCACCGGTTTGGGTTTGACCTTGGCTTTGGCGAAATCCCCTTCGACGCGGCTGAGGAGGTGTCCCCGTGTGAGGATCCCGAAGGGCACCTTGGAGTCCCCGACGTAGCAGATCGGGTCGCGCCACTCGCACATGCGGGCGAAGACGAGTCCCACCTTTTCGTCCGGCTTGAAGGAGCGAATCGGTTTGATCAAGGAAGTCCAGTCCGTGCCCGAAAAGTTGGTGAAATCCTCTCCCGCCACATACCCCACCGGCTGCAACTGCTCGGGGTCGCATACGGGGTACATGGAGAACAGTCCGTCGGCCATCACCTCGAGAGCGGTGGCGAGGTCCATCGCGGTGGAGAGCGTTTTCACATTCGGCCAGGGAACCATGACATCCTGCACCCGAAGCGCCCGAAGGTCGGGGTAGGTCTCGATGGCCAGTTGAAAGCGGATTTCCTCCAGTTTGGTTCGGGCGAGCTCGCGATGCACGCCGGTGTCGGCGAGGACGAGACGGGCCAGCGCCACGGCGGCCTCGGCTTCTTCAAACACGGCCGAAGTCACTCCGTGCTGCTCCAGTTCCTCCCGCTCGCGCAGGTAGCGCGCCCGCACCACGATGAGGATGTTTTCATTGAGATTCCGGGCGGCGGTGATGATGGCGGCGCGATGGGCCATGTCCGGCAGGGTCACGACGAGATGGGAGGCGTTTTTGATTCCGGCCTCTTCGAGGACGCGTTCGTTGGAGGCGTCGCCGAAGACCGCGCTCTTCCCGAGGGCCTTGAGGGAGGAGACGGTGTCCATGTTCATGTCGATGATCGTGGCGGAGATCCCGGCGTCTTCGATGACCCGATGCACCGTGCGACCGACCGGCCCGTAGCCGATGATCATGGCGTAGGGCCCCTTGGGGACGGGGGCACCATGGGAGGCCCCGCTTTCTGGAAAATCGGGAGTCGCGGCGGCGGCGCGGCGCTCGGCACGACGGTTGAGCCATTTCCACAAGGCGGGCTTTCGCTGCAGCCACGATTCGATGCGCGGCACCTGCCGGAAAAGGAGGGGGTTCAGGGTGATGGAGATGATCGCCGAGGCGACCAGCATGTTGTGGCCCGCGTCGGGCATCAGCCCGTGCTGCCTGGCAAGCTCCGAAAGGATGAAGGAAAATTCCCCGATCTGGGCGAGGGCAAGAGCCACGGTGAGGGCGGTGCGCACGGAGTATCCCAGCACCGCCACGATGAGGAGGGCCGCGATCGGTTTTACCAGCAGGATCACTCCCAGCGCGGCAAGGACCATGAGGGGTTGTTCGAGGAGAAATCTCGGATCAAAGAGCATCCCCACCGAGACGAAAAACAAGACAGCGAAGGCATCGCGCATGGGGAGCGCGTCGGCCGCGACCTGATTGGCGACGGGAGACTGCGCCACCACCATGCCCGCGAGGAAGGCCCCCAGCGCCATGGAGGCGCCGAAAAAGAAATACGAGGCGGCCGCCACCGCGATGGAAAAAACCAGCACGGTGAGGGTGAACAGCTCGCGGGAGCGCAGCCGCGCCACCTTCACCAAAATGCGGGGAACGACCCGCGCGCCCGCCCACAACACCACCAGCACGAGGACGGTGAGTTTGACCATGGCCACCCCCAGAGTCCACCAGAGGGGGCCGCTTTCCTCCGCTCCGTGGCCCGCACCGGCGACCTCCGCAGAAGGCCCGCCGTCACCGAGGACGGGAATGACGACGAGGAGGATGACGGTGAAAATGTCCTCCACGATGAGCCAACCCACCGCGACGTGGCCCTCGGGGGTGTTCAGGGCGTTGGCGTCGAGGAGCACGCGGATCAGCACGACGGTGCTCGCCACCGCCATGGCCATGCCGATGACCACTCCGGTCGAATAGGGCATGCCGAAAGAATGGAAGAGGACCATGGCCGCGAGCGTGGCCATGATGCTTTGCCCCACCGCCCCGGGAATGGCGACATTTCGCACCGCGATGAGATCCTTGAGGTGGAAATGCAGACCCACCCCGAACATCAGGAGGATCACCCCGACCTCGGCCAACTGGGTCGCGATCCCGATGTCCCCGACGAATCCGGGGGTGTAGGGACCGATGAGGACTCCGGCGATGAGGTAGCCCACGATGGGCGAGAGCCGCATCCACTGGGTGAGCAGACCGAGCAGCCAGGCGGCGGTGAATCCGGCGGCGACGGTGGATATCAGGGTCAGGTCGTGCATGGATGGGTTAGGAAATTCAGACTCCGGCCCGACCGCAACCTGCGTCGGAACGCTGCACCGCACCCCCCGGGCCTGTCAAGAAAATCACTACACCCGCTCTGTATTTCTCCGCCGTGCCGACGCGCCTCACTCCCACTCGATGCTGGCGGGCGGCTTGGTCGAGATGTCGTAGAGGACGCGGTTGACGCCGGAGACTTCGTTGAGGATGCGATTCGAGATTTCTCCGAGGAGTTCGTAGGGAAGATGGACCCATTCGGCGGTCATGGCGTCTTCGCTGGTAACCGCGCGGATGCTCAGGGCATACTCGTAACTGCGCTCATCGCCTTTGACTCCGACCGTCTTCGTCGGGATGAGAGCGGCGTAGGCCTGCCAGACGGAGTCGTACCAGTGGCGCTCGCGGAGCAGGTCGATGTAGATTTTATCGGCCTGCTGGATGATGGCGATCTTTTCAGGAGTGACCTCGCCGGGGCAACGCACCGCGAGGCCGGGGCCGGGAAAAGGATGGCGTCCAACGACGCGCTCGGGCAGACCGAGGACCCGTCCGAGTTCGCGGACCTCATCTTTGAAAAGGGTGTCGAGGGGTTCGATGACACGCCCCTCTTTTTTCAACTGCATGATCTGGTCGACCCTGTTGTGGTGGGTCTTGATCGTCGAGGCGCTGGAGCCGCTCGTGGCGCTCTCGATGACATCGGGATAGAGGGTGCCCTGAGCGAGCAACTCGACCTCGGAACCCACCGCGTCGAAGAAGACCTCGACGAAGATACGCCCGATGATGCGGCGCTTTTCCTCGGGGTCCGTCACTCCCACGAGAGCGGAGAGAAACCGCTCGGAGGCGTCTATGGTCTCGATCTCTATCCCGACTTCCGCGAAGATCGCCTGTACCTCGGCGGCCTCGTTGAGACGGAGCAGACCGGTGTCGACGAAGATGTTGCGCGTGTCCACTTCGGCCTCGTGGAGGAGGGCCGCGAGGACGGAGGAATCCACCCCGCCCGAGACCCCGCAGACGACCCGGCGTCCCGCCACCTCGGCCTGAACGCGCTCGATGAGTTCGTCTTTGAAAGAAGCGATCCGGAAAGGCGGCAAATCTTCGGCGAGGGAGAGGAAATTTTTCAAAATCCCGCTGCCCTCCTTGGTGTGGGAGACTTCGGGATGAAACTGGATTCCGAAGAAGCGCTCGTTCCATTTCAGGGCCACGGGGATGCCGTCGAGGTTCCGCCCGATCACCTCGCATCCCGCGGGAAGGGTGCTGACGGTGTCGGAGTGGCTCATCCAGATCTGGGAATGCCCTTTCAGCCCGTTGAAAATGCCGTCCACTCCTGATTCGATCATGAGCGTGGCCGGACCGTACTCGCGGGTGTTGCCGGGGGCGACCTCGCCGCCGAACTTGCGGTTGAGAAGCTGCATCCCGTAGCAGACCCCGAGCACGGGGACGCCCAGCCCGACGAGATAATCGAAGTCGATGTCCGGCGCGCCGGGTTCGAGCGTCGAGCGCGGCCCGCCCGAGAGGATCACCGCGGCGGGGTTGCCCGTCTCGCGCAATTCCGAGGGCTGGTAAAGCCGCGAGAAATAGCCCAATTCCCTGATCCGGCGAACGATCAGTTGGGTGTACTGGGAACCGAAATCGATGACGGCGATGGGGTGTTCCATTTATAGGAGGAAAGGAGGAAAGTAGGAAAGTAGGAAAGTAGGAAAGGAGTAGAGTAGTAGAGTAGGGCGTCAGCTGGCGGGCTGGTAGTTGACCGGCTCCTCGGTGATGGTGATGTCGTGCGCGTGGCTCTCTTTGAGACCTCCGCTGGTGATGCGGACGAAGGTGGCGCGCTCTCTCAGCTCGTTGAGATTTTCCGCCCCGACGTAGCCCATCCCGCTGCGCAGCCCACCGAGGAGCTGGAAGACGGTGTCGGAGAGCGGTCCGCGGTAGGGCACCCTCGCCTCGACGCCTTCGGCGACGAGTTTGCCCGAAGAATTCTGGCCGTAGCGGTCTCCCGAACCCTTGCGCATCGCCTTGAGGGAACCCATCCCGCGGTATTCCTTCCAGGTCCGACCCTGGTAGTTGACGATCTCACCGGGACTCTCGCGGCAGCCGGCCAGGAGAGAGCCCAGCATGACGATATCGGCCCCGACGGCCATGGCTTTGACGACATCCCCCGAGTAGCGGATGCCCCCGTCAGCGATGAGCGGGATCCCTTTTTTCCGACAGACCACCGAGACGTTCTGGATCGCACTGAACTGCGGCAGGCCCACTCCGGCGATGACGCGGGTGGTGCAGATCGAGCCGGGTCCGACCCCGACCTTGACGGCGGAGGCCCCGGCGGAGATGAGATCGGCAGCGCCCTCGGCGGTGACGACATTGCCGGCGACGACGGGAGTGGAAAATTCACCGCGCAGTTTTTCAATGACCGAGAGAACCCGCTCGGTGTGCCCGGTCGCGGCGTCGATGAATACCGCGTCGGCCCCGGCTTCGATAACTCCCTTGGCCCGTTCAAAAAAGTCCCCCCCCACCCCGATCGCCGCGCCGACGCGGAGACGACCGGTCTGGTCCTTGGCCGAGTTCAGGAACATGTCCTTTTTTTCGATGTCCTGGGCGGTGATGAGACCGGCGAGGCGACCGTCCGGATCGATCAGAGGCAGTTTTTCGATGCGATTCTGATGGAGAATGCGGCGGGCTTCGTCGAGCCCGGTCTCCACGGGCGCGGTGACGAGACGCTCGCGCGGGGTCATCGCGGAGGAAACCGGTGCCGAGTCGTCTTCGATGAACCAGATGTCGCGGCTCGTGACCATGCCGACGAGAATGCCGTCGCCGTCGACCACGGGAAAACCGTTGACCCCTTTTTCCTCCATGATCTCCTGGAGCCGGGCGAGGGAGATGTCGGCGGTGGTGGTGAAAGGATCGACAATGACGGTGTTCTCCGAGCGTTTCACCCTCGCGACCATGTCGGCCTGGTCGCCGATGGGCATGTTGCGGTGGATCACCCCGAGACCGCCTTCGCGGGCCAGGGCGATGGCGAGGCTGTCCTCGGTGACCGTGTCCATCGCCGAGGAAATGATGGGGATATTGAGCGGAATATCGGCGGCGAGGCGCGTCGAGACATCCACTTCGGCAGGCAGAACCGCGCTGCGCTGCGGGATTAAAAGAACATCGTCAAAACTGAGACCGAGAGGAAGATCACCCATAGATAATATTTAGGAGGGACTACCGCACGATCAAGCGAAAGTTTTCGGGAAATGCAGGGCGGGAGGAACGCGAACGGGACAAAGAGGCGGCGGCGGAACCGACGCTCCCGCGTCCGCTCTACCCGATCCTCCCGGTCCATCGGTGGCTCTCCTGGAGCCGTTCGCCGGTGAGCTTCATGACGCCGCCGGGGAAAATCTCAAGGAGCGCGTAGCCGTTGTTCTCCACTCCGGCCCCCTCGACCATGGCCCGGAGGGTGGTGTAATGGATCCCGCCGAGTTCGCGCCGGTCGTTCTTGTGGCTGTGTCCCTGGAACACCCCGAGAACCTTGCCCGAGCCTTCGAGAAGATCGCGGATCGCGGCGGCGTTTTTGACCCCGTGATTGTCTTCCACATCGAGACGTTGGTGAACGAAAACCACGACCGGACCCGTCGCCGCCGTCAGATCCCCACGGAGCCACTCCACTTCGGCGGGAGGGAGATTCGAGTCGGTCCACACAAAATTTTTCCTCTCGTAGGCGACGCCATCCGACCGGAAGCAGGCGTCGAGAACGATGAAATGGACGCCGCCGCGGTCGAAGGAATAATACGAAGCGGCCTGACCGACCTCACCGAGAAATTCGCTTTTTGTCAGCGTATCGACACAGTGGTTGCCGAGAACGCAATGCCGCTCCGAGGCGAGGGAGGTGAACTCTCGGTGGATGCGCTGGAGATACCCCTTTTCCACCTCGACGGAATCCGCCGCGTCGATCAGGTCGCCGAGTTCGACGACGAAATCGACATCGCTCCGGGCGAAAAAGGTGCCCGCCTCGGCAATCTTGAGCAGGGTATCGCGGTAGTGGCGGGACCCGCGCGGGTCCTTGTCGGCGTAGTGGAGATCGGTGATCAGTCCTATCCTGACAAGCGCCTCGTCCGCGGCGAAGAGAGGCGCGGCGAGAAGGCCCGAA
>JAAYAT010000375.1 GCA_012719225.1 Verrucomicrobiaceae bacterium
AGCGCCGCCAGTGTGAGCGGTGAAATGCGAGGAATAAAAATCTGCTCATACCACGACGCCCCCTTTGCACGGACCAGAAGCGAATGGGTGAGGGCTCCCGTCGCGAAGGGGATTCCGAGGTAGATCAAAACGCTTTGGAACACCTCCGCCATACGGATGTCCACCACCACTCCTTTCAATCCGACCGCTTCGGGCAGGACCGTGATGAAAAGCCATGCGTAGGTGCTGTACAAGAAAATCTGTGCAATGCTGTTGAGTGCCACCAGACCGGCGGCATACTCGCTGCTACCTTTGGCTAGATCGTTCCACACCAACACCATCGCGATGCAGCGGGCCAGCCCCACCAGAATCAGACCCACCATGTAATCGGGCTGGTCACGCAGGAAGATGACGGCGAGCACCCACATGAGGACCGGTCCGATGATCCAGTTTTGAAATAGCGAGAGGCCGAGGATTCTCACATTGGAAAACACCCTAGGCAGTGCGCCGTAGCGGACTTTGGCCAGCGGCGGATACATCATCAGAATCAGTCCGATGGCGATCGGGATGTTGGTGGTTCCCACCGTATAGGGAGCAAAGAAAGCGACCGGATCAGAAATGACGAAGTTTCCGATCAGGACACCCAAGCCCATCGCTGCGAAAATCCAGACCGTCAGGTAGCGGTCTAGGAACGACATTTTTCTGCCAACCGAACTCATCGACATTCCTTTCCTCTTGGCTCAACGGCAACTACTTGGGCCGCAACAAGAGTCCGCCTTGCTCTTGGCTCCGGGAAGCGGAGGAAGCCCGCACAGTTCAGGAGCGAGGCATTCCGTATGTTTGTGAGCCAGCTTGAGAACGATAGCTTCGTCCGTCACTTCATGGCCTTTGATCGTATATTGGGAAATCACCTGGTCTTCATATTCGATCTCTGCCGGAATGGTTTCATCGGGAAGGTAAGCCTTCGCTTTGTTGAGAATGGAAGCCATTTTCCCTGTCTCGATCCGATGGTCGAAATCTTGTCCGACCCACACTTGCAACTGGCAGGTGACGGACTCGCGAAGCTTTCCGCCGCAATCGAGGAAAACCTTGTGAACCCTTCCCACTTCCGTGACATGGAACGAGACGGGGACAGCCGCTCCATCCGGCAGACTTAGCCTGAAGTGGCGTTCGGAATGCTCGGAAAGCAAGGATTTGAGTTGGGAGAGTTTCATTGCGAAATCGAAGCGTGTTTTCTGGAATGTCTGCGTGAGGCGAGTCTCTTTGGGCCGGGACAGCAGCTTCCCTCCCTCTGCTTCAACCTCGCTGCGGCCTTTTTGGCGTCCTCGTTTTCCGTCTCTTTTCCAAGAGGATCAAAAAATTTCTCCATGTTCCGAAGAAGCCTGCGGTACGCGGGTTCGATGCGGAAATAGGTCCATTTCTCGCATTTCTCGCTATCCAGCATACCCGCTTTGCGGATGATCTGGACGTGGCTGGAAACAGACGATTGCGGCATTTCGAGGATGTCCGCCAATTCGCAGACACAAAGCGCCTCATCAATCACCAGCCGGATAATTCGGCAGCGAGTGGGATCAGCAAGAGCACGGGCGAACAAAATAAGAGAACTCATGACGATAAATATCGTAACGAAAAATTACGTTATGTCAATAGTCTCGCCGTTTCGTGCTCGTGACACTTTCGGCACAATCGCCGACATCCCGGTTTCCTGGCTTGAACTTAGATTGCCGCCTTCGGGGATCGGAATAGCTTGGCCGCCGCCACCATTTCCCGATTCATAAACGAAACGCGAACCAATTCTCGCGAGTCGGCGGAAACTCGTGCTGCCTGCAATGGGGGAGGCACGTGCCTTCGCCTCAGTCCGTTTCGGAGCGCGGGTCTCGTTCGAGCAATTCCCGCAGGGCCGCGGCCGGCAGCTTGTTCTCGTAGAGGACGGCGTAGGCCTGGTCGATGAGAGGGGTTCTCACGCCGAGTTTGTGGGCGAGTTCGTAGACGTTTTTGGCGTTGGGAACCCCTTCGGCGACCTGGTTCATCGTCGCGATGGCCTCGTCGAGAGTCTTGCCCGAGCCGAGCATGCGACCGACCCGGTTGTTGCGGCTGTGCTGGCTGTAGCAGGTCACGATGAGATCCCCCATGCCGCTGAGTCCACGAAAGGTTTCCTCTTTGGCCCCCAGCGCGACCCCGAGCCGGGTCATTTCGGCCAGTGCCCGCGTGACCATCGCGGCCTTGGCGTTGTCACCGAGTCCGAGTCCGTCGATCGCTCCGGCGGCGATCGCGAAGACGTTTTTAACCACCCCGCCGAGTTCTATCCCGATGACATCGCAACTGGTGTAGGTGCGGAACCAGGGCAGGGCGAAAATTTCCTGCACCCGCTCGGCGATGGCGGGATCCTCGGATCCGATCGTGGCGAGGGTGGCCATTTGTTTGGCGACTTCCTCGGCATGGCTGGGACCTGACAAAACCGCCACGGGATTGTCGGGAAAAAATTCGCGGATGAGTTCGTGCATCAGTTTCCCGGTGCCGGGGTCGATCCCCTTGGTGCAGCTCACGAGGATGGTCCCGGTGGAGAGTCCGATTCCGGCGAGCTGCGCGAGGACGAGCCGGGCGACTTGCGAAGGCACCACGAGGAAGATCACCGGCATCTCCCGGAAATCGGCGATGTCCACGGTGGCGCGGATCGAGTCGGAGAGGAGGCAATCGGGGAGATAGGTCGAGTTGTGGTGCTCGCGATTGATCTCGTCGCGAATCGCGGGGTCGTTGCCATACAGGAGGACCTCGCGTCCACTGTCCGCGAGGGCGATCGAGAGGGCGGTGCCCCAGCTTCCGGAGCCGAGGACGGCGGAGTGTTCAGTCATAAATAAAATCAGGGGGTGTCACGGGTGGCGGACCTTTTTGTCAAAACGGTTTTCCTCTCCGCGGAGGAGGCGTCCGATATTACTACGATGTTTCCCTATCGCGAGGAGGCAGACGAACATCCCGAAGGCGAAGATGTTCCCTTTCCACGTGCCGGTGATGAGGCTTTCGACCGCGAGGGTGAGGGGGATGAGGAGGGCCGCCGCGATGGAGGCGAGAGAGACGTAGCGCGAGATTTTCAGCACGAGAATCCAGCCGATCACGGCGGCGAGGAGTGCCCAGGGCATCAGTGGCAGGATCGCGCCGCCCGTGGTGGCGATGCCCTTGCCGCCTTTGAAACCGAGCCAGAAGGTGTAGTTGTGCGCGAGGATCGCGGCCATCGCCGTGGCGATGTGGAGGAGGGAGGAATCGCTCGCGAGCTTCGCGATCATCACGGGAACGAGTCCTTTCAGCACATCGAGGACGAGCACGGTGATGCCGACCGGCTTGCCGAGGACGCGCAGCACGTTGGTCGCGCCGATATTGCCGCTGCCATGTTCGCGGATGTCGATACCCTTCATTTTCCCGGCGAGAAAACCAAAGGGAGTCGCCCCGACCAGATAGGACAGGAGGACGGGCCAGTAGTCGTGAACGAGGATGGGAAAATCGGGCATGCGAAGGGACTCTCGGGGGCCGTAATGGTGCAGGAAACGGGGGCTTCTGTCCAGCGCCGCCTTGTCGGGCTTCGCATTCCTCTATCCGACTGGTCCGGCGGCGAGGAGAAAGTCGGCGTTGCGCGCGGCGGCACCCTCGTGCCGTGCCATCGCGGCGGCGCCCCGGCGGGCCATGGCCGATCCGAGATCGGGCTGGCGCAGCAGCGTGAGCAGGGCGGTGGGGAGCGACTCCGCGTCGGCGACCTGGGCGATCCCGTCGACCGCGAGCAGGTCGAGCACGACATCGCGGAAGTTTTCCATGTGCGGTCCGACCACGACCGGTTTGCCGCAGAGGATGGGTTCGACGGGGTTTTGTCCGCCCCCGCCGCAAAAGCTTTTCCCGATCACGACGAGTTCGGCGAGGGGGAACCAGGCGCGCAATTCTCCGGTGGTGTTGGCGATCCAGATCCGGCCGCGCGAGGTCTCCGTCGGAGGGGGCGAACCCTCTTGGGTGTCCCGCGCAACCCTGTTGGATTCCACCCGCAGGACGGGGTCGAAACCGAGGTCGCGGAGCTGGGCGGCGATCGCGGCACCGCGTTCGGCGTGGCGGGGGACGATGACGAGGGCGAGTTCGGGCACCTCGGCACGGAGTCGTTCCGAGAGGAGGGCGAGCAGTGTTTCCTCCCCGTCGTGGGTGCTCCCGGCGAGGAGGATGCGGTGCGTCGCGGGCATTCCGGTGTCGGCGAGCCATCGGGCGAGGGTCTGCTGCCGTTCGGCGGCGGCGGCACCGTGACCGGCGTTGTCAAATTTCACACTGCCGGTCACCGCGATGCGCTCGCTCGGGACGCCGAGTCCGGCCCAGCGGGCCCGGTCGATTTCAAACGGCACGGTGACCCCGTCGAGGAGGGAGAAAATCGGAGCGATGAGTCCCTTCACCATTTGGTAACGACGCTCGGAGCGGGGGGAAAGACGGGCGTTGATGAGGACGGCGGGAATGCCGCGTCGCTTCAGTTGCCCGACCAGATTGGGCCAGATCTCGGCTTCGATGAGGACGAGGCGCGAGGGATCGATGAGCCGGATGACCCGGGCGGTGACAAAAGGCAGGTCGACGGGATTGTGGATCACGGTGAGGCTGCCGGATTCCTTTTCCACCGCGACGCGGTAGCCGGTCGTGGTGGTGGTGCTGAGAACGAGGTGCCGGGTCGGGTCGGCCTGGCGGATCGCGTCGATGATTTTCAGGGCGAGGAAAATTTCCCCGACGCTGACGGCGTGAATCCAGATCGGTTTTTTCCCGGCGAAGCGGTCGAGAGTTTCGCGGGAAAAGAAACCGAGGCGCTGCCGGAAATTCCGCGTGAGTCCACCCCGGCGCAGGCCTTTGAGGAGAAAGGCGGGCAGCCCGATCAGGAGGAGAACGGGGAGGAGGAGGTTGTAGACGAGATAAACGACCGGACGTGGCATGGGGAAATTCAGGCGGGAAAAGGCGGCGCGGGGATAGGGGCGAGGTAGCTGACGCGGGTGCCGCCGTAGGTTTTTTCCCTGACGATCTCCCAATACGGGGTCTCGGGCAAGGCGGTGTCGGCACCACTTTCCAGGACGAAAATGCCGTCGGGCACGAGCGTTGCGGCGAGGGCGGGCAGGGTGAGGAGCGCGGTGTACCGGGCGAGCGTGGCCTCGTCCCGGGCGTAGGGTGGGTCCGCGAAGACGAGATCGTAGCGTCCCGCGGGCGCGGTGGCGAGAAAGGAAAAGACGTCACGGCGCTGGATATTCGCTCCGGTGAGAAGGGTTTTCCGCAGGTTCTCCCCGATGATGGTGCAGGCGGGTCCGTGGGACTCGACGAAGGTGGCTTCGCTGGCCCCACGGCTCAGGGCCTCCAGCCCGAGCGAGCCCGACCCGGCGAAGAGATCGAGGACTCGGGCTCCGGCGGTTCGATCTCCGAGCACCGAAAAGACGGCCTCGCGGACGCGATCCGCGGTGGGCCGGGTGAGGGAAGGGGGGACTTTGAGCGGGATGCTGCCCGCGGTGCCGGCGATGATGCGCATTTGTTGTGGATTGTTGTGGAAATTCGGAGATTAGGCCAAGGATTTGCAGTCTCCAATCGTTTATGTCACGCAGAAAGACGTTTCCGGGCGGAAAATGCTGGCGGGAAATCTCATTCTCGAAGAAACTCGCGGGTTCCGTCCGTCCTCCTAGTTCCGTCCGCCCCCGATGCGTCATATCCGTCGATTATTTCTCTTTCTTTGTCTTCTTACGACCTGCGGACTCGTCTGGGCGGCGATTTATGCGCGGAAGGAAGGTTTCACGAAGAGTTGGCGCGATGCGATCGAGCGCGAGTTCGCGCAACGCGGCTACCACGTGGACATAGGCAAGCTGACTCTGGGGGCCTTCCGCGGTCTGGTGGCCGAGGACGTGCGTTTTTTCCAGGACGAGACGCGCTCCCAGGAGGTGGCGGTGATCGACGATGTATATCTCGACGTGGATCTCAGCCGGATTTTCAATGAGAAGCAAATCTCGATCAACACCCTCGACGTGCAGGAGGCGAGCCTCTCGCTCCCGCTCCATCCGGCGAATCCCCAGGGACGCCGCTTGCGGGTCACCGGACTCTCGGGCCGCGTCGTGATCACCGAGAGTGTCATCGAGATTGTCAAGGCCGAGGCCTCGGTCGTGGGCGTGGACCTGTCCATCCGGGGGTCTCTGGTGAGACCTCCACTGGACGGGCGGGAGGAAAAAGAGGCGGACGAGAAGGACGGCTCCGCTCGCCTCGACCGGCAAAGACGCCAGGTGCTGCGTTTTCTGCAAGACTTCGAGAAGTACACCTTTTCCGGGGGGCGCCCCGAGGTCATGGTCGAGTTCCGGGGGGATTTGGACGATCTCGCCACCACCACGGCCCGCGCCCAGGTGCGGCTCCCGTCGTTTCACAAAGAGGGGCAGACCTACCGGGTCGAATCCCTCGACGCCGATCTCCGTTACGACGGGCGGTCCGGGAGCGCGGTGATCGAAAGACTCGAAATCCGCGACGCCAAAGGCAGCCTCGACCTCACCGGAGAGTGGACCGGGGAGGACAACAAACTCCATTTCTCAATGGAGTCGCAAGCCGATATCGCCAGTCTCGCGGCCCTGTTTTCGAATGACAAAAAACTCCGCGAAGTGGTCTTTTTCACCCCGCCGACGATCAAGGCGAAGGGACATCTCGTCCTCGGCGGAAATCGCGCCGAAGCGAAAGGTTTCCCCGGGGAGATCCTCGGCGAGCTGCGGGCCGAGCGGTTTGTGACGCGGGGAACGGTTTTTTCCGGACTCGACTTCGGATTCCGTGCCGCGGGCGAGCGCTTTTACCTGCGCAATCTGCGACTCGACCACAAGACCGGGGTGGCCTTTCTCAATCTCAAGTACGAACCCGGACACGGCGATGCCAGCGTCCGCTACCAGACCGAGATCAAGCTGGACCCGCTCGTTTTCCGTCCTTTTTTCGATGAAAAAGGGCGCAAGTTCATCGACGCGTGGAATTTCGGCGAGGCCTCGACCATCTACATCGCGGCGGTGGGACAAGGGGAGGGCTGGAATCCGATGGCCTGGACCAACCGGGGCGAGATCGATCTGCGGCACTTCCGGCTCAACGGCGTCGCTTTTCAGGAAATGGAGACCGACTTCGAGAGCGATGCGGAAACGCAGTGGTTCCGTAATGTCGCGCTGGTCCGCGAGGAGGGCAAGATCGTCGCCGAACTCGCCCAGAACAATGTGAAGGCCAAGCAATGGGAGGTCAAAGGGGTGGTCTCTACGGTGGACCCGATCGAGGGCGCCCGAGCCTTCAGTCCGAAACTGGCGACCGCGCTGGAGCGCTACCAGCACACCAGTCCTCCCACGGTGCGGCTCGCCGGTCTCCTCGACGCCCGGCGCGCCGAGGAAGTGGGGGACGAACCGCGGCGCAATGAACTCAAAATCTCTTTCGCCGGAGGCGGTGACGCCCGCTACGTCTTTCTCGGCAAGACCCTGACGCTGACCGAACCAAGCGGCGAAGTGGTCGTCGAGGGCAGCCGGGTTCATCTCACCACTTTGGAGGCGGGGGTCTTCGGCGGTCGTTTTGAATTGGCCTACGACGCCAAAAACGTGCGTTCCCAGGAGCAACCCTTCGAGGCCGAGGTCAGGGTGTCGGGAGTGCCGCTGGAGGCGGTCACGAGACACTACAGCGAACGCGACGCGATCAAGGGCAGCGTCGACGCGGCCTTCCACCTCGCCGGGAACGCGGGACAGGCCTCCTCGATCCGTGGAGGTGGCGAGGCTAGCATCTCCGACGGATACCTCTTCGCCATCCCCGTGCTGGGGCCGCTCTCCAAGCTGATTTCCCAAGACGATGCCAAGGGGGAGAACAACGGGCACAGCGTCGCCAGGGAGGCCTCCGCCAGCTTCACCATCTCCCGGGGCGTCCTCGTCACCGACGATGTCGAGGCGCTGACCCAGGCCTTCCGTGTGCGCGGGGCCGGCACGGTGTCCTTGATCGACAAATCGGTCGATTTCGAGGCGGTCGCGAACACCCGCGACGCGCTCTCCCGCACCCTCCTCACGCCCGTCAGCGAGTTGCTGACCTATTCCTGCACCGGAACCATCAGCGAGCCGGTCTGGAAACCCAAACACATTTCCAATCTCGGCAAGGTCCCCGCGCAGGTCATTTCCGAGATGACCAACATCCCCATCGAGGGATTGAAAAAACTCGGCCAGGGGATTTTCGGTCCGCAGTCCCGGCGCGGGGAGGGCGGCGATCCCGAAAGAGGGGAAAGGGGGAATGCCAACCCGCCGCGCCGCCTTTTCCAACTGCGCTCGAATTGAAGGTCGGATCCGCTGCCGAAGCACGTTTGGCGAAGATAGGGCGAACCGTCCCGGTGAGCCGCCGGGGGATCAACGGTGTCCGCATGTGCAAGCCCCGCCCGATAGGCTTTGTCGGGGCTAGAAAAGCCCCGTTCCTTGGCTGGCGTAGGAACCACGTTTTGGCCTCAAGGAGGGGCGCTTTTCTCGGAGCCTGTCGGACTTATCCTCTCCGGCTGTGGAAAACGGG
>JAAYAT010000376.1 GCA_012719225.1 Verrucomicrobiaceae bacterium
GAGCTGGGAAGAAAAAACGAATCGCTCTCGGCGGTTTCCCGGCTCCGGATTCTCCGCCGCCCACGATCACGCCACCTTCCGCCCGACTTTCCGCGTAAGTTTCTCCTCGTGCCGAGACATTGCTTTGAGAGAGAATGTCTTCTCCAGACGTTCCGTCTCCTTCGATCCGATGCGACACTTCCCATGATTCGGAAAACTCTTCTTTTGCTCCCGACCCTCGCGAGCGGCTGGGGCGGCTTTTCTCTGATCGCCGCAGCCGACGCCCCGCTCTCGTTCAACCGAGACGTGCGGCCCATCATCGCCGACGCCTGCTTCCAATGCCATGGCCCCGACTCTGCCACCCGCGAGGCCGATCTCCGCCTCGACACCGAGCGGGGTTTCTTCGGCGGCGAGGGTGCCGACCCCGTCGTGATTCCAGGCAAGCCCGGAGAAAGTTCCTTTTACGGACGTCTCGTCAGCGACAATCCCGACGACATCATGCCGCCACCGGGTTCTCACAAGGAGCTCGAACCCGAGGAAATCGCGGTGATCCGCCGCTGGATCGTCGAGGGGGCCAAATGGCAGCCGCACTGGAGTTTCGTCGCGCCGGAGTCACCCGACCCGTCCTCCCTCCCGAAACAAAGTTGGGGCGTCAATCCCATCGACCGCTTCGTCCTCGCGCGACTGGCCCAAGCCGGACTGACCCCCGCGCCCGAAGCGGACCGTCGCGCCCTCCTCCGCCGTCTCGCCCTCGACCTCACCGGACTGCCGCCTACGCTGGAGGAGGTCGAGAGTTTTGTCACCGACGAGGATCCCGATGCCTACGAAAAACGCGTCGACCGCTATCTCGCCTCGCCGCGCTGGGGCGAACACCGCAGCCGCTACTGGCTCGACGCGGCGCGCTACGCCGACACCCACGGCCTCCATTTCGACAACTACCGCGAGATGTGGCCCTACCGCGACTGGGTCATCGCCGCCTTCAACCGCAACCAACCCTTCGACCAGTTCACCGTCGAGCAGATCGCGGGTGATCTCCTCCCCGACCCGTCGGAGAGCCAGCTCGTCGCCACCGGCTTCCAGCGTTGCAACATGACGACCAACGAAGGCGGCACCATCGACGAGGAAAATCTCGCCTTTTATGCTTCCGACAGGGTTCAGACGCTCGGTTGGGTCTATCTCGGACTGACCCTGAACTGCGCCCAGTGCCACGACCACAAATTCGATCCGATCACCGCGAAGGACTACTACGCCATGGCCGCATTTTTCCGCAACACCACGCAGGGCCCCAAGGACGGCAACGTCAAGGACAGCGGCCCCATCCTCGTTTTGCCGAACGAGGCCGACCGGGTCCGTTGGGACGCCCTCCCCGACGAGATCGCGGCGGCTTCGGCGAAGCGGCAGGAGCGCCGCACCGCCGTCGCACCGGAATTTCAAAGCTGGCTCGCCACCGCGACCCCCGTCGGCCTGGAGGAAGACATGCCCGAAGAGGGCCTCGTCGCCCACCTTCCCCTCAACGAAGGCAAAGGTTCCGCTCTCGCGGCGCGGATTCCCGCCGGGGCGCGCTTCGAGGTGTCCGGCGAACTCGCCTGGGCGGCTGGCGGGCGCTTCGGCCGGGCCCCTGTCCTGACAAAATCCACTCCCGTCGAGCTGGGCGATCTCGCCCACTTCGCCCGCGACGAAGCCTTCAGCATCGCCCTCTGGGTGCGCTCTCCCAAGGATGGTTTCAGCGGTTCCCTCATCGCCCGGATGGATGACCGGGCGGCCCATCGCGGATGGGATATTCTCCAGGAAAACCGCAACCTCGCCTTCCACCTCATCGACACCTGGCCCGGGAACGCGCTCAAGGTCACGACGACCAAAGCGGTCCTCACCCCGGGACGCTGGCAGCATCTCACCGTCACCTACGACGGCAGCGGAAAAGCCGCCGGAGTGCGACTCTACCTCAACGGCGTCGACACCCCCCTGCGCACCACCGTCGACAAGCTCCGGGCCGACGCCGAGACCCGCGCGGCGACACCGCTGCGGCTGGGACAACGCAGCCACGGCATGGCTTTCGAAGGCGGCCAGGTCCAGGATCTGCGCCTTTTCAAAAAACGCCTCACCGCCGCCGACGCCGCGCGGCTCCACGCGCTCCCCGGTCTCCACGCCGCCCTCGCGGCCGACGAGAAACGAAAGCCCGAGCAGGCCGAAGCCCTCCTCCAGCACTACCTCGCGGCCCGCGACGAAGCCTGGCAAAAACTTAATCACGCGGTCCTGACAGCCGAAAAAGAGCGCGAGACGATCCGGCGTCGCAGTCCGGTGACCCACATTCAGGAGGAGAAAAAAGACTCCCCCGCCATGGCCCACATCCTCCTGCGAGGTGCCTACGACCAGGTCGGAGAACTCGTCGCGGCGGCACCTCCCGCCGTGCTTCACCCCCTCCCCGACGGTGCCCCCGCCAACCGACTCGGACTGGCCCGCTGGCTCGTCGATCCCGCCAATCCCCTCACCGCCCGCGTCACCGTGAACCGCTTCTGGCAGCAGATTTTCGGCACCGGCATCGTCGCCACTCCTGACGATTTCGGAATCATGGGCGCAACCCCGAGCCATCCCGAACTGCTCGACTGGCTCGCCCTCCGCTTCCTCGAATCGGGCTGGGACACCAAGGCGCTTTTCAAAACCATCGTAATGTCCGCAACCTACCGCCAGGCCGCCCTCCTCACCCCCGAGAAACTCGAAAAAGACCGCGACAACCGCCTCCTCAGCCGCGGGCCCCGCTTTCGCATGGACGGCGAGATGATCCGCGACGCCGCCCTCGCCGCGAGCGGACTCCTCTCCCCGCGCATGGGCGGCCCCGGCACGAGACCCTACCAACCCGGAAACGTCTGGGAAACCGTCGGCATGGGCACCGCCAAATACGTCCAGGACGAGGGCGAGGGACTCTACCGGCGCACCGTCTACAACTTCTGGAAACGCATGGCCCCGCCCGCCAGCATGGAGATCTTCAACGCCCCCAACCGCGAAGTCAGTTGCACGAAACGCGACCGCACCAACACCCCGCTCCAGGCACTCGTGATCCTCAACGATCCCCAGTTCGTCGAAGCCGCCCGCCATCTCGCGACACACGCCCTCAAGGAAAGCTGCGGCGACGAACTGCGCGCCCTCGACCTCGTCGCCCGCCGCGTCCTCTCCCGCCCGCTCCGCGAAGAGGAGACCGCGGTGATGCGGTCGAGCCAAGTTTCCCTGCTCTCGCATTACCAGACCCACCCCGAGGATGCCGCCGCCCTCCTCGCCGTCGGCGAAAGCCCCGCCGACACCGCCATCGCACCGCCCGTGCTCGCGGCGTGGACCATGCTCTGCAACCAGCTCCTCAATCTGGACGAGGCGGTCAACAAATGATCTCATGGCAATGAAACCCTCCCCGCTCCCCCACGATTTCCTGGCCAACCAAACCCGCCGCCATTTCTTCGCCAACGGACGAAACCTGCTCGGAGCAGCGGCCCTGGGCGCTTTGTCAGGCCCTCGCGAGATCTTCTCCGCCGCGCCGGCCGACGAGCCCTTCCCGGTCAGTCATTTTCCCGCCAAAGCCAAACGGGTCATCTACCTCCACATGGTCGGCGGTCCCTCCCAGATGGATCTTTTCGACTACAAACCGGAAATGGTGAAGCGCTACGACCAGGACCTCCCCGAAAGCATTCGCCAGGGCCAGCGGCTCACCACGATGACCAGCGGCCAGGCCCGCTTCCCCATCGCCCCCTCGAAATTCGAATTCGCCCGGCGCGGCGAATGCGGCATGTGGATGAACCGCGAGCTCCTCCCCCATCTCGGTCAGCGGGCCGACGACATTTGCTGGATGCGCTCGCTCCACACCGAGGCGATCAATCACGAGCCCGCCATCGCCGCGATGCAGACGGGGAACCAGGTCACCGGACGCCCCTGCCTCGGTGCCTGGGCCTCCTACGGTCTCGGTTCGATGAACGAGAACCTGCCCACCTTCGTCGTCCTCGTGGCCACACCGACCAACCGCGAGCAGGAGCAGGCCATCTCCGCCCGCCTCTGGTCGAGCGGATACCTCCCCGGAGAACACGCCGGCGTCTCCTTCCGCAGCAAGGGCGATCCCATCCTTTTTATCAACAACCCTCCCGGAGTGCGGGACACGGTGCGTCGCCGGACCATCGAGGGGATCAACGCGATGAACCGGCTCAACTACGAGTCCATCGGCGACCCCGAGACCCGCGTCCGCATCCAACAGTATGAGATGGCCTTCCGCATGCAGGCCAGCGTGCCGGAACTGACCGACCTCGCATCCGAACCCGAGCACATCTACAAGCTCTACGGCGAAGCCGCCAAAACCCCCGGCTCGTTCGCCAACTCCGCCCTGATGGCCCGTCGCCTCGTCGAACGCGGCGTGCGGTTCGTCCAGATCTACCACAACAACTGGGACCACCACTCCAATGTGGCGGGACGCCTGCCCGACCAGTGCCGCGATGTCGACCAACCCTGCGCCGCCCTCATCGAAGATCTCAAACAGCGCGGTCTCTTCGAAGACACCCTCATCATCTGGGGCGGAGAATTCGGCCGCACCATCTACACCCAGGGCAAGCTGACCAAGGAAAACTATGGCCGCGACCACCATCCGCGCTGCTTCAGCATGTGGATGGCCGGCGGCGGCAGCAAGGGCGGCACCATCTACGGCGAAACCGACGACTTCAGCTACAACATCGTCCGCGATCCCCTCCACATCAGCGAATTCCACGCCACCGTGCTGCACCTCCTCGGATTCGACCACGAACGCTTCACCTACAAACACCAGGGCCTCGACGGCCGCCTCACCGGCGTCGAACTCGTCAATCCGGTGAAGGCCCTGATGGCGTGAGGGGTCTTGCTCTGTCTTATTGCCAACGAGAGACCTCCGGGGTCACATCCCCTTTGGTGAAGGTGGGGCCCCTGTCCCGGGGAGCCGACGGCTTGACGCAACCGCGTTTTCGTGTAATCGCGCAAACGTGCCGCACTGAAATATTTCCATGAATGTTACCTTGAAACTGGCGAAGGAAACCTGTCGCAAAGCGAGACATTTTGCCGTCGATGAAAACACCTCGCTCTCCGGCTGGGTTGCGTCCCTCA
>JAAYAT010000377.1 GCA_012719225.1 Verrucomicrobiaceae bacterium
CCTACGACCACGAGGGCGAGCAGATCTGGCATCGCGACCTCGGCGCGATCGACCACATCTGGGGCAACTCCAGTTCTCCGGTATTGACCGGAAATCTCGTGATCCACTATCACGGTCCCGCCAAGAACGCGGTCCTCTACGGACTCGACCGCGCCACTGGCGAGACGGTCTGGGAGTGGAGGGAACCCGAGTGGAAACCGGTCGACAGCACCGATGGATTTCGCGAGAAAAGCGACGACGGCGTGATCGGTTCGTTCAGCACCCCCATTCTCGTCGACACCGGGGAGCGAATCGAATTGATCATGAGCTTTCCTTTGGAATTGAAAGCTTTCGAGCCGACCACCGGGGAAGTGCTGTGGACCTGTCAGGGGCTCAATCCCTTGATCTACTCCTCGCCGGTCTACGATGACGGTGTGGTGGTGGCGATGGGCGGCTACTACGGCAACTCCGTCGGCGTGAAAGTCGGCGGCACGGGCGATGTCACGGAAACCCACCGGCTCTGGCACGAGGTGCGGCACAACGGCGGGATCGGCAGTGGCGTCGCTGTCGATGGCAAGCTCTACTACCAGAACAGCGGCGGAGTCGTCTATTGCGACGACATGAAAACCGGGAAAACGCTCTGGAGGGATCGGCTCCCCGGCGCCGGAAAATCCTGGGGTTCCTTCCTCCTTGCCGGTGACCGCATTTACACTTTGAGCCAGGCGGGGGACACGGTCGTCTTCGCGGTCGACCCGACGAAATTCAAGGTGATCGCCCAGAGCGATCTCGGGGAAGAAACCAACTCCTCCCTCGCGGTCGCGGGCGGCGATGTCTTCGTGCGCACCCACAGCGCCCTCTGGTGCATCGGGAAGGAGTGAGAGCTCACCCCTTGAGCTTCCAGCGGGCCTGCCGGAGCTGGGCCATCGGCGAATCCGCCATCTTTTCATACCAGACACTGACAAAGCTGCCGTCATCCAGTTCCACGGTGGAGGGATAGCCGAGATCGCCGCCGACGCCGTCCTCGGAGAGACCGAGGGGCTCCGACCAGGTGACGCCCTCGTCCGAGCTGACGCGGGCCTGGTTGCCAAAGGGCTTGCGGCGATACCCGTAGGTCATGAGGAGCCTGTCGTCGCGCAGCCGGAGCAAGTGCGAGGGCATCCCCCAGACCCCGATGGGGTGCGGCACGGACCAGGTTTTTCCTCCATCGGTCGATTCGGTTTGCAGGGTTTCGCTCTTGTTGGCCGCGTTGTGGTTGCGGATCTGGGCGACGATTTTCCCGCTGGAGCATTGGACCGCGTGGAGTTCGTGATAGTCTTTCCCCTGGTCTCCTTCGCGGGTGGGGATCTCGGCGAGCCATTGCCAGGTCTTGCCGTCGTCCTTCGATTCGGCCGCACCGATGCGCTTGCCGTCGGTCCAGAGTTCCTTGCCTAGATAGAGGAGCCGACCGTCGTCGAGCTGGCAGGGACCGTGCGGGCTGTTCACGAGGGTGTCGATGCGTCCTGAAAAGGAGAGCCCTCCGTCCTCCGAACGGAAACACCAGGTCCCGAGTTCGTTGCGACGGATCTCTTCGTCGGTGATGCGGTGATGCGCGGCGAGCCAGTCGGGATCCTTCGCCTTGCTCCCGCCTTCTTCGACCTGGGGCAGGTAGGCGAGCGAGGTGAAGGTGGTGACGACGAGGGTGCCCTGGGCCGTCTCGAGGATGCCTGCGTCGCGGTCGTCGATGGGGCCGTCGTGGAGGGTACGGGGAAAGGTCCAGCTCGTGCCCCCGTCGCGGGATCGCATCATTTCGACGCTGCCGAAGGGACAGACGTGAGCGACCCGACGACCTGACCAAACCACGAACAGGTCGCCATTTTTTGTGCGCGTGAGGGTGGGCCAGCCGTGGTAGTAATTCGCTTGCGGGGAGATGACCCTCGTTTCGAGGAGCTCGATCGAGGCGGCCGTCGCCCGCATCGGAGCCAGCAGGGAGGTCGCGGTGGCGAGAGAAAGTCCGGTGAAGCGGCGGCGTGAAAGCGGGGAAGTCATGGCGGGATCTTCGCGAAGAGCCGGGTCGATGGGTAGTCCGCGATCACGGGGAGGGGGTGGGAATTATGAATTATGAATGATGAATTAGGAGTTGGGAACACGCGAAGCGGGTGGACGGAGTGAAACGAAGTCAATTGGGAGTTGGGAAGGATGGCGCTTGCGGGGTTGAGCGATGGTGTCCTTAGCCCCGTTCCTTGAGCTGGCGCAGTATCCAGCTTCGACCCCAAGGAGGGGCGCTTTTTCTAGCGCCCTTCACTGGCTCCGCCCGATAGGCTTCGTCGGGGCTGGGAAAGCCCCGTTCCTTGAGCTGGCGTGGGAACCGCCTTTGGCCTCAAGGCACCGACCCCTCTTAAAACCTACCCAAGCCGCTCGTGCTGTCGTAACATGGGGCATGAACGGATCTGCTACACGAATCGAACGCGACACGATGGGGGAGATGGAGGTGCCGGAAGCGGCGCTCTGGGGGGCGAGCACACAACGAGCCGTCCTGAATTTTCCGGTCTCCGGAGAGGGCCTCGACCCGGCTCTGATCCATGCTTACGGACTCATCAAATGGGCGGCGGCACGGGCCAACCGGGCGCTGGGCGTGGTGCCCGGTGAACTGGTCGATCTCATCGAGACCGCCGCGGCCGAGGTTTTCGAGGGAAAACTCGACGAGCATTTTGTCGTCGATGTCTTCCAGACGGGATCGGGCACCAGCACCAACATGAACGCCAACGAGGTCATCGCGAATCGCTGCTCGCAACTGGCGGGCGAGCCGGTCGGCTCGAAGCGGCCGGTCCATCCCAACGATCATGTCAATCAGAGCCAGTCCTCCAACGATACCTTTCCCACGGCGATGCACCTCGCGGTGGCGATGCTCCTGCAAGCGGATCTGGTGCCCGCCCTTGAAAAGGCGCGGGACAGTCTCGCGGCGAAGGCGCGGGAGTTCCACGAGGTTCTCAAGATCGGGCGCACCCACCTGATGGACGCCACTCCGGTGCGTCTCGGTCAGGAATTCGGCGGCTACGCCAGGCAACTCGATCTGGCGGTGGTGCGGGCGAACAAGGCTCTCGCGGCCCTGGCGGAACTCCCGCTCGGGGGCACTGCGGTGGGCACGGGGCTGAACTGCCCTCCGGGTTTTGCGGAGCATGCGATCGGGTTTCTTTCGGAGAAGACCGGGATTCCGTTCGTGGAAGCGGAGAACCGTTTCGAAGCCCAGGCCGCGCGGGACGCCATCGTCGAGGCGAGCGGCCAACTCCGCACCATCGCGACGAGCCTTTTTAAAATTGCCAATGACATCCGCTGGCTCGGTTCGGGGCCTCGTTGCGGTCTCGGCGAGATCGCCCTGCCCGCGACGCAGCCGGGCTCGTCCATCATGCCGGGCAAGGTGAACCCGGTCATGTCCGAGGCGGTCATGCAGGTCTGCGCCCAGGTCATCGGCAACGACACCGCGGTGGCCTGGGGCGGTGCCAACGGCAATCTCGAACTCAACGTGATGATGCCGATGATGGTGCAGAACACCCTGCGGTCGATCCGACTTCTCAGCCGGGTGCTCGATGTTTTCCGCGAGCGCTGTCTCGACGGCATCACCGCGAACGAAGACCGCTGCGCCGAGTTGATCGAATGGTCCATGGCCATGGTCACCACCCTGGCCCCCCGCATCGGATACGAACTCGCTGCGGAGATCGCGAAGGAGGCGGTCGCGGAGGGGAAAACCGTCCGTCAAATCTGCGAGGCGCGCGCCGTCCTGCCGCCTGACGAACTCGACAAGTGGCTCGATCCGGCGGGGATGGTGTAAGGGGGGCGGTGTCGGCGGGATGGGGGAACGGAGCAACAGCAAAACGATCCGGCATCATTTTGCTTCCCTCGTGATTTCCGCCCGTGCTAAGCTCTCCGCCTTGTTGTAAGGTACTCGAAATTGGAATCATGCCGAGAAGAGCCAGCTCTGGAGTAAACATCGGACAAATCGCGGGGATCGCCGCCGCGATTCTCGGATTTGTTGTCATCGCCGCCCTGCTGTTTCAACTGATCGCCGGGGGGCTCTTCGGAGAAGGGCGACCACCCGGCGCAAAACGTTCCACTGGCAACGCCTCCCCGCTCAGCCTCACGACCTACCGCACCAACGGCAACAGCCTGCGCGGCAACGTTTACCGGGTCGAGGGCAAGGTCGAGGAGACCCTGCGCTGGACTCCGGATCGCGGCCGCCTCATCAGTTTCGAGGCCAGCGACGCGACCGAGACGATGCCGCTGCCCATCCTCGTTCCCGAAGATTTCAGCAACATCAACATTGAGCGCGGCCGCGAGATGGTCCTGGTCGTGCGGGTCGATCGCGATGGCACTCTCGTGGCCGAGGCGATAGATGAGTGATATATTGTTATAGTTCGGTCCCCGTGTCCCCCCCTCTCATGAAAACCCGGTTCCTCTCCACTCTCGTCCTGAGCGGCCTGCTCCACGCCTGGCCGGCCGCCGCACAGGTCTACACTCCGCCGACGAGTGGGGGCGGCACCCCGTCCGGACCGGCCGGGGGCGGCGGGCAGTCTTCGAATACGACCACGATCGTCAATCCGGGTGGCAATCAGTCTCAGGGGAACCAGCAGCTCGCGGGAAATGATGTGCCCTATTTCGATCCGACCACGGATGTCTTCTCTTTTGATGGGAAAAATTTCAACGTGAACGACAACCGGGTTTTCCGGGCTCGTTTCGAGAAATACCTCAATGCCGAAGAAGCCGACTCCGAGGCGGACATCGCCTATCGGGCGTCCATTCGCGAGATTCTCGACACCCTCTCCCCGCACAATCGGGACGCCGCGAAGTTCCCCAAGGCGGTCGCCAAACTCCAGTACACCGCCCAGTTTCCCCAGGACGCCCGCCTCTGCGAATCCCTCGCCAACGCCGTCTACCGCGTTTACCTGGCCCAGCGGACCCAGGTCGAGCTGGAGTCCCTCAACCGCCAGCTCGACGAGCAGCGGCGGCGGCTCGACTGGAATTTCGACACCTGGTCGAAGCCTTCCAATGTCCGTCAGGAACGCAAGCTCTCGGACGATCCCAAGGCGGCCGAGCCTCCGGCGACCAATCCGGTCAATGCCGGTCACATCCAGCGCTACATCCAACGCATCGCCGAGGTCGAGGCGGAACGGGTCGCGAACAAGGCCAAAGGGCAGCTCTCCGAGGTCGAGGCCAAGCTCGAATTCCAGGCGCTCGTGGTGCAGCTTTTCCTGCAGCGCCGCTTCGAGCACGTCGTCATGGCGACCCGACTCTACACCGAATTTTTCCAAGACGGCGCCGGCAAGCTGGAGTTCGAAGAGGGGTCCGAGGTGGAACAGTCCTTCAGTAAAACGATAGGTTTCAATCCTACCATCACCACCCTGGACGCCTTTGCCAACGAGGCCATCCGCGATGTGGGGCAGTCGGTCGAGTCCTTCGGGTTTCTCCTCGACCAGGGGGAGATCGACGGTGCGCTGCGCCAGTTGCAGCAGGCCTTTGTCACCGGGGAGCACCTCCCGCCGGTCCAGAGCGTGCCGCGCGAACGCAAGCGAATGGTCCTGTCGTATGCACAAAATGCCTTCCAACTCGTCAACGCGATCGAAGTGAAGGACTTCGCCCTCGCCGAAAATCTGGTGAAGGAAATGAAAGCCCAGGCGGGGGATTTCGATTACTCCAAGCCCACCGCCGCGATTGAAACCGCCAAGCTCAGCAGCAACATGCGCATTCGCACGGCCAAGAACGCGGCGCTCCAAGGCGACAACGAGACCTACGAATCCAACATCCTCGCCGCCGCCCAGATCTGGCCGACCAATCCGATGCTGCAGGAGCAATTCAACCTCATCGCCGACTCCGCCGATGTGCAGCAACAGGCCAAGCTGGAGTTCGACCGGCTCCTCGGCACGCAGAGCTACCGACAGATCTTCACCGACAAGGCGCGCTACATGGCCGCCACCGCCGAGGACTCCGAGCGGCTCCAGGCCCTCGAACAGATCATCGGCAACATCCAGGAGATCGAGACGGTCATGAAACAGGCCGACACGCTCACCAAGGCGGGGAACAGTCACGCGGCGTGGGAGATCGTGGAAAAGACCTTCCAGCGTTTTCCCGACGACGTCCCCCTGAGCGCGAAACGCTCGGACCTCTCCACCGACGTCGCCCCCTTTGTGAAGGCGCTGAAAAACGCGGAGAATCAGGAGAACCGGAAACAATACGGCTCCGGGCTGGCCTGGTTCCTTTCCGCGCGGCAATTGTATCCCCAGAGCGAATTCGCCGAAGAGGGCATCCAACGGCTCATCGACCACATCCTGCCTGAAGAAGGGGGTGGGAACGACGGGGACGGGGCGTCTTCCGCAGCGTCCGCCGGAGCCGGGGAACCGCGCTGAGAATACCCGGTGTGGAATCGGCGTTGTCGCCAGGTTTCGGGGCGCGATGCCGTCCGGCACGATTGTGTGAGGCGAATATTAGAGGAAATTTCCACAATCACATTGACGGGAAGAGGTTTGGACGCCATCTAATCGGCATCCCTCTCATCGATGCTCCATGATACGTAGATTTTTTCTCAAATCGCTTCCGACAGCGTCCATTCTGCTGTTCACAGTGTTGCTGAGTTCCTGCACCGTCAATGAAAACGCCGCCCTCACCGCGGCGGGCAGTCCCATCGGCGAAGCGAAAAAGGGGAAGAAAACGGAGGTGCACACCGGCCCCGCCCCACTCACTTGGTCCGAGAAAAGGAAGGAGCGGCAGGAACTCAAAGCGGCCCAGCGGGAGGAAGAAGCCGCTGCCTTGGCCCGCGCCGAGGCCGCCGAGGCGAAGAAGCTCGCCGCCGCCAAAAAAGCCGAGGAGGCCGCGGAGCGGAAAGCCGCTCGCGAAGAGGCAGCGCGCCTCGCCGCCGAGGAAAAAGCGCGGGCCGAAGCCGAGGCCGCCGCCCGCAAAGCTCGCGAGGACGCTGTCGCCGCCAGGCAGCAGAAACGGGAAGCGAAAAAGCTCGCCCGGGAGCAGAAGCGCGCCGCGAATGCGCGTGCCAAGAGCGAAGCCAAGAAAAAGGCCGAAGCGGAGCGTGCCTCCCACGAAGTCGCCGCCGCGAGATCCCGACGCGGGGGAGGCGGATTTTTCTCCCTCCTTTCCATCGGGACCACCCCGAAGCAATACCAGAGCGAAGGCCACGACATCTACGTCAACGAGAAGTTGCTGCCCACCCTGAACCCCTCCAACGCCCAGATCGCGATCAGTCTCGGCGAGCAGCGGGCCCGGGTCTACCGCAGGGACGGCGGGGCGCAACACCTCGTCATCGACACGCGCATTTCCTCCGGGAAACCCGGCTACGCGACGTCGACCGGCAGCTATCGCATCTCGGAAAAACTCGTCGAAAAACAGTCCACCCTCTACGGCACCTGGATCAACTCCGCCGGCGAGACGGTCAACAGCAGCGGGGACAGCCGCAAGCGCCCCG
>JAAYAT010000378.1 GCA_012719225.1 Verrucomicrobiaceae bacterium
CCGGTTCGAGGAAGGTCGTCTCGATCGCCCGATCCACCGCCGCGGTGATCTCGCTGGCGGGAACCCGGCGCATCTCGGCGGCAAAGCGGAGAAATCCCTCCACCGTCATGTCCGAATAGAGCGGGGCGGCTTCGGGGAGGTAGCCGATCTTTGACTTGGCTTCGATTTCGTTTTCCTCGATGTCGGCTCCGCCGATGCTGACCCGGCCCTCCGTGGGGGGGAGAAAGCCGGTGACCATGCGCATCGTGGTCGATTTTCCGGCTCCGTTGGGGCCGAGAAATCCGAGAACCTCGCCCTTCTTCACCGTGAACGAGACTCCGTCCACAGCCACCTTTGCACCGAAGTGTTTGTGTAAATTTTCGACTTCTATCATTGCGGAAAGCGATTGGATTTGGGTTGGAGAGCGTCCCTTTCCCGCGGATTTGTCTGTAAAAATGTAGTTTCCGGTGGATTTTTCTTCCTTTTCCACGCGGGCCGGGGTTGCGACAGGTGTATTTCGGCAAGTCTCAGCCGATCGCAAGGGAAAATTGTTTACAGGATGCCGGGGAGACGTGAGGGGTGGACAGCGCTATGGGAATGAAATTGATCAGTTGGAACGTGAACGGCATTCGTGCGGTGTTGCAAAAGGGTTTTCTGGAATTTCTCGATCTGCACCAGCCTGACATGTTGCTGCTGCAAGAAGTCAAGGCGAGCCGCGATCAAGTGGAGGTCGCCTTCGAGGAGAGCGGATGGGAGGTTTTCTGGAATCCCGCGATGAAAAAGGGCTACTCCGGCGTGGCCACCCTCAGCAAGGTGCCGGTGCTCTCGTCCCGCCTCGGTATCGGTTGGCCCGAACACGATCAGGAGGGCCGCGTCCTCACGACCGAGCACGAGACGTTTTTTGTCGTCAACGTCTACACGCCGAACTCGCAGAACGAACTGCGACGCCTGCCCTACCGCATGGAATGGAATGCCGCTTTTCTTTCCTACGTGAAAGAACTCGAAGAAACCAAGCCGGTCATTTTTGCCGGCGACCTCAACGTCGCCCACCGCGAGATCGACCTCGCCCGTCCCAAGCAGAACCGGAAGAGCGCCGGTTTCTCCGATGAAGAACGCGCCGGATTCGACGACATCCTCGCCGCGGGGTTCGTCGACACCTTCCGCCATTTTTATCCCGACGAACCCGATCATTATTCCTGGTGGAGCTACCGGGGCGGGGCGAGAGGGAAAAACATCGGCTGGCGCATCGACTACTTCTGCGTCTCCAGCGGCCTGCTGCCACGGGTGAGTTCCGCAGCGATTCTCCCCGAAGTGTTGGGGTCGGATCACTGCCCGGTCATGATCGAGTTGAGTTGAGTGGAGGAGAATCCGGCCAGTGGTGTCCCTCAATCCCGCGAGGAACGATGCAGCCATTCCTGAAACTGTTGCAGAGCCCGGCTGCGGTGGCTGATGGTGTTTTTCTGTGATTCCGATAGTTCACCGAAGGACTGATTGTGGCCCTCGGGAATGAAAAGCGGGTCATAGCCGAAACCTCCTTCGCCGGTCATGGCGCGGGCGATCCATCCCTCGACGGTGCCGTCGAATTGAGCGATGACCTCGCCGCCTTTGGCGAGGGTCACGACGCAGCGGAAGCGGGCGGTGCGGGGGGCGCCGGCGTGTTCGGGCCGTGCGAGTTCACGGAGCAGTTTGTCCCGGTTCGAGGCGTCGGTGGCGTCCTCGCCGGAGTAGCGCGAGGAGTAAATTCCTGGAGCGCCGCCGAGGGCATCGACCTCCAGTCCGGAGTCGTCGGCGAGGATGAAGACCTCGGGGTAGGCCCGGCTCGCGGCGAGAGCTTTGATGGTCGAGTTCGCGGCAAAAGTGGCCCCGTCTTCCACCGGAGGAGTGGTTCCGGGCGATTCGGAGAGATCGGTGATACGGTCGAAATGTGAACCGAGGATGGCGCGCATCTCGCTGGTTTTGTGAGCGTTGTGAGTGGCAATGAGGAGGGTTCGGAGCATGAGTCGACAGGGTTGTAGCGAGGGCCGGATACCGTTCCAAGGTCGACAAAGAGCAACGGCGCGCCAACCCTTTTTTTGACCTGCGAAACCTAGATTTTCCCTATTCCCCGTTTCGGCGTATCTTGGGAGACGACTTCGAACGGTCGGTTGCGTCATCCCCCCCTTATGGAAATCCCGGCAGAACGGAAATGGAGAACACTACGAAAGATCGCCTCACCGCGGGAGAAGGTTCCCGGTGAGGGGATGCCTCCGACCGCTCCGGCGCCGGAAGCGTCTCCTCCCGAAACCGCCCCGGTGGCGGCTCGGGAAAGCGCTCCGACGGAGCCGACAGAGACGGAGCCCGTGCCCTCGGGTGGCACCGTCGAGATTCTCATCGTCCACCCCGTCGCCTCGACCGCGCGCCTCATTCGGGAGACCTTGCAGAATTTCACCGATTGCCGTGTCGTCACCACCGCCGACCCCTTGCGCGCTTTCGAACTGGCGCTGCAGAAGCGCTTCGGCTTGTTTCTTTTCGCGATGCAATCCGGGGAGCTGAGCGGTCCGCTGCTCTACGAGCTCATTTCCAAGGCCTGCACCGCCGGTCGGGGACCCCGTCGGCTCGCCCCGGCGGTGATCTTTGTCCGGGAAAAGGGCGACCCGCAGCTTCCCGAGGCGCTCACCCGCGACGCGCGGGTCAGGGATGTTCTTCACAAACCCATTCGGATCGAGCGGCTTCTCCAATCGGTCGAGGGGGTGCTGGTGGTGCGGGATCCCACGGCGAAGCAGGAGGACCCGCAGCAGGAGCGATAGGAGCCCACGGAAACGGGGAACCAAAGCGGGGAAACAAAAGGACGCTCAGCGGCGTTTTCCCAGCCGGGAAAAGACGATTTCCGATCCGCTGGCTTTGGTGTGGTAGACGAACTCCATCAGTTCGCCGAGACGCCCCGAGGGGAAGCCGTCGCCTTTTTCCACGAACCAGTGCAGGTATTCGTAGGGGAGGGCGTGGAGAGGATGGTTTTTGTAGCGGCCGAAGGGCATGCGGTAGTGCTCCAGTTCGGCGAGGTAACCGGCCAGTTCCTCCCGCATGCCTTCGGCGGGGTCGAACTCTTCGTGGTCACTCATCGTAGCGGTAGCAGCAGGAGGGATCGATCGCGCCGTTTTTCCCGAAAACGACTCCTTCGCGTTCGAGGAGGCGGCGCTTGTCCGCGATGGGCGTTCCCCGGGTCGCGCCGGAAAATCCCCCCAGGGTGAGGTCCGCGCTGACGACGCGGTGGCAGGGTGTCTCCGGGGCGAAAGGATTGCGACGCAGGGCCTGTCCGATGGCGCGGGGCGAACCGCAGGAAAGGTAGCGGGCGAGATGTCCGTAGGTCGTCACTTTTCCGCGCGGCACCAGGGCGAGGGCGTCGTAGACTTTCTTTTCAAACTCGGTCGGCGGGCGGTCCTTGGGGATCATCG
>JAAYAT010000379.1 GCA_012719225.1 Verrucomicrobiaceae bacterium
ATCGTGGACACGTGGTGGCAGACCGAAACCGGAGTGATCATGATCTCCCCCCTCCCCGGCGCGACCCCGACCACCCCGGGAACCGCGACCCGTCCCTTCTTCGGAATCGACGCGGCCATCTTCGACGAAACGGGCGAGGAATGCGGCCCTAACGAGGGCGGCAAGCTCGTCATCCGCAAACCCTGGCCGAGCATGCTGCGGACGATCTACAAGGATCCGGAGCGCTACAAGGAAACCTACTGGAACGAATACGAGGGAGTCTACCTCGCCGGCGACGGCGCTCGCATCGACGAGAATGGATATTTCTGGATCGTGGGTCGTCTCGACGACGTGCTCAATGTCTCCGGTCACCGTCTCGGCACCGCCGAGGTGGAAAGCGCCCTCGTTTCCCATGAGGCGGTGGCGGAAGCCGCCGCGGTGGGCCGCCCCCACGACATCAAAGGGCAGGCGGTGGTGGTCTTTGTCACCCTGAAAAGCGGCATCGAACCGAGCGACGAACTCGCCAAGGAACTCCGCAACCACGTCGGCCACCAAATCGGTGCCATCGCCAAACCCGACGACATCCGCTTCGCTCAAATGCTGCCCAAAACCCGGAGCGGCAAGATCATGCGGCGTCTCCTCAAGGAGATCGTCTCGGGCGGCGAAGTCAAGGGGGACACCTCCACCCTGGAGGACTTCAGCGTGGTCGCGAGCCTGCAGAAAGAAGACTGATCCTGTGTGATCCCGTGGAGGGCGCGGGTTCCGTCCCCGGATTTATTCCGCGCCCTTCCCATTCCCGCTCTTGACGAAACGGGCTTTGCCTCCTAGATTCCCGCCTTTCCGCCCCCATCCGGGAGGTCCGACCATTCCTGAAATCCACTGATTCCTACCATGCCCGAAGTTGATATTAAAAAAGGCGAGCCGATCGACCGCGCCCTCAAACGTCTCAAAAGCAAAATGGAGACCGAGGGCATCATGGAAGAAATGCGCCGTCTGCGCTCTTTCGAGACTCCCACGCAGAAGGCCAAGCGCAAAGCCCGTTCCAACGCCAAGCGCAACAAGAACAAGTTCCGTTTCACGCTGAGAACCAGCGCCAACGCCACGCCGACAACGGCGGCCACCGCCAGCGCGTCGGGTGCCGACGAAGCGTAACCGCCGGAGCGCGATCCGATTTCAGGAAAAAAAAGCTGCCAGCGATGGCGGCTTTTTTTGTGTACGGCGGGACCGCGGCGGACGGCTCTCCCCCGCCCCACCTCGGCAAATTTTCCGCAACCGACTTCGACGCTCTCAGGCGGAAGAGCGTTCCAGCGCCCATTGCTCGACGAGGGCACTCATCGCATGGTCTTTGAGAAACCCGGTGGCTGCGGCAGCCAGGTCATCCACCTCGTCCACCTGGTGGTGCAGGAGGAGCAGGCGGAGGTCGCCCCGCAGGAAAAGGAGGAGATTGCCGCCGTCGTAGCCGAAGGAAATCTGGTCGGGACGGCGTTTTTCCTGCTCGAAATAATAAGCGATGTCATCGAGGTTGGCGACCAGCTCGGCGAGGCGGTCGTCGGGCAGGGCGGTGTCCTGATGCAATACTTCGCGCCCTTTCGTGAGGAGCACCCCGAAGACGGAACCGGTGTGCCGCAGGGCGGCGAGGGAGGAGGAAAGGATCTGCGGATTCATGAGCCGATATAGTCACGGACCGCCCCGATGAACTCCCTCATCGGCATGCGGCGGTTCACGAGGCCGCCCGCCACGTCGGGATCCTGGGAATTCGAATTCGGATCGAAGCAGAAGCCGGCGGTTTCCTCCCCCTCGTAACAGATCGCATGAGAGACCGCGTTCATGTCGAGCTTTTCCCCGAGGAGCAGGGCGCATTCTTGCAGGACCATGAGATTCTCGGCGAAACGCCCCGTATCCTCAGGGCCGGTGCGCCCCTTCGCCGAACCCCGTCCCGCCCGGAAAAAGCGCAGGCTGCGGCTCGCGAGGGCGGCCTGCAGGGCTTCATTGGTTTTTTTGCTGTTTCCCTCCATAATTCGTCGCGGGCATCCTTGCCGGATCCGCCAGACGAAGTCTAGCCGATGCCTTTCTCTTGTCGAATCATTAGCCCGCCTTTCCTTTTCGAGTGTAGAATACGGTCATGACCCTCGCCAACAAAATCACGGTCGCGCGCCTGCTCCTCATTCCGGTGTTCATCGTTTTCGCGGCCTACTACAGCGCCAGCGTCTCGGCGGGACAGGAAAAGGTCATCTACCGCATCCTCGCCCTGATCACCTTCGCCACCGCCTCGCTCAGCGACGCCCTCGACGGCTACATCGCCCGTCATTACAACCAGAGCACCCCTCTGGGCCGCTTTCTCGACCCCGTCGCCGACAAGCTGCTGCTCCTCGCCGGAGTGGTCACGCTGAGTGTGACGAACTGGCATGCCGGTCTCCCGATCTGGTTCGCCGTCCTCGTCATCGCCCGCGATGTGATCATCTCGGTGGGAGTTCTCATCATCCACCTGACCAACGGGTCCGCCCGCGTCAAACCCCATCTCACCGGGAAAATCTGTACTTTTCTACAGTTGAGTTGCGTCTGCTGGGTTTTAATCGACTTTTGGAGCGTCCATTCCCGCCCCTGGCCTCTTGATGTGTTGATCTATCTGGCGGCGGCGCTGACCCTTAGCACCGGTTACCTGTATCTCCGGGATGGCATCCACCAATTGAGAGAAGCAGGACACACCCATCCCGATCCAGATGCCCCGTAACCACAAACCCCAAGTCGCCATCGTCGGACGCCCCAACGTGGGCAAGTCGGCCGTTTTCAACCGCCTCGCCGGTCGGCGCATCGCGATCGTCCACGACCAACCCGGGGTGACGCGGGATCGCCTCGCCACCGAAGTGAGCCGCGCCCGCATTCCCTACGAACTGACCGACACCGGCGGAATCGGAGCCGTGCTCGACGACGGTTTCGCCGCCCAGGTCCGCATCGAAGCGGACATCGCGATCGAGGCGGCCGATCTCATTCTTTTCGTGGTCGACGCCCGCGAAGGAGTCCACCCGATCGACCGCGAACTCGCCCACGTCCTGCGGAACAGCGCCACCCCGGTGCTCCTCCTCGCGAACAAGGTGGACACGGCCAAGACCGACAACGAAGCGGCGGAATTTTCCGTGCTGGGCTTCGAGACCCAACTCGACATCTCGGCAGCACACGGACGCCGTTTCGGGGACCTCGAAGAGGAAATCCACAAGCATCTCGCCGCCGCCGCGTTCGAGCGGTCCGAACCGACCGCGGACGAGGAACCCCCTCTCGAAGGGACGCCCGTGAAAATCGCCATCGTGGGACGGCCCAACGTCGGCAAATCCTCCCTCGTCAACGCCATTCTCAACGACGAGCGCAGCATCGTCTCGGACGTGGCGGGGACCACCCGCGACGCGGTCGACGTGCCCTACGAGCGCGACGGGACGCCCTACCTCCTCATCGACACAGCGGGGATACGCAAAAAGACGCGGCGGGACTCCTCCGTCGAAGTCTTCTCGGTGATGCGGTCCGAGCGATCCATCCGCCGGGCCGACATCTGCCTGCTCGTGATCGACGCCTCTTCCGGCGTGACGACGCAGGACAGGCGCATCGCCAAGATGGTCATCGACGAGAACAAACCCTGTATCGTGGTGCTCAACAAATTCGACCTCTACCATCCCGACGCCCGTTTCCAGGACCGGATCGATCAATTCCGGGAAGAACTCGGCGACGATCTGTTTTTCCTCCCCTACGCCCCCAAGGTCGCGATCTCGGCCAAACAACGCGATCATCTCGGGAAAATCTTCGAAGCGATCTCGCAGGTCATCCGAATCTCCGCCGACCCGATCGCCACCGGCGTCTTGAACCGGCTCCTGCAGAACGCCATCGCCAAAAATCCGCCGCCGGTGCGCCACAGCAAACGGCTCAAACTGCTCTACGCCACCCAGAAAAGGGAAGACCGGCCCCAGCGCGTCCCGGTGCCGGAGTATCTGCTCTTTGTCAATCACGCCGAATTGATGACGCGGACCTACGAGCGCTTTCTCGAAAATCAGATCCGCCGCGAGTTCCCCATGGAGGGACTTCCCTTCGTTTTCCGGGTCCGTTCCCGTGTCTCGGAAACCAAAGACGGACGCAAACCCTCCCCCCGGGGAGGCAAATCCAGCCGCACAGACCGTTCGGGAAAACCGTCCCGCACCCGAGCGGGAAAATCGACCAAGCCCCCGGCCAACCGCGCGCGTCCCGGCAGGTAGGCGACGAAGGAAGGAGCGCATGGCACAGGAAGAACGGGTCTCCAGGCCCGTTTTGCCAACTGACGCGATACGCGCGAATCAGCGCGAGCGGATCTCCTCGATCTCTTCGGGCGAGGCGGGCAGGACGTTCATCTTGGCGTTGTCGGGAATCTCGACCTGGGGATTTTCCTCGTAAAGATAAGACTCCATGATCATGTAGACCTTGCCCCGGCTGTTCGGCCGATAGGTGCGCGCGCCGAAGGCCCTCGTGATTTTGATCGGTTTCTCACCGGTCTCGATTTCGAGAACGAACTGCTGCTGCCCGGTGAGGCCGAAGGTCGGGTCCACCTTGCGCATCTCGGTCTGGATCTCGACGAGAGGACGGAAAAGTTCCTGATAGGCCACCTTGCCGTCCTTGATCTGCGGAGGCGAGACCTTGGGAACCTCGAGATCGACGAAAATATTGAGCGAGCCGCGCGGCTGATTGGCGACAAGATCGGGATTTTTTTCGATGAGTTCCTTCTTGTGGGGCACCTCGATGAATCCGTCGTTGTCCACGACCAGCACGAGCGGCGCGTCTTTCACGTCGAGGAAGAGCTTGAGATCCTTCGGCGTGACATTGGGATTGCGGCTCTGAATGCGGAGCTTGTAGCTCTCCGCGTCCGGCTTGGCGCGGGCGTCGCTCTGGGCGATGCGGAGGAGCTGCACGTAGGGCAACCGGGCGAGATCGTTGAACTCGGCGGGGCGTCCGGAAAGCGTCTCGGGAGGATTCGCCGGAGCGGCGGGCGCGTCCTCCGCGTCGAGGCCCGCGACGGCCCAGGCGGAGAGGACTGACGCGTAAACAAGGGCAGGCAGGCGTTTCATATCGACGTATCTGACGCGAATCTACCGAAATCCGCCGCGAATAGCAACTCAAGTCTCCGCGCCAATCCGCTTCTCCCAATACAACCGCATCCCGTCGGCGCACATCGCGGTTCCGTTGATGGCCTCGTAGCGATCCCAGAGATCCCGAGGGAGTTGGTGGCGGAAGGCTTGCTCAAACTGGAAAGCCTCGTAGGCGACCTGGAGACTGAGTTCGTCGAACTCCTCCGCGAGGCGTTGCCGGACAAAATCGGCGTTTGTCTCCACCGTCTCCGCGTAGTGCGCCAGGTGGGCGTCGGGATCGGGCACCGCCCCGAAATGCGTCAGGTAGAGTGTCGCCGGAGCGAGCGAACGCAGTTTCGCGACACTGGCGAGGGTGTGGGCGAGATCGAACTGGGGAGGCGCAGAAGTCACCGAGGTATAGGCATTTTCCCCGAGTCGCGCCCCCGCCGCATCGCCCGCGAAAATCGTGTCGCCGAGGCGGAAGGCGTGATGGTGGAAGGCGTGCCCGGGCGTCTCGATCGCCTCGACCCGGAGTCCTGCGATATCCACCGCCGCCCCGTCGGAGAGCGGACGAACCCACTCGGCCGGTGCCGGGACCATCGCGCCCCAGAGCGCGTCAAAACGATCGCCGTAGACCTCGCGCGCGCTCGCGACGAGGCGGCCCGGATCGATGAGATGCCGGGCTCCCCGCTCGTGGACATACACCGGAATCCCCCGGGCGGCGAACCACCCCGCCGCTCCGGCGTGATCGAGATGAATGTGGGTGACAAACACCCCCGCGAGATCCTCCGGCGCGAGCCCGTGGCCGGACAGACCCGCAAGGAGATTGTCCCGGGTGGATTCGGGGCCTGTCTCGATGAGAATCGTCCCGTCCGGTCCCTCCACCACAAAAGCGGCGATGACCCCCGGGATATTCTGAAACTGCAAATCGATCACTTTCACCTCCATCCCGCACTGATGGGCCGGTTCCCCCGCCTTGGCCAACGCAAACTTGGCGGGGAACTCCAAAAAATCGCGGGCTCTTTCCGGAAAGCGCGGCATCAGGACTTTCCCCACCTTTCCCCGCCTCCGATGGCGTCGCCTCCCCCACACCGTTCGGGCCAGCCCGGGCCACCTTGAAACCGCCGATTTTTCGGGTTGGGGTTTTTCCACGGACTGCTAGATTGCGCCTCCATGAGTTCCGAAACCCTCTCTTCCCTCCCCACCGACCACACCGATCCCGTCAACACCCGCATCCTCGAGGTTTCCGAGGATCTCGTGAGCGGATTCCAGCATCACCCCTTCCAGCATATCGCGGAGAAGTCCGGGGTGGACCTGGAGACGGTGTTGGCAAGAATCCGGGCGATGCTCGAGGCGGGTGTGATCCGGCGCGTTCGGCAGACTCTCCTCGCGACGAAATTGGCCCACGGCGCTCTCTGCGCCTGGAAAGTCGACACGGACAAACTCGACGCGACCTTCGACTTCATCTTCAAAGAGGATCCCTTCAGCGGCCACGTCGTGACCCGCTCGACGGATCGCGAGATTTCCGGCAGTGACTACAAACTCTGGACCACCCTGAAAGTGCCTCAGGGCGAGTCCCTCGAAGAACACGCCGAAGTCCTCCGACGCCTCACCGGAGCACATGAGTTCGTCCTGATGCCGGCCCACGGCATTTTCGCCCTCGGGGTCGGCCACGTCCGCCGCAAGTCGATGGAACCCGGAGCCCGCTCCGAAGCGCCGGCGCAAATGAGCACCACCACCACCGTGCAGCTCGAACCCGACGAATGGAAGGTGCTCCTCGCCCTGAAAGAGGAACTCACTCCGGCCGAAATCTGCGAGGACCCCTGGGGCCCCCGCGCCGATGCCATCGGCTTTGACCGTGACCGGTTTTATGAAATCGGAGAAGCGCTTAATCGCAAAAAGGTTATCGGTCGTTTTTCCACCTTTCTTGAGCACGTCAAACCCAGCCAGAGTGGCCAGCGCGTGACCCGTTTCAACGCCCTCTTCCACTGGAAAGTGCCCGAAGGGATGCAGAAGAAGGCTGGTTCCGAGGTGGGCCGGCACCTCATCATGACCCACTGCTACTGGCGGGAGGGCGGTCCTCGCTTCGGCGGAGTCAACATCATGGGTGTCGTTCACGGAACGGACCGGAACCGCGTCCTCGAACACAAGGCGGCCATCGACGCCCATCTCGCCGACGTCGGCATACCGCTGGAATACACCAATGTCTTCTGGGGTGGTCGCAGCGAGATCAAACCCTCGGAAATTTCTCCGAAAATCTATCGCGAATTCCACGAAAAGTGGAAGGATGCCGCTCCGGTCCTCTGATTTTCTCCATCCGGTTCCCGCTCTCCATGAAAGTCCGCGAAATCGCCCGTCTCGCCCGCATCGCCCTCTCCGACGAGGAGGCGGTGCGCTACCAGGGACAAATGGACCACATCTTGAAATACCTCGAGCAACTCGACGCCATCGACGTGACCGACATCGAACCCACCGCCCATGCCGGCGCGGTCTACGACGTCGTGCGAGAAGACATCGCCACCGACACCAGTCTGACACGGGACGCCGCCCTGGGGAACGCGCCCGCCGTCGCGCGGGATCAGTTCCGCATGCCCAAGGTCGTGGACTGATCGCCCTTTCGACGTAAAACGTCACCACACCGTTTTTTCCGCCTTTTCCCCCGCTTCTCTCCACCTCCTCCTCATCCCCCTCGCCCGCCCTCGCCGTGAACGTCGCCGACCTGACCATCACCCAACTCCGGGAAGCCTACCGGACCGGAACCCTCCCCCCGTCCGAAGCGATCACCGCCCTCGCCGGCGAAATCGATCGACGCGATCCTTCCATCGGCGGCTACCTCTCTTACGATCTCGACCTCGCTCTCGCCGATGCGGAAAAGGCGGACCCCACCCTCCCCCTCGGGGGCGTTCCCATCGCGATCAAAGATCTCATCAATGTGGAAGGGCACCCCTGCTCGTGCGCCTCGAAGATGCTCCAGGGCACCTACACCGCCCCCTACGACGCCACCGTCATCCGCAAGCTGCGCGCCGCCGGAGCCATCCCTTTTGGACGGACCAACATGGACGAATTCGCCATGGGATCCTCGAATGAAAACTCGGGGATCCAACCCTGCTACAACCCCCACGATACCACCCGGATCGCGGGCGGGTCCTCCGGCGGGTCCGCCGCCGTGGTCGCCTCGCGCACCGCCATCGCCGCCCTCGGAACGGACACCGGCGGCTCGATCCGCCAGCCCGCCTCCCATTGCGGAGTGGTCGGGCTCAAGCCCACCTACGGACGCGTTTCCCGCTACGGTCTCGTCGCCTTCGCCTCGTCCCTCGACCAGTGCGGCCCGATGACCCGAACCGTCGCCGAC